>CAXTKQ010000008.1:20906-58439 GCA_964244955.1 uncultured Sphingobacteriaceae bacterium | reverse complement strand
CGGCACTGTTGACTTTTATTCCGTCCTGCCTCAACTCTTTGGCCAATAATACGGTGAACATATTTAATGCAGCTTTTGAAACAGCATACGGGATACGTGGTGGCTTAGGGCCATTCTGATGCAAGTGTTCGCTGGAGAGGGTTACCGATCCAATTGAGGAAGACATATTGACGATACGGCCGGCCGTACTTTGCTTGATTAATGGTAGAAAAGCTTGGGTAACGTTTACCTGTGCCAGAAAGTTAGTTTCTAGAAACTCGAGTAATAGCCCACGACTTGCCTGACTTGGCGAACCGTCATCTGTTGCTTTAGGTAAGATGGCGGCGTTATTAACTAAAATGTCCAAATAGCCAAACCTTTCAGTAACGAACCGGACGGCTTCGTCAATACTGTTGGTTTCGGTTATATCAAGTAAAACAAATAAAGCGTCAATTCCTTCGGCTATCAAACCATCTACGGCAGTCTGGCCGGCGGCTGCATTTCTGGCACCAATTAAAACTTTGATCTGCCTTTTGCCTAATTGACGGGCAATCTCGAAGCCCAACCCCCTGTTGGCCCCGCTTATTAAAGCTATTTTTGGTCGTATTTCCATCTTGTATTTTTTTGCAAGATAGTACGGCCCAAAACTGTTTACACTTGCCTAAAGACAAGAAATCAGCCAGCCAATTGTCGTGTGTTTCGTCGGATTCGGCTGAGGCTTGTATCTGTTACACTTAGATAAGAGGCAATATATTTTAATGGAACCCTTTTGATCAGTTCCGGTTCATTTTTAAGAAAATGAAGGTAACGTTCACGCGCGTTGAGCCTTACCCTGAAAAGGTTGCGCTGTTTGTAACTGACAAGAACCTTTTGATATAACAACCTGCCAAACCTTTCAAAATCGGGGTAATCCCTGAACAGCGAATCTAAGGTGGCCCTGTTTACACAAAGGATGACTGAGTCTTCCAACGCTACTACGTTAGTTTGGCTAACTGCAGTACCGGAGAAACTTACTAATTCGCAGGTAAACGAGCCTTCCCTGAAAAAGCCATTCGTGTACTCGATGTTTTCGGCATTATACGAATAAGACCGGAACAACCCCTGGTACACGAATCCCCACCAATCCCCATATTGGCCTTCTTTAAGCAGGAATTTGCCTTTATATACATTCCGGCAATTGAACAAAGCGGCAATGTTAACGGCGTCCTCGTCAGTTAGCGCGGTGTAACGGCGAATTTGTTTTGTAAGCCAGATAGAAGTTTCTTTTTCAGACATGGTTTTGTAAAGTTAAGTAAAAGTGAACCGATGGTAATTTTAGGCTTTTTTTGTTATTGGCAAACCTCCGGGTTGAGCGTATAAAAAGTACATCCCTAAAGAAAAGCATATCATTTCAAAAAGGAAAACAATACATATCGAAAGAAGGAACAGGGACTTTAGGACACACCCAACCAGTAAGCGAATTAGTCCATACTTCTTTTATCACCTAAAAATCATTGTCCATACTTCTGTACTTTCTAAAATACCAGGCAATAGCTGAGCGGTACAATTGATTGTTCCAACCATAACCATCGGCAAAAAGTTCGGGCTGTAAAACGTGGAAAAGCAAAGGTTCACCGCGATCATCAGAATAAAATTTCAATGCTGCCGCTGGCAAGTTTACATCTTCTTCTGCCTGCGGATAAACACGCATCCGGAATTCTTTTTCCCGGCAAATTAGCAGATCGCGGGCAGGGTTTTCCGGATCTCGAATAACTTCAAATTGAAACATGATTGGGTCAATCTTTGTAAGGGTCAAAAGTTTCGCCGCCAGCCATTGCTACACCAATTGGATGCAAGCGGTGCAACACTTTAATCGTGTTTCCCTGATATTGCAAAACCTCGTCCAACTTTTTATAACATTGCGGTGCTTCGTCTGCACCGGCGCCGCGCAGTTCGATGTGCCAGTCTTTCATCTGTGCTTTTACGGCATCAAAATCAACCTGGCCTTTTGCTATTAGGGTTGGCCGTTTCTTGCCATCTTTTCCGGCTATCCATTTCTTTTTTCCGGCAGCTTGTGTCCGGCTCATCACGCGCCCGGCTCCATGAACCGTAGAATACAAACCTTTACGGGAAAGTTCCGAATCTACGCCTTCTACAATCACCGAAGTATCGGCCATGGTAGCGCCAATAAAACCTTGCTGACCGGGGAAAGCCGGCGTACAACCTTTGCGCACCACATAATATTGCTGTCCGAAATGCTCTTCCTGCCACGCGAAGTTGTGGTGGTTGTGCACTTCAAAAGTAACTTTGGGATTGCCTAAAATTTCCAGCACTTTTTGCACCACCAAATCCCGGCCTGCAGAAGCGTATTTTCCGGCAACGTTCATGGCTGCTAGATAAGCTTCGCCGGTTGCCGAAGCGATGTCAAACAAAATAGGCGGCGCATCCATCGAACCTTCTTTGCCATGATCGGTAAAGGTTAAACCTTGCGACATGGCGATAAAACCCGTAGCCGTTTTATGGCCAAAACCGCGCGAACCAAAGTGTACGCCGATCCACAAAAAGCCTTGCTCGTCTCGAAACAAATCAATAAAATGATTGCCGGAACCAACTGTTCCTAACTGTTCGGCAGCCAAGCTAATCAACTTTCGTTGCGGCTTAAAGTCGGCATTTCTGATTTCCTCCAGTATCGGATGATCTACCCGTTCGTTATTAAAACGGCCAACGCCAAAAGAAATCCGCTTAAAAATCTCGTCCATTACTTTTGGCGTATTGATTTCATCAGCCATAATATTCGTCCGCACCGCTTTGTTGCCGCAACCAATATCAAAACCAACGCCCGACAGCGAAACTTTATTTTTATAAGCCACCGCGCCACCAATGGGATGGCCGTAACCGTAATGTGCATCGGCGGTTAGCACCGCTAAATCTTCTTCGCCAATGCAGTTTTTGATTTGAGCAATTGATTTTTGGTCTATGATTTCTTCGCCGAAGATGGTTAGGTTTTGCATGGGTTGTGTTTATTGGATTACTGCCTGGGTTTGTGTTTACGGGCAGCTTGTTATAAATACCGTTGATGCTTCTTTTATGTTTGGTTTTTGGGGTTGGGGAAGGAGGAAGACTGAAAATAAAAATCAACCAGCAAAATCTATCCGTTTTAAAAAAATAAATAAACTTTCTTAACTTAGACAAGCTAACAAAACTATAAAATGCTGGTAGAAAGAACAACAAATAATGAAATTGTGATCACTATATCTTCTTCTGTTGACAGTTTCGGGGTTCAGCGATTGATTGATTACGCAAAATATTTAGAAGCAACATCACAAAGCAAGGCAAAACAAGCTGATGCGGATGCTTTGGCTGAAGAGGTGAATGCTTCTTGGTGGGAGAACAACCGCAGCCGCTTTTTAAAGTGAAATTAATAGTTGACGCGAACATCGTTTTTAGTGCGATATTAAACACCAATGGTAAAATTGGAGACTTACTAATCAATTCTAATAAGTATTTCAATTTTATTGCCCCTGAATTTTTAAGAATAGAAATCAAAAAACATTATTCAAAAATTATTAAAATTTCAGGACTAACGTTAGAACAAGTTCAGGAAGCAGAATTTGAAATTTATAAGGATGTTACTTTTATATCCGAAGAACAAATCAAAGCATCAACTTGGATTGAAGCAGAAAAGTTAGTGTTTGACGTTGACCCTAAAGACATTACCTATGTAGCATTTGCCAAACATTTTAAATGTAAGATTTGGAGCGGCGACAAAGCGTTAATTAAAGGATTGGAAAAGAAAGGTTTTAACCGTTTCATCACAACTGATGAACTTTTTAAATTGCGGGAACAAAAGTTTGCGAAAAAATAACTAAAGTAATTATTAAATCTTTTTCAGCAATAAACTTTTTTAATTTGGGCGATTGATTTTTGTCTATAATTTCTTCTCCAATTATGGTTAGGTTTTGCATGGGTGGTTGTATTTATTTGTTTGCATGTGTTTGTGTTTACAAGCAGCTTATTATAAATACCGTTGATGCTTCTTTTATGTTTGGAAATTTGTTGGTTAGAAAAGTATGGGACTGAAAATTTAAGGTTTGATGGACGGGATTACAAATTAAGACTAGAAGGGCATAAGAAATTACTTCTTGCGTACTATCGTGTACATAATCGCTGGGCTGAGATATGTATTGAGCGAAAATTCGCCTGTTTCGTACATGGTCACCTCGAATTCATTTTGCTGAACGCGGGAAATATAATTCCCATAAACTGCTGCGATATCGGCATAGGTTTTCTTAGAAGAAAATGAGGCATTCGCCTGCGGCTCGCCATGGCTAACCTTTATTTCGGATAAAATGCCCCCCGTATAATTAAGCTCGTATTTACCCTGCAAACCCGGAATCAAGGTCTTCCCGTACCGGTCTGACAGAACTAAGGTATTATCCACATATAAACCAAGATCGGCTGGTGAAAAGGTATTAAGTGCGAACGTGCCTGTTTTAAACCGATCAATTTGACGGTCAAAGCCGGAAAGATACGTTTTATCAAGGGCGTTCCACACCGTTTTAAGGTTTAGGTCTTCGACTATCCGAAAGTTTTGTTCCTTTTCGACGGTTTTTTGGTCGTTCTTAATGCTCAATTTCAACTTGCCGTTCATTGCCTGACTGGTCGGCTGAAACAAAAACAGTATATTAGTGCCTTCTATATCGGATTTGTAAACGTTTTGTACAACACCGTCTAGACCGTTAAAAGACAGATTTACCTGGTCGTTGGCAGAATAATCCTTAAAATACCTGACGCCCATGTAAAGTGTGGATGCCTTTTGCTGAACAGGAAGCTCGGGACCTATAAATACTTGGGTGATATTTTTAGGGTGGTCGGTGCAGGAACGTCTTTTGTGCCTTTGCAGGCACTGAAGACTGTGGCAATTATAAAAAGGCGGGTAAAGTTTTTCATAATTTTTATAGTTAAGGCTTCTAATATAATAATCGCGTTTTTATTTGTCAAACTAATATCAAGGGTATAGTTTAGTAAGGGAGAATTGCTGGTTTTTTGTTTCCTATTATAAATACCGCTGCTGCTTTTTTTATATTTGGAAATTTTGTGTTGAGGGAACGGGATAGAAAATTGGAAATTCGAAAAACCGGATTACAAACCAAAACGAGCAATGCCAATTGCATATTAATAAAAATCATTAGTTTTAGGCAATGCATATCCTCAACTACAATCAACAACTACCAATTTATTCTTTAGAGCCAGACTATATAACCGGTAACAAACATTTTAGGGTGTATAATTATGAAGGCAATTTACCAAACCAGTCCGAGCTTTTAATACCGCACCGAAAGGACCATTTCCTGTTTGTTTTTATCCGGCGGGCTGGCAGCCGCCAATGGATAGATATGGTGCCATACGTACTTAAAGACAACACGGTTTACTTTTCGGGGCCAAATCAAATCATCGTAAAGGAAGAATTTGAAAAGTTATGGAGTACGGGTATTGCTTTTACCAATGAATTCTTGTCATTTCAGGAAAACGCTTCATTAAGCAAACTACCGTTGATCCAAAACCTTTATAACGGACACGAATTGCTGCTTGAAGAAGCCGATGTCAATTTTGTAGAAGATATGCTGGCTAAGATCAACGCTGAGTATCAAAACCCAAGTGAATGGCAGCAACGCATGTTGGCCGCTTACCTGACGGTGCTGCTTACTTATTTGAGCCGACTATATACAGCGCAATTTAAGGACAACGATACTTCTATGGATAAGCTGTTGCTGCAGCAATTTCAGGCAAAAATCAACGAGTGCTTCCGCGAACTGCATGAAGTGGGCGATTATGCTTCCCTACTACATATTTCTGCCGGCCATTTAAGCGAAGTGGTAAAAACACAAAGTGGCAAGCCGGCCATCAAACATATTCATGAGCGGCTGGTACTGGAAGCCCGGCGCTTGCTGTTTCATACCCATAATTCTTTAAAAGAAATTGCGTTTGACCTCGGTTTTGCAGATGCCTCTTATTTTAACCGCTTTTTCAAACGTGAAACCGGTGTAACGCCTGCCGAGTACCGGGCCAACATCCGTAAAATGTACCGTTAATACCATTGGATGTGTTACAGCCAGATACCATGCACGCTGTAAATTTGTACTGTTAAACAATTAATTATGAAAACAGCACTGATAACAGGAGCAAACAAAAGTATTGGCTTTGAAACTGCAAGGCAATTATTACAACAAGGATATTATGTATACTTAGGCTGCCGGGACATGGAAAAAGGCCAACAGGCGGTCAGCCAATTACAGTCGGAAGGCTTAAACCAGGTTGAGCCTATAGAGATTGATGTAGATCAAATTGAATCAATCACGGCCGCGCGCGAAGTACTTGGCCGGAAAACTGAAATACTGGACGTGCTGATTAATAATGCCGGTGTCAGCGGCACTATGCCGCAAACGCCACTGGAAACAGACATCAGCGTGTTTAAGCAAGTGTTTGAAACCAATTTTTTTGGCGTAATAGAAGTAACACAGGCGTTTATAGACCTGCTAAAGCAATCGCCGGAGCCGAGGATTGTTAATGTTACTTCAGGCTTGGGTTCACTCACTTTGCATAACGATCCTTCCTGGAAGTATTACCCAGTTAAAGCTGCCGTTTATGTTCCGTCTAAAGCTGCCCTTAATGCTTATACCATTATGCTGGCCCATAACTTGCGCGATACGCCATTTAAGGTAAATGCCGTTGACCCTGGTTATACCGCCACAGATTTTAATCACCATAGTGGCCCCGGAACCGTGCCGGATGCTGCTGCCCGGGTAGTAAAAGCAGCGATATTAGGACCAGACGGGCCGACAGGTCAATTTTTTAGTGATGACAATGCACCGGAAACAGGGATTAGTCCGTGGTAAAAATGTATTAGCTTATTACAATTTAAAACAGGCTAGCTAGTGGAGCGCCAACGGGAATGATTAGAAGATTAAGGACGATGCTTCTTTTACCCACATAAATTTGGTAAGCATTTAACAGGAGAAAGCCGGAACTTTGATTGGTTCCGGCTTTTCCTCAAACTTTAGGTTCCCAGCCTGGCTCGTAACTACGGCTCCATAGTTTTTGTGCTTCGGGGTCGTTCAGGATATGCCCGTTCTTAGGGTCTATGTGCAAGTCACGGCCAACACGCCAGGAAATGTTGCCCAATTGCATGGGCAATATACTTTTATGACCCAATTCAACATCACAGCTTGGGCGTTTATGGTTACGGATCGCATCCAAAAAATTAGCAACGTGCTGGCTGTCCATTCCTAAACTTGGGCTGGCGGTATTTCGGCCTTGTAAGCCTGCATCTTCTGCCGGCCCTTGTTTTTTTACCTGTTTTACTAATTTACCGCTCAGGTCATATTGGGTATATTCTTCGCCGTCGGTATCCATACTGCCATTATCGCCGTAAAAAATAATGCCCCGCTCGGCACCTTCTATTTTTCTTCCGTTCGAACTCCTGTTTTCCCACAACAGCGACACACGGCCGGGATAATCCATTGTAACAATTTGTGTATCCGGCGTTTGCCAATCGTCTTTAAACTGGTATCGGCCACCAACCGAACTTACCCTTGTCGGAAAATCTACATTCAGTCCCCATCGTGCCATGTCCACTTCGTGCGTACCGTTGTTCAAGGCTTCACCGGTGCCGTAATCCCAAAACCAATGCCAGTTGTAGTGGATCAACCCGTCCTGGTAAGGTTTGCGCGGTGCCGGGCCTTGCCACAAGTCATAGTTCAGCCAATCGGGAGCCCCAGCAGGTTTAAGGTAAGTAGCTTTGCGGTTGTTGGTGTACCAGGTTTTGGCCAAATATACCCTGCCGATAACGCCGTTGTGCAATTCTTCTACACATTGTATGGCCAACGGGGAAGAGCGTCGTTGTGCGCCCATTTGTACAACCCGGTTATACTTTCTTGCTGCCCGTACGGCCAATTCCCCTTCGTGCGGGTTATGGCTGAGCGGTTTTTCTACATACACATGCTTCCCGGCCTGGCAGCCCATTATGGTCATTGGTGCGTGCCAATGATCGGGCGTGGCGATGTAAATGGCATCAATACTTTTGTCCTGCATCACTTTACGGCAGTCGCCTTCGCCTTTGGGGGCATCCGTACCGGTTATGGCCGATACCGATTTTTGGACTTTGGGTATTGTCCTTGAATCCACATCACATACGGTATTAATCATCAAATTTGGCTGACGGGCAAACGTACCCGACATGCTGCCGCCCCTGCCGTTTAGCCCGATGATAGCTACATGGATTCGGTCGTTTGCACCGATGATCCTTTTATAGCTTGATGCGGTAAAACTAAAAGCTTTGCTTCCCAAAGCAAGGCCGCCGGTAGTTATCGCCACCTTTTTGATAAAATCACGTCTTTTTTCCATAGCACAATTTATTGCTTGATCTTTATATTCCTGAAATGAATTACATCGCCGTGTTCCTGCAACAGAATGGCCGAACGGTCTGCTTCGGCAAAACCTGAAGTAGTTTTAAACTTGCTTTCGGCCACCATACTTTTAAATTTTTCACTGCCGCGGTCGTATTCCAAAATTTTCTTTCCGTTCAGCCAGTGTTCTACATGCTTTCCTTTGGAGATGATGTGCATGTTGTTCCATTCGCCCAAAGGGTTAACTTTTTTATCGGCAGCAGGAGGCATGATATCGTAAAGACTTCCAAGCGAGCGGTTGCCATTTCTGCCCATTTTTGCGTCCGGGTGGTTTTCATCGTCAATAAGCTGGTACTCGCAGCCCAAAGAAGTATTTTTAATCAAAAAACATTTAACGCCGCTATTGGTCCCTTTTTCCAGCTTAAAATCAAGGGAAAGGTCAAAATCGGTATATTCTTTTGTGGTGATGATGTCTCCGCCTTCGCCATTTTCCAGGTTTACGCTAAGCACGCCGTTATCTATTTTCCAGCCTTTTCCTGTAAAAGGCGTACCGTTGGCTTTTTGCCATCCTTCAAATGTTTTTCCGTCAAAAAGCAAAACCCAGCCTTGTTTAATTTCTTTTTTGGTGAGAAAAGGCAATTGCGCTTTGGCTGAAAAGATACCGGTAAAACTTAGTGCCAACAGCAACAGGCAGATTTTGATATTCATGGTTAAAGAATTGTAAATTGTGTTTTTTGGTATAGCGCCTTTTCTAAACTGATACTTCTTTTATCGTATAAAAATCATTGGTTCTTTCATGTTTAAAAATCAAATTTACCGGCATAAAAGAAGCATGTAATTGTATGGGTATCAATTTAAACAGGCTTAAAATAAACCGTAATAGTTTTATTGGTTTAGGTTTTTAATTTCGGTTACTAAGCTATAAAAATCAACATACAATTTATAAGCTTTTATTTTCAAATTAAATCCAGCCGAAAACCCATTTTGTAATGGTATAAAGCAAAAACAAAAACGCCGCAAAAAACACCAGCAGCACCAAAAACAACATGACCAAAACGCCTGTGCCTTTTCCCTGGTGTTTGCCTTCTTCGTAATGTTCTTTCAGCAGTTTGATGTTGCGCGAATTGGACTTGTAATAGAAATCAGAAATTTGCCCGATCAGCGGAACCGCACCAATCAAAGCATCCGCACAAATATTTATGACCATCAAAATCAAAACTTTCCTGCTTACACCGTGCCGCGCCATTACCCAAACCAAAGCTGCGCCTACCAAAAAGCCTGAAATATCTCCGGCAATGGGGATCAAATTCATGATCGGGTCTAAACCAAAACGAAACTTTGTGCCGGGAATGCGAAACTTATCGTCTAGCAAATTGGCCATGTATTCTACCCATTTTAATTTTCCGGTTAAATTTACTGGTTGCGGTTTATTGGTGATGAAGGGCATTGGAAGCGGTTAAAACAAAGGTTATACGATGGTAACAAGCGGGTTTTAATTTAGTTGTTTAAAACGGTTAATATAGAACCTGGCAAAGTTAGTTTTACCATTTGTTAACTCCATTTTTAAATTCAATACTTTTATACCAATACTTCTTTTATTGCCCTAAATTTGGCGTCCACAAAAAAACGATCAACCCTTGCCTTTAGAAATTATATTCCGCGATGAACATTTGGTGGCCATCAACAAGCCGCATGGTTTGCTGGTGCACCGTTCGCCAATTGCCCGCGATGCAGAGGAGTTTGCCTTGCAATTGTTAAAAAACCAGATCAATCAATGGGTAAACCCGGTGCACCGGCTCGACCGCAAAACCGGCGGCGTTTTGCTTTTTGCGTTGGATAAGGAAACCGAAAAAGCCATGCAGCAGCAATTTGCAGAAAACAAAGTGCAAAAAAAGTACCTGGCCATTGTGCGCGGCCACACGCCTGATTCTGAAGAGATTGATTATCCGTTGCGCAAGGAAAACGGCACGTTGCAGGATGCTTTTACCGCTTATACAACCTTGCAACGGGCAGAATTGGATGTTCCGCTCGGCGTGCATTTAACCTCCAGGTATTCGATGGTGGAAGCAAAACCTACAACCGGACGCATGCACCAGTTGCGCAAACATTTCAGCCACATTTTTCATCCGATTATTGGCGACCGCACGCATGGCTGCAACAAACAAAACCGCCTGTTTAAAGCTGAATTTGAAATGGACACAATGTTGCTCCATGCTTCGCAATTGTCTTTCCAGCATCCGGTAACGGGAATGCAAGTTCAAATCAAAGCAAATTTACAACCGGAGTTTTTACGGATGATGAAACTAATGGACTGGCAGCAAGCTTAATTTTTATGTGGTAAAAGAAGCATCAATTGTTACAATTTAAAATTTGTTTTCTGGTTAAATACAATGCAATTATTATTCATGGTGCTATTTGAAAATGTTTTTGTGAAAAAGAAAAAGCATTCTGTTCAATTTATTTTGATACTGTTTTTATCATGCTTAATTTTTGCCTGTAAAAGAAGTACTAATCAACATTTGCACCGCGAATACGATCCAATTTTGGTGCAAACTTTAAACAAGTTGGAACAAAAGTATGCCGATAAAAAAGTAAGGGTAAACACTTGGAACAACAAAGCCGGGGCTTATCAGGATATTGCAATTTTAGATGCTGAAGAACTTCCAACCAAACGGATTTTGACCATCGGTGATAGCGTTCAATTGATCGGGATTGATCTAAACCATACCAGTGGCATCCTGGCAAAAATAAAATACAGCAATGACCAAACCGGTTATATCCCATACAATTATGTAGAAGAATTTGAACCCGCCGCTTTAATAGACCCTGATTTAAAGAATTAAAAAAATATTTTTTAAATAAAAAACAAATTTACAGCAAAAAAGTTGTGCTTTTTTGGCCGTTTTTCCTATTTATAATTGCTTCTCTTTTAAAAATTAGGCTTTTTCAAACAAACTTTACAAAAAACCCCTATTCATTAATTATTTAATTAACAGTAGTAATACATATGGTTCTTTTATTGAAATAATCATATTTGTTTTTGTGCCGTTTAAGTTCCATCTAAATTTAAATAGTATAATAAAACGTATTGGTTAGAAAAAGACTATTACTTACTGTTGCAGAGATAGGATTAGAATTGTAATTGATTACATTAAAAATTTTTTAAATAACATCATATGGAAACACAAGATACCTCTTATCTGGGAGTCGAACTAAAATTGCGCTATTTTGAAGAGTTTAAAATGTGTGGGCTTCCGATACCTCAATACAGCAAAGGTGCGGGCTTCGTTTTGAGGTTTAAAAATGCAAAAAGTTATTTCGATTACAGAATTGCATTGAAAGCAATTTTATTTGAACTTCATCATGCCGACCCGAAAAACATTAACTACGAAATACAACACAGCAAAGCCTTGATCAAATATATTTTGTACATTATGAGAGCGGAATTATTGAAAAGACAGAATTAAATATTGCTTTTCCGCTTACATCATTTTAATGCCTTTTTCTTTAAAATGGATAAACAATTGTTCGAGCATTTTTCCTTTAAAACTGTTTTCGGTATAAACGCTGCTGATCCAAACCAATAGCTTTAACTCAATACTATCGGCAGCAACTGTGTTAAACAAAATTTCTACCGGTGTATTTTTCACCGTGTCTTCCGCTTTTCCAACTTCTTCTTCAATAATCTTTTTTACGCTGTCTAAGTCGGCGTCGGTGTTTACTTTCAGCAGTATTTCAGTCCTTAGATACGTGTTGCTCAACGTCCAGTTGACCAGTCGTGCCGATAGCAAATCGCCGTTAGGCACGATCACTTCCGAACCTTGTTCCGTCAGCATCCGGCTGGCCCGAATGCCAATATCCAATACTTTGCCTTTTTTATCGGCCAGTTCTATAAAATCGCCCACTTGGAATGGCTTTTCAAAAATCAGGATAATGCCTGATACAAAGTTGTTTACGATATTTTGCATTCCCAAGCCAATACCAACACTTAGTGCGCCCAGTACAATGGTCAACTTGTCCAGTTCGATGCCCGAAGCATTGATCGCCAAAAAAACCCCAACCAAAATTATCACCAGCCGGATGAGTGCCAGCTTAGAGCTTTTATGTTCGGTTTTACCCATAAAAGCTGAACTTTCTTCACCCAGCAAAATGCCGATGTTTTTTTGCAGCCAGTTGGACAAGTAAATAATGATACCAAAAAGCAGGATGTTTCCAAGTGTATAATTGATACTGCCCAAAGCATGTTGCTTGTAGAGCATTGTTTCAACAATAAAAAATAATGCGCCAGAGAAATTAAGGTTGATAAAGAACACCAGCAGCCAAAGCAAAACGGCCACGATGGAAAGCGCTTTGCGGAAAGCTTTGCGGACTTTGCTAAAATTGATTTTCGAGAAAATGCCTTTTGTTGAAGAACTTATACGGGTCTGCAGTTCAAACGCTTCGGATAAAATGTGTACCAAAACGGCCAGCCCGACAATCTGCGTAAGCGAAGCAATAGCGGTTTGGCTGAAAACTTTTGCCAGACTGATACGGCCAAAAAGGTTGAGCAGCACCGCCAGCCCGTTCAGCAAAAAGAAAATCCCAGTTACCGGTTTTAAATATTTTTTGGCAATTACCACGCGGTCTATCCTTTTATAAAAAACAAAACCCAGATAAACAGAGCCCAGGTTGAGCAGGATAAGCACGCTTCTTAAAATCAAGCCATAATTAATCACCGTAACCGTAACCGTTATGGCTGCATAAAAAGCCGAAATAAGCAGCCAGAACTTAAACTTTTGCGGATTGAGCCGTTTACGGAAAAACAGCGTAAGCACCACCAGCAGCACAAACTGTACAAGTTCGATGTAGGAGGGCGGCGAGTTTGGCTCAAATAGCGGTGCCAGGCTCAACACCACAATCAGCGTGGCCAAAACCGGAACGGCACCGATGTAGCCAAACTTTAAGCCGGTAAGTTTGGGGTTTGCCGGGAGCTTGTTGACGGCTTTGAAATTGCGAAAAACCCAGATAAAAAAAGCAATGCCAAACAGGATGAGCAGCAGCCGGTTGTCCCAAGTGTTGTTGATAAAGTAGGACAGAACACGGTTTTGCCCCTGGTAAGAAGAGCGGAACAAATTGCCTAAATTGGTAGTGGTGGTAACGGGCGGTGCAGACCATAAATAAGGCGATTCTTTGCTAAACGCGTTTCGGTCGGTTGCTTTTAACCTTTCGCGGATGTTGGCCTGTAAGTCGTTCACTTCAAAATAAAGCGAGGAAACCTCGGCCAGCAATTTGCCTACACTGTCTAAACTTGCCGTAGTGGTTTTGCCCGTTTGTTGCAGTTGCAGGCGCAGGTTTTGCAGTTGGCTGCTGTAAAGGCTTTTTTGCGTGGTGTCGTTTCCGGCAGGAGATAAAATGGTATCGGCACTGAAACGGACAATTTGCTGCGACATCTGCCCCAAATTATTGTTGTAGGCCGAAAGCGTGGCGCGCCAGTCGGACAACCGGCTTTGTTCGTTTTTTAAAATATTTTGGTAGCTCAGCAATGTTTTTGTTTCGATAATGCGTGTCGAGCCAACCATGTCTTCTTTTATCTCCGCAACGTTGGCTTGCACTTCCGGCAGTTCGGTACGGATTTGTTCCAGGTTGTAGCCGGTTTTGTTATGCGAATTGATTTGCTCGATTGCGTTTTTTGCCTGCGCGATACGAAAAAGCAAAGTATCCGGAACAACTTGGTTTGCAGCGGCAGCTTTGGGCAGAAGCGTGGTTTTGGCCGAATCGGATGCTGTTTTTACCGGTATATTTTCTTGCCCGGCCGCCATTTTCGGCACAACCAAAAACAGGAAATTGAGGCAAAGCAAAACAGACTTGTAAAGCAATGAAAAGTGCTTGTAAACCATTTTTAAAAAACCGTTTGTATTTAACGTAATGCTATTAGCTGCAAAGCTTCGTTTTTGTTTGTTGGCTATCAACAATAAAAACTGCAAAACAAGATTACAAGTTTAAAATTTTGCACAAGCAAAAAATAGGGATAAAAGAAGCATCTTTTATTGTTACAAGCATTATAAAGACTGTTACAATTGTGGGCTTTTAGGTTGCTTGTGCTTAAAGCAAGGATAAATTTTTTCCAATAAACTAAACCAAGAGCTAAAAAAAACCGTATCAACCGGTTTAAATTAAATTATCAACTTATGAAAAAAGCGTTATTGTCAGTGCTGGTTTGCGCCCTTTCCGTGGCTTCTTTTGCTCAGGAAAAAGTGGCAAAAGATGAAGTAAAAGTTAAAAAAACAACAACCGTTCCGCAAAAACTGCACAATGTTTTCAGCAAACACAAGCATTACAGCGGCACAAAAGTGAAGCATGTAAAAAAAGTAGAAAAACCCTGATCCTAATTTAAACAGGGTTTAAAACAGGCCGCCCAACAAGGCGGCCTGTTTTGTTTATTTCAATCAACACTGATTTTATGCCGATAAAAAAAGTATGCCTTGTTTTGTATTCATCTTTATCGTAATATTGCAATATTAAAATATGGGCATCACCAAAACAGAACATTTTACCGAACAGCAAAACCAAATTGCGCTGATGGCAAAAGCAATCGGGCACCCGGCGCGCGTAGCTATTATTGAGTATTTGCTGAGCGTGAAGACTTGCATTTGCGGCGATATTGTAAACGAACTGCCGCTTGCGCAACCAACCATTTCGCAGCATTTAAAAGAACTGAAGAACGCCGGTTTAATAAAAGGCAATATCGAAGGGAACGCCATTTGTTATTGCGTGGACGAACAGGCTTTTGCAAAACTTCAAGCGTATTTTGAAGGGATTGCATCAAAAATCAACCAAACAAAAAGCAACTGTTGCTAAAACTAAATCAACAAAAAACATGAAATTATCAGTATTTAAACAACACCTCAACACATTGGAAAGCCTGAGTTTTATCTTGCCAAACGGAGAAAAAGTTCCGGCACATTTCCACATTACAGAAATTGGTTTAAACAGCAAGCACTTTGTAGATTGCGGTGGCGATGTTCACCAGGAAAAATCAGCCAGTGTACAAATTTGGGTTGCCGAGGATTTAGACCATCGTTTAAGCCCGGCCGGTTTGTTAACTATTATTGACATCTCAAAAAAGGTTTTGGGCGATGAAGATCTGGATCTTGAAATAGAATATCAAACCGAAACCATTGGCAAATACGCGTTGGATTTTAACTACAGCCAGTTTGTGCTGGTTGCCAAACAAACGGATTGTTTGGCAAAAGCACAATGCGGCATCCCTCAACCTAAACAATTGGTAAACCTGGCAAGTGTTGGTTCAGCTTGTTGTACGCCTGGCGGCGGTTGCTGCTAAATCTCCTTTCCATGAAAAACATCTTAGTATTATGTACGGGCAACAGTTGCCGCAGCCAGTTGGCCGAAGGTTATTTACGCTATTTTTCGGGCGGTAAAGCCAAAATTTACAGTGCCGGAATTGAAACGCATGGCGTAAACCCCAAAGCCATACAAGTGATGGCCGAAGACGGGATTGACATTTCCCGGCACACATCAAACCATGTGGATGAATATATGGCTATTCCTTTTGATGCTGTAATCACGGTTTGCGATAATGCAAACGAAGCTTGTCCGTTTTTTCCCGGCAATGTAAAACGTTTTCACCATAATTTTCCTGATCCGGCAAAAGCCAAAGGCAGCGCAGCAGAAGTTTTGGATGAGTTTAGAAAAGTGCGAAACCTAATCAAAGTTTATGTTGAAGATTTTGTAAAGCAAAACATCAACCCATGAGCGCCAATAATTGTGCGCCTGTTGCAGGACGAAAAAAGTTAGGTTTTTTAGACCGCTTTTTAACACTTTGGATTTTCCTGGCGATGCTTGCCGGTGTGGCCATCGGTTATTTCGTGCCTTCGTCTTCCGGTTTTATCAATTCTTTTTCCAGCGGAACAACTAATATCCCTTTGGCCATCGGTTTGATTTTGATGATGTACCCGCCGCTGGCAAAAGTAAAATATGAAAACCTGGGCGAAGTTTTTAAAGACACCAAAGTATTGGCCGCTTCTTTGGTTTTAAATTGGGTTGTTGGGCCCATATTGATGTTTTTGCTGGCGGTAACTTTGTTGCACAACTATCCGCATTATATGGTTGGCCTGATTTTGATTGGCCTGGCGCGTTGCATTGCCATGGTTGTAGTTTGGAACGAACTGGCCGAAGGAAACCGCGAATACGCCGCCGGGCTAATTGCTTTAAACAGCATTTTCCAGGTTTTGCTATACTCTTTTTATGCCTATATTTTTATTACCGTTTTACCGCCAATCTTTGGTTTAAAAGGATTGGAAGTAAATATTTCGATTGGCCAAATAGCAAAAAGCGTAGGCATTTATCTCGGTGTTCCTTTTGCTTTGGGGATTATCAGCCGTTACAGTTTGATCAAAATTAAAGGTGAAAACTGGTTTCAAACAAAGTACGTCCCTTTAATTTCGCCTGTTACGTTAATTGCGTTACTGTTTACCATTGTGGTGATGTTTAGTTTAAAAGGCGGGTTAGTTGTACGCATTCCAATGGATGTTTTACGCATTGCCATTCCGCTGGTGGTTTATTTTGCCATCATGTTTGTGTTCAGTTTTTTTATCGGGAAATCTTTTGGTGCCGATTATTCCAAAACCACTTCGATTGCGTTTACCGCTACCGGCAACAATTTTGAATTGGCCATTGCCGTTGCCATCGGCGTGTTTGGTATTAATTCGGGCGAAGCTTTTGCCGGCGTAATTGGCCCTTTGGTAGAAGTTCCTGCTTTGATTGCTTTGGTGAATGTGGCCTTTTGGTTCCGCAAAAAATATGATAGCAAACCAACGGTTGTTGTTGGGTAATGCTTCTTTTACCGCCTAAAATTCTTTGAACAAATTTTTGGAAACTATGCGTTGTCATTCCGACCCGAAGGGAGGAATCATATTTCAACCCATACTTCTTTTATCCACTAAAAATTGAAGAAGAATTTTTTAAGATTTGAAGGAGATTTCTCCCTTCGTGTCAGAACGACAGCAAACAAAAAAACCGGCAGTAATTAAACTGCCGGTTTTTTTTATGTGCTAAAAGAAGCATTAAAAACTGTAACGCAAGCCAAACTGCATTTGCCATCTCGAAGCAAAAGGGTCAACCGCGTAAGGCAAGCCCGGATCGCGGAAAGTATAAACCGGATAAGTGGTTGAAGCGTTTGCAGCACTTGGCGTAACCGCTTTTGATAAACCAACGCTGGAAGTAGAGTTGAACGTGTTTGGAGAGAAATAATAATGTCCCCAGGCTTTGTTCAACAAGGCAGTCAGGTTGATGATATCATAAGTAAACGTGATGGTTTGCTTGTGTTTTGCGCCAAAGTTGAAATCCTGCGAAAAGCGGAAATCAGCCTGCGTATTCCAAGGCGTGCGTGCCGCGTTACGTTCGGTAAACTGGCCGCGGCGGGTTTTTAAATAATCATTGCTGTTGATAAAAGCATCAAAAGCGTTTGCCTGGGCCTGTTGCGCAGCCGTTGGCGTGTTTGGCGTGGCGCTGAAGAATTTAATGGTTTCGCCGGCATTCGGAATGTAAGCTAAGTTAACCTGCTGGCCCGTGTTGTTGATTTGTGTGTTGTAAAAACCAAACGTGTAAGGCGTACCGGATTGTGCACTAAAGAAGATAGAAAAGTTAGACACAAACGTTTTTGAAGGAGAAACAAAATGGTAATTCAACGTAGAAACGATGCGGTGGCGGATATCAAAATTAGAATAAGCGGCCTGCGGATTGTTCGGGTTTAAAGCCTGGTTCAACTGCCAGTTTGATTCCATCGAGTTGCGGATGCCGTTGGTAACATCTTTTGATTTACCGTAGGTGTAAGCGCCGTTAACTGTAAAACCAAACGGGAAAGATTTTTCAATTTGTCCGGTTAAACTGTAACGCGAACCTTGATTGGTATTAGAAAGTTCGTAAGCGTTGGTATAAGATGGGTTAATGGCTTGGGTTGTAGCTTTCGGGTTTGTTGCAGTTGGTGCCGGGATAGGTTCGAAAATCGGTTGCTGGTGCTGCGTATCGTAAGGATAGTAAGCTACATTATCTACAATATTTACCTGTTTAAATACCAAATCATGGATTACTTTGGTGTAAATACCTTCCACCGTAAATTTCCATTGGTCTTGCGTTTTAACATCAAAAGCTAAACTGCTTCTCCAAACTTGCGGCATTTTAAAATTGTTGTCAATCAAATCCACTTGCGTTGGACCAGAAGCACTTGTATTCGGTGGAGGAACTTGTGAATTTACAAAACCTAAACCACCATTTGCAGGTGCCTGAACAGGATTTGTTCCGGGTGTGATCGGAGGGTTGTTTGCATTAGAACCAATGTTGTTTCTATCGTAAGCGCCATAAGTAACGCCATTGTTATAAAAAGCATAACCAAACCAGGCAAAAGGGATACGGCCGGTAAAAGTTCCGCTGCCACCGCGCAAAACCAAACTCTGGTCGCCGTTTAGATCATAATTAAAAGAAACGCGCGGGTTAACTTCCACATTGTTTAAATATTGGTTGGTGATGTCTTTTGGTTTGGTATAAGTATAAGTTGTGCCATAGTAAGGGTCAACCGGCGCATTGGTTGTTTTGGTACTTAAAGGTTGTTTATCAGGCACGTTGGCATAATCCAAACGAACGCCGGCCGTCAGTTTAAAATTATCCGTTAAGTTGATCTCATCCTGACCGTACAAACTCAGCAGGTTCACTTTAAACTTTGCCGAAGGATTGTTCAAAATATAATCACGCGTGTTATCGGTATAATTGTAATTGTTACGAACGCGCGACGGCTGGTTGTTTAAAAAGTTGGCAATGCTGCTGTAGCTGTCGCGGCCGTTCCAGGCGTTTACAAAGTTGTAGGTGATGTTGTAAAATTCGTTGTGTGTACCAAAAGTAAAGGTGTTTTTACCGGTAGTTAAAGTCAGGTTATCGGTAAACTCGGTGGTTTTTTGGTGCATATCAAAAATGGCAGCTTCGCGGTCTGTCCCCATAAAAATGGTTGAACCCGGCGAATTACCAACAATTTCAATTTGAGGCAAAGCAGGGTTGGAGTTCGGGTCGCGGTAATCATGCACGCTCGAATAACCAAATACCAAACTGTTGTTAATGTTGTTGCTGATTTTTGATTTCAACTCGCCAACTGTTGATGAAGAGTTGTTGTGCGAAGTATAATCAATCCCGCTAAAACGAAAGTTAAAGTTATCGCGCTCTAAATTGGTTGCAGTAGAAGTGATGTAGTTGTTGCGGATGGTCAACTGGTTGTTATCGTTGATGTTCCAATCCAAACGGTTAAAAAATTTGTTGGACCTGGAATAGATATTGGTATTCTCATACGTTCCCGGGCTGATGCCGCCCGTATATTTGGTAAAAGCGGCAGCCAGGTTTTGGGCATCCGTTACAGAAAGGATGTTGGCCGAACCGGCACTTCCGGCACCAAAAATTACCGGGTCCTGGCGGCGGGTGATTTCTTCATTGGTAAAGAAAAACAGTTTGTTTTTGATGATGGGGAAACCAACACGGAAACCGGTTTGGTATTCGTGGAAATCGCTTGGTTCTTTGGATTTATCGCCGCCCACATTGGTTGGGATATTATTTCTGCCGATTAAAGAAGCATTCCTGCCGAAACCATAAACCGAACCGGTAACCGTATTCGTTCCGCTTCTGGTAACAGCGTTGATGCTTCCGCCCAAAACGTTGCCGATTTTAATATCATAAGGCGCCACATAAACCTGGATATCCTGAATGGCATCAATCGAAACCGGATTGGTACGCGTGCTGCTTCCAACTTGGCCGGACTGGTTGGTCTGGCCGCCGGTAGAAGGGCTAAAACCGATGGCATCATTGTTGATCGCGCCATCAATCGTTACGTTGTTGTACCGAAAATTGGTTCCCTGGAAAGAGTTGTTGCTGCTTTGCGGAGTTGTGCGGGTTAAATCCTGCAAACTTCTTGAAACCGTTGGCAAGTTGCGGATTTGGCTTTGGCTGATCCGGGTTCCGGCACCGGTTTTTGGCGCACCGGCAACAGACCGTACGGTTACTTCTTTTAACGCGGTCGTTTCATCGGCCATGGTAAAATTGTAAGTGGCATTGCCCAAGCTCAGCGTAACATCGGTACGTTCAATCTTTTTAAAACCAACATAAGTTAAAGTGATGGTGTAAGGGCCGCCTGCATTTATGTTGGGCAGCGTATAACGGCCATCGGCATTGGTTTGCGTGCCGTAACGTGTTCCGGTACTGGTGTTTACGGCAACCACAGAAACGCCGGGCAGGGTAACGCCTTTCGGATCTGAAACCCGGCCGCTAATTTGGGCACTGGTAATTTGGGCATTGATTTTTTCTGCGGAGAAGAGGATAAGGCAGGAAAAAATGAAAAGGTAAATTTTTTTCATTGTATGTGTATTTTGGACACAAAGGTTGCCTTACAACATTAACTTAATGTTAGGTACATATTAACGAACCATCAACGGTAGGTTAAGTTAATGTAAAGAGAAGGTGCCTTGAAATTCTACAATGCTTCTTTTACCGCACAATTTTAAGTGTTCGGGTTTTAGTAAAAATCGTAACACCTCCGCGAACCCGGAAATTTTTTGGCACCTTGGTCGCGGGCCGGGTTGCTGGTTTCGTAACCCAAACTGCCCTCTGTAGAACCGGTAGAATTGGTGTAATTGGTTTTGGAATAATTGGCATCCTGACTCACGCCCAAACGCAGCTTTTCGCCCGAATCGCGGTTGATAAACAGGTCGAAAATCAAAGTCAGCACAAAAGCTTCCTGGCCGGTTGTGGTGCTTGAGCGATACCATAAACCCGCATTAACACCGCGCCTTTTGTATTGAAGACCCGCGTTGATCGCCGTTACTTTTGCCTGGTTGTAGGCCACAATTGATGGGATAATGTAGGAAGCATCCGGATCATCGTCATCGGCAAAGCGGTCCATTGGCATCCGGTAACTGATGTGGAAGGTAGAACGCATGGGCAATACTGCTTTTGCCCCGGTAAAAGATTCGTTCGGCCGGTTGATGTGCTGCAACGCGCCGCCAACCAGCAAGCGGTTTAAGGTAAGCGAAACCCCGGCGCCCGAATCAAAATAATATTTATTGTTGTAGGCCGGCTGTTCTATCAAAGATGCCTGGCCCGGAATGATACCCGTTGTGGCATCAATCTGGTCCGAAAAAATGAGTTTGCTCCAATCAATCACCCGGTTGGTTACGCCACCTTGCAAGCCAAACGACAGCACATAATCATCCGACCCAACGCTGTAAGAATACAAACCGGCGACGCTGTTTTTGGTAAGGTAAGCTGTCCCTTCGGCAGAGCGCGTAAACATCAAACCGATACCTCCGCCAAAACGCGGCACGTTATAATCTATAGAAGCCGTTAAATAGTTGAGTGTGCCAGGCAGCGAAGCCCATTGGTTTCGGTAGATCAAGTTCATGCGCAAATCGCCCTGAAACTGTCCGTTCAACGCAGGGTTTAAGTACAAAGGCGAGTTGAAAAACTGCGAATACATATGGTCCTGTGCATAGGTTTTAAGTTGAAGTAAAAAAAAGCACAGTAAAAGAAGTATCCCAACTTTTTTCATTTTCCTTTTCGAGGTACAAAAACCGGATTTCGGTTGAAATTTTTGTACGTCAGGAAGACAAAATAGTTACCCCAATTTTATGCCGGTAAAAGAAGCATCAGCCAAAAAACAAATACGAAAGCAGGATGGCAGAAACCACGCCGGCAAAATCGGCAATCAGCCCGGCGGGTATGGCGTAACGCGTTTTTTTGATGCCGACAGAACCAAAATACAAGGCAACAATGTAAAAAGTAGTATCGGCAGAACCATATAAAACGCTGGACAAATGGCCGATAAAACTATCCGTACCAAAATGCCGCATGTTGTCCAGCATCATGGCGCGCGAACCTGCACCGCTTAAAGGCCGCATAAAACCAATGGGCAAAACCTCGGTAAAACGCGTGTCCATGTTAAAATGGCCGAAACCCCATTTAAAAACATCCACCAGATAACCCAATGCGCCCGAAGCACGAAAAACGCTGATAGCGGCCAACATCGCCACCAAATAAGGAATGATGCGGAAAGAAGTTTCCAGCCCGCCTTTGGCACCTTCAATAAAAACCTCAAAAACGTTTACTTTTTTCCGCAGCGCGCCCAAAATAAACAAAACTGGAATCAGTAATAAAATCAAATTGCTGGCCACTTTTGATACTTCGCTGATCTGCTGTTTATCCAGATACAACTTAAAATAAGCAACCAAAGCCGCCAGAAAAAGCGTAATTCCGCCGAGCCAGCCCAAAACTACGGGATCTAACAATTTCAGTTTTTGCTTGTAGGCAACGGCCAGCAAACCGGTTAAAGTAGCCACATAAGTGGCGATGATGCAGGGAAGAAAAATATCCGTCGGATCGTGTGCGCCCAAAATGGCACGTTGGGCGATGATGGAGATCGGCAGAATGGTCAGGCCGGAAGCGTGCAGCACCAAAAACATAATTTCCGCATTGGAGGCCGTATCTTTTTCGGGGTTCAATTCGTGTAAACTTTCCATCGCTTTTAAACCCAGCGGCGTGGCGGCGTTGTCCAAACCTAATAAATTGGCCGAAAAGTTCATCATCATTGCACCGTTTGCCGGATGGTTTTTAGGGACTTCGGGAAACAAACGGTGAAAAAACGGTCCAACCAAACGGGATAAAAAATTGATGGCACCGGCCTTTTCGCCAATTTTCATGATGCCCAACCAAAAAGCCATCGTGCCAATCAGCGGTAAAGCAATATCCATGACGGAAGATTTGGTCGAATCAAAAATGCCGTCCACCAACAATTTAAAAATTTCGGTATCGCCAAAAAAGATGAGTTTAATTAAGGCAATAAAAAAAGCAACGATGAAAAAAGAAACCCAAACGTAATTTAAAGCCATAAGCGGTGGATGGAAATTTGGGGTTTAAGATAGAAAAATTTGAGTTGTGTTTTATGAAAGATCGGGATTGGGAGGTGTAGTACGACACCTTTCGCCTTCTAACCTTTCTCCTCTCGACCTTTATCTCCTCAAAATCATATAAAAACAAACTACAATCCTGTAAACTTCGCCCATTAACCAATCCGTATTTTTGCAGGATAAAAGAAGCATCATGGAAAAAAACATCCTTCATAAAACTTATCCGGTAACGGGCATGAGTTGTGCTTCCTGCGCCATGAGCGTGCAAAGTATGGCCGCCTCAGTTCCGGGCGTGGCGCAGGCCAACGTAAATTATGCCACGCAGGCTTTGGATATTTACTTCAACCCAAAACAAACCGAGCCGCAGCAGATACAAAAAGCCATTCAAAACGCAGGTTACGATTTGATTTTGGATGAAGAAAACGCCCTGGACCAGCAGGAAGAACAACAGGAAAAAGCTTTGGTTCAGCTTAAAAAACAAACTTTAGGCGCGTTTTTATTGACTGTGCCGATTGTATTGCTCGACATGGTTTTTATGCACTGGCAACTGGCAAATGGGCTGATGTTGGTGCTTACCTCCGTTGTGCTGTTTGTGTTTGGCAGCCGGTTTTTTGTAAATGCCTGGAAGCAAGCCAAACATTTTCACGCCAATATGGATACGCTGGTGGCCATCAGCACCGGCGTGGCCTATTTGTTCAGTTTGTTCAACACCGTTTATCCGTCGTTCTGGCTTTCGCGGGGCGTGCAGGCACATGTTTATTTTGAAGCAGCGGCGGTGGTAATCACCTTTATTTTGATTGGAAAACTGCTGGAAGAACGTGCCAAATCAGGCACTTCGGCATCGGTAAAAAAGCTGATGGGCTTGCAGGTGCGTACCGTTCGGGTAATTCGAAATGGTATTGAAACCGAAGTTGATATTAAAGCGGTACAGGAAGGCGAACTGATCCGCATCAAACCTGGCGAACGGATTCCGGTTGACGGCAAAATTCATGAAGGAAATTCGTTTATTGATGAAGCGATGATGACCGGCGAACCGATGCCCGTTGCCCGAAAAGCGGGCGATACTGTTTTTGCCGGAACCATCAACCAAAAAGGAAGTTTTGTGCTGGAAGCCTTAAAAGTTGGCAATCAAACCATGCTTTCGCGGATGATTAAAGCCGTGCAAAACGCGCAGGGATCGAAAGCAAAAGTTCAAAAATTGGCTGACCGGATTGCTGCGGTTTTTGTTCCGGTTGTGTTTGGTATCGCCCTAATCAGTGCAATTGCCTGGTGGGTTTTTGGCGGAACACAGGCATTTAGCCAGGGTTTGCTGGCTTTTGTTACGGTGCTGATTGTGGCTTGCCCTTGTGCTTTGGGACTTGCCACACCAACGGCTATTATGGTTGGTGTAGGCAAAGGCGCAGAAAAAGGGATCCTGATTCGTGATGCCGAAACGCTGGAACGCGCTTATCGTGTCAATACGATTGTGCTGGATAAAACCGGAACCATTACCGAAGGAAAACCGAAGCTAACCGGTTTAAACTGGAACAAAAACCTGGATTTGGAACAGCAAAAAGCGCTGTCGGGCGTGTTACTGTCTGCCGAATTACAATCCGAACATCCTTTGGCTGATGCCCTAATTGATTTTTTACGGGTAAAAGAAGCATCGGCACAAACCGTTTCTGATTTTAAAAGCACCACCGGCGCAGGCATTTCGGTTGTTTATCAAAACGAAAATTATTTTATTGGGAAGCCGGATTGGGTACAGGAAAATTGCGGTTTAACTACTGAAATTGATGTTCTAAATTTAGATACGGCTTCTACGGTAATTTACTTCGGTAAAAAAAGTATGCTTTTGGCTGTTTTAATGATTGCTGATGAAATCCGTTCCAACGCTGCTGCAACTGTTTCCCAACTTAAAAAAGCCGGAATTGAAGTTTGGATGCTCACCGGCGATGCGGCTGCAACGGCAAAATTTGTAGCTGCAAAAACCGGTATCGAAAACGTGGTTTCCGGCGTTTCCCCTTCCGGCAAGGCCGAACAAATAAAAAAACTGCAACAACAAGGCAAAGTAGTGGCGATGGCAGGCGATGGCATCAACGATGCGGAAGCTTTGGCTACTGCCGATGTTTCTATCGCGATGGGTTTGGGTTCGGATATTGCGATGGATGTGGCCCGCGTTACGCTGGTTTCTTCCAATTTAACTTTGCTGCCCAACGTGTTTCAATTATCGGCACAAACGATCCAAACTATCCGGCAAAATTTGTTTTGGGCTTTTATCTATAATGTAGTTGCGGTCCCGGTTGCGGCCGGTGCGCTTTATCCAACTTGGGGCATTCATTTGGACCCGATGTTTGCCGGTGCGGCGATGGCGTTAAGTTCGGTTTCGGTGGTGAGCAATAGTTTAAGGTTGAAGTGGAAAAGGTAAAGTTACCCTGATTTTATGCCGGTAAAAGAAGCATCAATATCGGATGATATAATATTTATCTAAAGCTTGTTCGCGCGTTTTGTACCAAATAAATTGCTTGTAAATAATTTCGTTTGGATAATTTTTTATCACTTTTAAAATTTCAATTGGATGTTTTTTTTGCAACCTTTTAAGTGTTGCTTCATCGGCATAAATAATTTTTGAACTTGAAGTTTGGGCCAAATCTTTTTTTGGTAAAAGTTGTACCGGTTGTTTGCAATAAAATTGGAAAGCATTGTTTAAACTGTCCATTACAAAAATCGGTTTTGCGGGAAGTTTTTGATTGACATAAACCGTTGCCTGGCAATCTGCTTTGTAAGAAGTTAGCAAAGGATAAAAAATAGTATTGAGGTAAAAGTTTACAAAAAGCGTTGCACAACAAGAGAGTAAAAAGTAAAAACCAAAACCGGAAGTTTTTTTGTTTAAGTAGAAAACAACAATTCCAAAACCGAAAACTTCTGCCCAAAACAACACTGTAATTTTGGATTGCAAAAAGTAGTTAAAAACCATTACAGCCAAAACCAAAATACAAACTTGCAACACTTGTATGGTTTTAAAAAATGCAATTTTTTTTCCTGAAAAAACTTTTCTAAAAACTGCCGCTGTAATGATCGCGAAAAACGGAAAAATAATATTGGTGTAAAACGGCAACTGAAAACTGGAAAGCGAAAAGATCAGCCACATCGCAAAACCGCCGCAAAGTGCATAATATTCGGGCAAACGCACGCCGGTTAGCGCCTTTTTTATACTGCTAAAAACAGCATAAGCCAGCATAAAAAACCAGGGCGCAAAAGCCCAAATCAAAGTATGGACGTAAAAAAGCACACTTCCGCCTTTTCGGGTAATTGGCCCGTTGTTGATGAAACGCCCAAATTGGCTGTCCCACAAAAACCAATGGATGCCGGAAATATGGCTACTTTGGAAAGTGTTTTTTCCGGGCCTGCTATCAAACTGCACGTACAAACTGTAAATTTCGGGCAGGATAAAAACAGCAGTCAGCACAATGGCCAGCAACCATTTTAACCGAAACATTTCCCGAAAACGTTTTTTGAAAAGCAATTCGCCAACAACACTTGCGCCAATCGGGATCAGCGCAAAAACACCTTTCGTCATCACAGCGCATGCGGCCAGCAAACTTCCCAAAATCAAATCCAGCCAATTGAATTTACTTTCAACCTTAGAAAAATGATAAACGCTGCCGATAATCAAAGCCATTAAATAAGGTTCGGCGCGCACATCGGTGTTGGACATCAAGATATGCTGTGCCGAAAAAAGGATCAAAACGGCCATCAAGGCAGTTTTCCGGTCGTAGTTTCTTTCGGCAAAAAGATACGTGTACCAACCCGACAACAAAAAGAAAAGCAAGGCCGGCAACTTGTAGCTCCAGGTAGAAAAACCAAAAAGTTTGAAGCTTAAAGCCGCCATCCAAAACGGAAAATGCGGCTTGTCCAGCCAGTCTTTCCCGTAAGAAAACAGTTCCCAGTAATTGCCGCGCAGCACCATGTTTTTGGCCAATGCGGCGTACAAACCCGGGTCATCGGTAAAAAAAGCAACGTTGATGCCCGAAAAATTAACGGCCACGGCTAGCAGCAAAACCAGCAGCCACGGCAAATTTTTATTCAATTGTACAGGCATATCGCGCTAAGCTCCGTAATTTTATGCCGATAAAAGAAGCATCTTAGCTTCCGGTTGTTGCCCGCGGCAACAATCCATCAACAACCGCAAATATGCCAAATAATTACGATGCCTCTGCCTGGTTTTATGATGCGCTTGCAAAACTGGTTTTCGGCAAAGCATTGGTAAAAGCACAGCAATTTTTAATCGGGGATATTCAGCCCAAACTTAATATTTTAATTGTTGGCGGCGGAACCGGCTGGATTTTAGAAGAATTAACAAAGGTGCAAGCTTCTTCCTTAAAAATTACTTATGTCGAGATTTCTGCAAAAATGCTTGCGTTATCTACAAAGCGAAACTACGGGCAAAATGAAGTTGCGTTTGTGCACAAAGCAATTGAAGAATACCACCTTTCGCAAAAATACGATGTGATATTAACGCCTTTTTTGTTTGATAATTTTTCAAAAAAACGTATCCAATTGGTGTTTGACCAATTGCACCAATGTTTAAAATTGGATGGCTTGTGGCTGCTTTGCGATTTCCAAGTCCAGGAAAACCGACATCAAATATGGCAAAAGGTTTTATTGCAAACCATGTATTTGTTTTTTGGATTGCTTTGTAATGTTGAAACAAAAACTTTGGTGAAAATGGATGTTTACTTTCAACATAAAAATTACGTTTTAGTTAAAGAAAAAACATTTTACCAGGGTTTTATCATTTCCAAGGTTTATCAAAAGAACATCAAATTTTAGGTGGTAAAAGAAGTATGCCGATACTGTTTTTACCGGCATAAATTTAATATCAAAGTGTTGTTTAAACTTCTTTGAATTG
Organism: uncultured Sphingobacteriaceae bacterium; assembly: GCA_964244955.1. GTDB lineage: Bacteria > Bacteroidota > Bacteroidia > Sphingobacteriales > Sphingobacteriaceae > Mucilaginibacter_A. The sequence goes on along the minus strand of CAXTKQ010000008.1, from coordinate 30,255 downwards.
TTGTAGTCTGAACTGTATCTATCAACCAAAATTGATGAAATGAAAGGCACAATTTTAAAAAATCAAATTAAATTTTGCTGATCGTTTTATCACAACTAAAAACCAAATTACGACAATGAAAAAGTTACTTTTTTTATCCGCTTTAATAACCGCAAGTTTAAGTTTTAACACTGCCAAAGCACAAGTTGGTGTTCATTTGAATGTGAACTTGGGGCCTCGTCCGGTTTATGTTGAACCAGCACCGGTTGCAGATGACGATTACTATTATTTGCCCGATGCGGATGCTTATTATTCTGTGCCCGAACAGGTTTATTATTACCAATATGGCGGCCGCTGGGTTTCTGGCCCGCGTTTGGTTGGCCGCTACCACAATTATGATTACAACCGTTTGCGCCATTACCAGGTAAATGAATACCGGCCGTATTTACGCAACGATTATTACCGCGCCCGTTACAGCAACCCGCAATTTGCACAAGGTTACAATCGGGGTTACCGAAATGAAGGTTACGGCCGGCCGGAATACCGCAATTATGGCGGTGGGCGTTTTGATAACCATGATCAACATTTTGACCGCGGTGATTACAGGGGCGGATGGAACGGCCATCACGACAATGGGAACCATAACGGCTGGTACAGGTATTAAAAACCCGAAGTTTATCGCATAAAAAAAGCTGCCCACACCAGGCAGCTTTTTTTATGCAATTCTTTTTTTATTATTCCCAGGCACTGGCCGTGTTTAGCGTATGGATCGCTTCGGTATCTAAATTCAATTCGGTTGCTTTGATAATCTCTTGCAACTGTTCTATGCTGGTTGCACTTGCGATGGGGGCAGTAATACCGGGCCGGTGCATCAGCCAGGCCAAAGAAACAGCAGCAGGCGAAGCGTTTGATTCTGCCGAAACTTCATCCAAAGCTTTTAATATTTTAAACCCGCGGTCGTTCAGGTATTTGGTCATGCCTTGTCCGCGTTTGCTTTTGTTAAAATCAGTTTCCGAGCGGTATTTTCCAGTCAAAAACCCGCTGGCTAGAGAAGAATAACTGATCACGCCGATGTTGTGTTCCTGGCAAAGCGGCTCCAATTCTTGCTCAAAACTTTCGCGGTCGTACAAATTGTACAAAGGCTGCAAGGTTTGGTAGGATGGAAAACCATGCTCTTTGCTCGTTTTCAACGCCACCAAAAGCCGCTGTGCACTCATGTTGGAAGTACCGATGGCGCGTACTTTTCCTTCTTTCACCAAATCGTTGAAAGCAGCAAGCGTTTCTTCCATGGGCGTGTCGGCGTCGTCTTTGTGCGATTGGTACAAATCAATATAGTCTGTTTGCAAACGTTTTAACGAATCTTCCACCGCTTGTTTGATCCAGGTTTTCGACAAACCTTTTTTGTCGTGCGCCAATTCCATGCCCACTTTTGTAGCGATGATCACTTTATCGCGGTTGCCCGATTTTTTGATCCAATTGCCGATAATCGTTTCCGATTCGCCGCCTTTGTTTCCGGGCACCCATTTCGAATAAACATCCGCTGTATCAATAAAATTTAAACCGGCATCCATTAAAGCATCTAATATTTGGAAGGAAGTATTTTGATCAATCGTCCAGCCGAAAACATTTCCGCCAAAAGCAAAAGGCGGAACCTCGATGCCAGACGAACCTAAACTATTCTTTTTCATGTGGTATGTTTTTTTGGGTTAACAGATTAAATTTGAAACTGTTTATGGTGGTAAGGTTTAGAATTTAGGTGGATAAAAAAAGTATGGGAGGGCAGATGCTTCTTTTATCGGTGTTTTTTTGGATTCTTTTGGCCAGCCAAGTAATTATATTCGCTATTAAGCCATACTTAAACTTTTAAGTTTTTTAAATAATCTGTAATTGTTACAATCTTCGTTTTACCAAATTCTTTTATATCAAGTAAATCATTGTCGCCAGTTATCAAATGTGTCGCTTTCCCATCTTTTGCAAGAGCAAGTAAAAAATTGTCTTTGGGGTCTCGGCATCCTGATACAACATGATTAACTTTGATTAATTCTGCCTTATTTTTAATTTGAAATAACAAACTTTCGAAGTCTTCTATCGCAAAATATTTTTTAAATTTCGTTCTTTGCGCTACTTCAATAAATTCATTTAATAGAGTTTGGCTAAAGAGGAGGACAATAAATTTATTTGAAAATATTTCATCTATCCTTGTGTGATTACGGGTTAATAGAAAACTTATCCAAAGATTTGTATCAATAATAATCCTATCTATTTTCTTTGGCATAACGTTTCGCTCTAACTAATTCTACCTCCTTTGTGATCTCTTCCAAAGATGGCGGATTTTTCTCTGCTTTTTTACGCAGCTTTTTAACCACTTTTAAAAAACTATCATCTTTTAAATCTTTAATTGAAATTAAGTTCAAATCAGCCAGGCCTTGCAGTAGTTTTTCTGCTTTTGGGTTTAATATTTCAACTTGCATTGTATTCATAATTCAAATATAAACAATTTGGTTTCAATCTTCTGTTATTTTTTTTTGAGAACTAAATTGGAAAACTTATTTTCCATAATAGATTTTTAATTTAAACTTGCAACAAAATTTTTTAAGACAATTTTAAACATGAAAAGTCAATTAGCCATCGTTCGCCACGGCCAGTCTGCCTACAACCTTGAAAATAAATTTACAGGTTTTGCAGATGTGGATTTAACGGCGCAGGGCAGGGAAGAAGCCGTAATGTGTGGCCGCAAACTACAGAAAATGCACTTTGATGACTGTTTTACTTCGGTTTTAAAGCGCGCCATCGAAACGCTGCATATTATTTTAGAAACCACTGGCCAAACCCAACTTCCCATTTTTAAAGATGCGGCTTTGAACGAAAGAAATTACGGCGATTTGCAAGGTTTAAACAAAGCTGAAACAGCCGAAAAATATGGTGCAGACAAAGTTGCTTTATGGAGAAGAAGTTTTGATGTTGCGCCTCCGGGCGGCGAAAGTTTGAAGCAGACGCAGGACCGGGTTTTGCCTTATTATTACGCGCACATCGAGCCTTTGCTGCAACAGGGGAAAAACGTTTTGGTTGTGGCGCACGGCAATAGTTTGCGGGCTTTGATGATGCATTTGGAAAACATCAGCCCGGAAGCGATTGCGCATATTGAACTGCTGACCGGCGTGCCGCGCGTTTATGATTTTAATGATGACGGCAAGATTTCTTACGTAGAACATTTAGCACAGTAAAAGAAGCATCCGCTTTTTTTATTTTTTTGATTAAAAGCCAATTCTGCTGATCCTTTTTTAAGATCCAGCGTAAAAATATTTATGAACAAGCAATGTACTTTGCGCCTTAAAAAAAGCGCATTATTGGCCCTGCCGGGAATTTTTTTGATGTTGATGCTGGGCGGTTGCCAGTTTCAATCCCAAACTTCGGCCATGACAACGAAGGCAGAAATTTATCCGGTAAAAAAAGCTTCCGATCCGGTCATCAACCCAAAAACGGTAAAAGTGGCTTCGGCAGTAACCATTTTAGGCCGAAAGCAAATCCCGGTTTTGTGTTACCACCAAATCAGAAACTGGAAACCGACCGATTCTAAAACGGCCAAAGATTATATTGTGCAGGAAAACGATTTCCGCGAGCAAATGAAAATGCTGGCCGATAGCGGCTACCACACCATTCTGCCCGATCAGTTGTACCAATATTTGAACGAAGGAACGGCACTTCCTGCAAAACCCATCATGCTTACTTTTGACGATACGGATTTAGACCAATATACGCTGGCCGAACCGCAAATGAAAAAATACGGTTTTAAAGGCGTGTTTTTTATCATGACGGTTTCTTTGGGAAGGCCGCATTACATGAGCAAAGACCAGGTAAAAACGTTGTCGGATGAAGGGAACGTAATTGCCAGCCACACCTGGGACCACCATAACGTAAAAAAATACCAGGGCGATGACTGGGTTACACAAATTGACAAGCCAACCAAAAAGCTGGAAGAAATTACCGGCAAGCCCATAAAATATTTTGCTTATCCTTTTGGTTTGTGGAACCAGCAGGCCATCCCGGAACTGAAGAAACGCGGCTTTATAGCGGCATTCCAGTTGTCGGAAAAACGCGATACGGTTGAACCTTTGTACACAATCAGAAGATTATTGGCGAGCGGTTACTGGTCGGTGCATACATTATCCAACAATATCAAACATAGTTTTTAGGTTTGCGGCAGCATGAATCCGAAAATTTTAACGCAACTGGTAACGATGGAAATGCCTTTTGGCAAATACAAAGGCACCAAAATTTGCAATTTGCCCGAAAATTATTTGTTGTGGTTTAAACAGCAAGGTTTTCCGAAAGGAACGTTGGGCGTTCTGCTGGAAACCATGCTGGAGATCAGGATCAACGGTTTGCAATATTTGCTGGAACCTTTAAAGTGATTGTTTAATAAGTCGGCGTTATCCGCTGGTCTATCTGCTCGCCCAGTTCGTCCACCCAGCCGGATAAATAAGGTTCGGTGCTGCTGACCCTTTTCCAATTGCCGTGTTCGTCTTTTGCAATGGTGATGGTTAAAGAGTTATCAAAAGAAGAAAATTGGTATTGTTTGCCTTGATCGGCCGTGGTTACGGTACTTGCCAAACCTTCAATCTGTCCGTCGGTGCCGGTTAAATAGGTTTCAAAAACTTCCATGGTTTGTATGCTTCTTTTATCGGGTAAAATTTATCAACCGCAAAACTATCATTCTGTTTAAAATACTGGCGCTTATTTTTACCCGGTAAAAGAAGCATCAATTTACTTTGATCCAAGTTTGAAGTTCTTGATCGTACTTTTTGATAACCCGCGCCGGGTTTCCGGCGGCGATACTAAAAGCAGGAACATTTTTGGTAACTACGGCACCGGCCGCAATAACACAATGTTTGCCAATGGTTGTGCCGGCCGTAACCACAACGTTGGCGCCAATCCAGCAATCGTCTTCAATGATGATCGGTGCTGTTTTTACCCCTTGTAATTGTATGGCTTGGGTTACATCTTCATAATTGTGGTTTAAACCACTTATTACCACGTTTTGCGCTAGGATCACATTTTTGCCGATGCTAACCGGCCCGATCAAAACATTGCCCATTCCAAGTGTGGTTTCATCGCCAATAAAAACATCGCCCACGCCATTGTTAATGGTACAAAAATCCTCAACCACCGCATTTTTCCCCAATGTAAAACGGTTAAAAGGAAAAACATCCATACGCGTACGTTGCCTGATGGTGCTTCCTGATTTTTTTTGGTGGAAAAAAGGGTTCACAAAAAATTTAACCCAGGAGCGCGGCCTTGCTTGTTTGGTTGGTACAAGTGCCCAATGTATAAATTTTTTTAAAGCAGGGTTACTTTTTACAGCTTCTTTGATCGGCATTGCCAGGATTGTTTAATTAATAGCTCATGTTTTTATAATAACTCTTTTTTCTCTTTTTGCGTAGAAGCATGAACATTGAAAACCGTAATGTTATTAAATTTCGTAATTGCTTAAATAATTTTAGTAATAGATAATAATTTTAAATCTATTATTTTTTATAGCTTTATACAAATAAAAACATATATTGTTAATAAGTATAATAAAGGGTAAATTTGAATTTCAACGATATAGCTGACAATAATATTAGTTTTTTAATCTATATTTAGCTAATTACAACTAAATCTATTTATACTTATGAAAAAACAAATACTTGTTGTTGATGATGACATAAGCATTTTGAAACTGCTTAATTTTATCCTGTCAAAAGAACATGCAATTGTGATAAAGCCAAGCGGGATCGAAGCTTTTAGCTGGCTGGAAGAAGGCAATTACCCTGATTTGATTATCTCTGACCTGGAGATGCCTTATTTTGACGGAACTTCTTTTATCCGTAATTTAAAGATCAGCGGTTTTTACCGGGACACGCCTGTCATTGTACTTTCCGGTGCCGAAAATGTAAAAGAGCAGGTAGAAAAAATGACTTTTGACGTGGAAGGGTATTTGAGCAAACCTTTTAACCCGGATAATTTAAAAGCGGTAATCAACCAGGTTTTTAAAAGCGTCAAAGTGAATGACATTTACTAACAAAACCGTGTTCAGCACCAACAAAATCCGCATCGCGTATTCCGGCATTGATTTCGTAACCGGCATCCAAGATAACCTGAGCAATAAGTTTCAAATTTTTTCCAGCACAACTTCACAACAATTTAATACTTATTTATCGCAATTATCTTTAAGTTCTTTGCCCGAAATAATTTTGATCGAGGCCGATGAACAGGAAAATTGTTTTGCACTGATTGAGAATATAAAAAAGAACGTTTTGCTTCGGGGGTTGATTATCGTTTTGCTGGCCTCCGAGCCAACCAACAATTGCCTGCAAAAAGCAAGGCAGCTCAAAATCCATGATTTTTATATCTATCCGTTTTCTTACGATGAACTTGCAGAACGTTTGGATTTTTTGGTCCGGTTTAAGCTGATCAAACCAAGCATCGTAAATTTATCAGAAAAAGCAACGGCCACTTATAAAATCCCTGCCGGCAAGCGTGCTTTTGACCTGGCACTTTCCTTAACTTGCCTTTTACTGCTTTCACCTTTGTTTGTCATCATCGCAGGGCTTATTTTTTTGGAATCCGACGGCAAAATTATTTACAAAAGCAAACGTGTTGGCACAGGTTACAATGTGTTTGATTTTTACAAGTTCAGGTCTATGCGCAGCAATGCCGATGAATATTTGATTGATTTATCCAACCTTAACCAATACGCAGAAACTGCTGCCAGTACGATTGCACCAACATTTGTAAAACTAAAAAACGACCCGAGGGTAACCCGTTTGGGCGCATTTTTAAGAAAGACAAGCATGGATGAGCTTCCCCAGCTTTTTAATATTGTAAAAGGCGATATGTCTTTAGTTGGCAACCGGCCTTTGCCTTTGTATGAGGCAGAAAAGCTGACTTCCAATGAATGGTCTACACGGTTTTTAGGCCCGGCAGGTTTAACCGGATTATGGCAAATCAGCAAAAGGGGGCGCAGCGAAATGTCTGAACTGGAAAGGAAGAAACTTGACAATTACTACGCATTGAACTATTCGTTTTGGTTTGACCTGAAAATTATTTTAGGAACTTTTCCGGCCTTATTTCAAAAGGAAAACGTATAAACAAAATTATGTTTAAAGCCTATACTCTTTTTACCCTACTTTTTTTTGTGTCTGTAACGGTTAAAGCCCAAGATTCTGTTATCCCCGAAATTTCTTATCCTTATTTAGATAAACTGATCACTTCTGCCAAAACACATTACCCAAGGCTGACGGGCTATGATGACAAGATCAACCTGGCCAGGATCAATGTTAAAAAAGCAGGGATTTCCTGGTTTGATGTTTTAACTTTTTCTTACATCTACCAACCCAACAACACGTTAAATTATGCCATACCCACAACTAATGCGGGCACAACGGTCAACAGGTTTTTGTTTAACGGTTTACAATTGGGCGTTTCGCTAAACCTGGGTTCCATCCTTACAAAACCTTATACGATAAAAGCAGCACAGGAAGATTTGAATATTGTGCGCGACGAGCAAAACGAATTTTTGGTTACCCTGACTGCCGATGTAAAGCACCGGTACTTCACCTATCTGTTGCAAAAAAACCTGGTAAAACTGCAAACACAATCTTACCAGGACATGCAAACTTTACTAAAACAAACCAAGTATAAGTTTCAAAAAGGGGAAGTAACATTTGATGTTTATAACACAGCACTGATTAATGCTGCATTGCGTACAGAACAAAAATTACAGGCAGAAACCAATTTTTTTATAGCCAAAAGTGAGCTGGAAGCATTGGTGGGCCTTAAATTAGAAGATATTCAATAATGGGATTAGCCAAATTTTTAAAATTACTTTATACGCACCGGTTTGTATTGATAGCCGTTCCAATCATCGCGCTTGTTTTTACTTATTTTTTAACACATAACCTGTCTGACAATTACGTTTCGGAAACCGATTTGGCAACCGGTATTATTGACCCAAACCAACAGATATTAAACAATACAGATGGCGGTATACAGGAATCAAAAGTTAACCAGCAATTTTCTAACTTATTAGGCACCATTCGTTTAGGGAAAGTAATTGATCAAGTTTCTTATCAACTGATCATCCACGACCTTACCAATAAGCAAGCGTTTCGGCCTAAAAGTAAACTGCTAAAAGAACTAAATGCGCATGCACTTGCACATGCTCTAACTGTTTTTAATTATAAATACAAACACCGCGCACCACTGGATTTAACCGACCCTGATGAAGCTGGCCTGGAAAGCGTGTTGACTGCCCAAAAATATGATGCAGAAAGTTTAAAAAAAGAACTAACCATTTACCGTACCGACAACAGTGATTTTGTGCACCTCGAGTTTTCATCAGACCAGCCCCAGCTTTCGGCCTTTGTTTTAAATACACTTTGTAAAGAATTTATTGCTTATACCATTGCCGATGAACAAAAAAACAAGGGAAACTCCAACGGGTTTTTACAAAAACTGGTTCAGGAAAAGCTGGACACGATGAACGCCAAAGTAGCCGGATTAAGGAACTACAAAATTAAAAACCATATCCTCGACCTAAAAGACCAGTCAACTTCGCTTTATACACAATTGACCGATTACCGCGACCGAAAGGCACAGGCAGAAAAAGATATTTTATCTTACAACAGTGCAATCGCCAACATCAACAGTAGGTTTAACCCGAACGACAGAAGATACCAGGAGGCAAGTTCGGTTAAAATGAACGGACAAATTGCACAAACGCGCGACCGTTTGGCAGCCGTTAACAATAAATATATCCAAAGTAATTTTGATCCCCGGTACAGAAAAACCAGCGATTCGTTACAAAATGTTTTGGATGCACAAATAAGCCAGGTAGCTGATAAATATGTTTCCAACCCTTTGGCAGGCAAAGAAAACTTAGTGCAGGAAAAAGTTAAAATGGAGATCACGCGTGATATGACACGTTCGGGGCTGAACAAACTGGACAACCAGATTAACCAGCTAAACAGCCAGTTAGAACGTATTGTCCCTTTTGATGCCGTAATACAGGCTTATAACCGCGATATCGAAGTGGCCACAAAAGAATACCTGGATGTGCAAAACCGGTACAACCAATCATCTTTAGAAACAAACATCAAAACGCCTTTAAAGCAGGTAGAAACAGCTATGCCGGGTGTAAAACAGCCTTCAAAAAAACTACTGCTGACTTTGTTAAGCGGTGTGGTAAGCGAGGTGTTTTGTTTGGTCGTGCTGTTTGTCCTATTTTATTTTGACAATACCATCCGTGTGCCAACTGATTTGGCCAATGCAACCCAAATCCAGGTTATAGGCAAATTAAACTTTGTGGTTAAATCCAATATTGATTTTA
>CAXTKQ010000008.1:0-20896 GCA_964244955.1 uncultured Sphingobacteriaceae bacterium | reverse complement strand
AGCAACCTGTTGCGTTCTATCCGTTATGAGGTTGATTACGAACTACATGAAAATGGGGTTGGGGCAGAAGGAAAAGTGCTGGCCATTACCAGCCTTAAAGCAGGCGAGGGGAAATCATTGGTGGCTATGGGCCTGGCTTCTGCTTTTGCTATCGCCAACAAAAAAGTGCTGGTGATTGACGGCAATTTTGATCATCCCACTTTAACCAAAGCCGCTTTTGAAAAAGCTTACTTTGAAGATTTTTTGAAGGATGACAATGCGGAAATACAAGCTTCAGACGACAACCAGATTTATGTTTTAGGAAACTTGGGCAGTGATAAATCCTTGCTTGAAAAAAGCAGCGAGCAGGTGATCGGTAAAAAAATAATGCAATTGAAAAAAAGCTTTGATATCATCATTATAGAAACCCAAGACCTGGGCATGATGAACAAAGCCAAAGAATGGATCCAATTTGCCGATAAAGTGATTGCTGTTTTTGAAGCCAATCAAAGTATCAACCACGAAAAGCAGCTTTACTTAAATTACCTGCGTACTTTGAACAACAAGTTTATTGGGCTGATCTTAAACAAAGTAATAGTAACCCATGAATTGGAAGCTAAACAAGCTTAGAGCCTGTTTAACTGATACATAAAAAAAATGCCGATGCTTCTTTTACCCTATAAAAATTGGTGTTTGCACCAGCCTAAATAAAAACTTTGTACCTGCCAATTTTTATAGGGTAAAAGAAGCATCGGAACCTCGACAAGTAAATTTTAAACAAGCTTAAACAATAAATATTTTTATGCACATCCATTTATATAAGTTGATCTGGCAAGTGGTGCAATTGGCAATTGGATATAATTTGGTTTTTCCGATGCTGTTGTTCCTGCTTTACCCAACCGCAAGAAACAAATTCAAAGTAAACAAAATTTGGAACCAAGTTACCGAAGCAGACTACGGCATTATTGTTACGGCCTATCAGCAAACCCAATCTTTGCCCGCTGTTGTTGCTTCTTTGTTGAAACAGGATTTTTCCAACTTTATCATTTATATTGTTGCAGACCAGTGCGATATATCAAACCTAAACTTTGACCATCCGCAAATTGTTGTTTTAAGGCCGCCGCAAGCCTTGCAAAGCAATATCCGCTCGCACTTTTATGCGATCAACCATTTTGTACGGCCGCATTCGCGTTTAACCATTATTGATAGTGATAACCTTGTTCATCCGGCTTATCTTACCGAAATGAACACCTATTTTACAAAAGGCTACCAGGCTGTGCAAGGGCTGCGTGCGGCAAAAAACCTAAATACAACTTACGCTTGTTTGGATGCCGCAAGAGACATTTATTACCACTATTACGATGGCAAGTTGTTGTTTAAAAGTGGTTCTTCGGCTACTTTGTCCGGCTCCGGAATGGCTTTTACGACAGAATTGTACAAGTTTTGTTTAAACCATTTGGATATTGATGGTGCAGGTTTTGATAAAGTATTACAGGCAGAAATTGTGAACTACCGCCTGCAGATTGCCTTTGCCAGAAAAGCAATTGTTTATGACGAAAAAACAATGCACCCCGAACAATTGGTTAAACAACGCGCCCGATGGATCAATACCTGGTTTAGGTATGGCGGTTTTGGTGTGAAACTGATATGGCGGGGTTTGGGCAATTTTAGCAAGAACCAGGTTTTGTTTGGCATGGTGCTTTTGCGGCCGCCTTTGTTCATTTTCCTGATCCTGTCTGTATTTTGCATGGCTGCAAACCTTTGGGTCAACCCGGCTTATAATTGGTTGTGGCTGTGTGCCTTTGCTTCTTTTATCACCAGTTTTTTTGTCGCCCTGATCCAGTCAAAAGCCGATCCCCGGGTTTACAAAGCTTTATTGGGCATTCCCAAATTTGTGTTTTATCAAATTATTTCCTTGTTTAAAATGGGCAAAGCCAATGAACGTTCTGTGGCTACCCCGCATTACTACAACGCAGATATAGAAAAAGTAATGCAAAAGAAAGTATGATCAGGCCAGTTCAAACCAATAAAAAGCAACCTGTAAACCCGGAGGTTAAACAAAAAAACATTCAGGAATTGTTGGCCACAATATTGGCATTTATCAGCGTTTTTGTGTTTTTTGTAAAGATCCTGTTCTTTTGAAAACATGAAAGTGCTGCCATCATCTTTCAACCTAAACCTTGGCGGTAAAAGCGCATCATCAAAAACGGGAAGTTCTGATAGTCCAACCTTTCGTTTAAATAAGTTAACAATTGCTGCCTTACTTGTGGCCAGCATTGCTTTTTCTTTGATTATTGCAAAGTTGGGTTTAATCGCTGCAGCATTAATCTTGGTTGTGCTTATTGGCATGCCCTTGGTTTTCAGCGTAGTTGCTTATCCGCAAGTCGGGATTTTAGTATTGCTGGTCGCTGCTTACCTGTTAATGTGGGTAATTAGGATGGGCGTTGATTTTCCGTTAGGAACATTAATGGATGGTTTAGAAGTGCTTCTTTTATTAGGCTTTTTTATTAAACAAAAAAGCGACCCGGATTGGAGCTTTTTAAAATCACCAATTGGTAAAATAATTGCCATTTGGTTAGTTTACAATATTTTAGAAGTAGCAAATCCTGCTGCCGCATCTGTTTTTTCCTGGTTATACACCATCCGTACTGTTGCGGCCGTCATGCTGCTCTATTTTGTATTTGTCTATCAAATCAAATCTGTCAGTTTTATCCGGACGGTACTAAAAGTTTGGATTGCATTAAGCCTTTTTGCCGCCGTTTATGCTTTTAAGCAAGAACATTTTGGGTTTTTTGATTTTGAAAAATCAATATTAACCGATCCTTTAATGGTTTCCCTATTGTTTATAAATGGAGTTTGGCGCAAGTTCTCCATATTTTCTGATCCTGTTTGCTTTTCTTACAATATGGTAATCAGTAGTTTGTTATGTATTTGTTTGATTACCGGGACGTTTAGAACTTGGAAAAAAACAATATTGCTTCTTTTAGCCCTATTTTTTTTGCTAAACATGCTGTATTCAGGTACGCGGGGAGCCTATGTTTTGGTACCAGCAGCTTTGGTTTTGATAGTAGTGCTTAATTATAGCCAAAAAGTGTTAATCGTAAGTATCATAACAGGAATGCTGATTGGTATTTTAATTATCATACCTACTTCTAACCCAACCATTTACCGGTTTCAAACAGCTTTTAAGCCCTCAACTGATCCTTCGTATAACTTACGTGCTGCCAACCAAAAAAAAATTAAACCCTATATACTTACCCATCCATTTGGCGGGGGATTAGGTGCAACGGGTGTATGGGGGCAACGTTTTGCGCCAAATTCTTTTCTGGCCAATTTTCCTCCGGATAGCGGTTATGTACGTGTAGCAGTAGAATTGGGCTGGATTGGCCTTTTTTTAATTTGTATGCTAATGTTTGTGATATTAAAAACGGGCATTAAAAATTATTTTTTAATAAAAGACCCGGAACTAAAATCATATTGTATGGCAGCAACGGTGATTGTGTTTGTATTGAATATTGGAAATTTTCCGCAAGAAGCGATTGTACAATTTCCAACTAACATTTTGTTTGTTTTAGTTGCCGCTTTGATTGACGTTACTTTAAAATTGGATCAGGAAAACCGCGCGATTGTCAATTCCAATATTTTCAATGATGATAACTAACCAGGATTTTATCATTGTTGGCCAACAAGCTTGGGATACTGAAATTGGTAGCAATTGTAAAAATATTGCTTTGGAGCTAAGCAAGCATAACCGTGTTTTGTATGTTAACCCGCCGCTTGACCGTATTACACTTTACAAAAAAGGACAAGACGAAAAGGTTGTCAAAAGGAAACAAATGTTGCGTGGTAAAAGAAGCAATTTGGTAAAAGTAAAAAACAACCTTTGGAACCTTTACCCGGATTGTGTACTCGAATCAATTAATTGGATAAAAAGCCGTTTTATATTTTATGTCTTTAATAAATGGAACAACAAACGTTACGCAGATTCTATCATTAAAGCAATAAAAGAGTTGAGTTTGAAGGATTATATATTGTTCAACGACAATGATATTTTCAGAAGCTTTTATTTGAAAGATTTTTTGCATCCTAAAAGAAGCATCTATTATTCCCGTGATTACATGTTGGGTACAGATTATTGGAAATATCACGGTACTAAGTTGGAACCAAAACTTATTCATAAAAGTGACCTTTGCATAGCCAACTCTCACTATTTAACCAATTATTGTAAACAATATAATCCGCAATCTTATTTTATTGGCCAAGGTTGTGATCTTAGTACTTTTACTTCCATAGAAACTCATGAATTACTAGACTTGCAAAGTATTTCAAAACCAATTATTGGTTATGTTGGCGCTTTAGCTTCTTCCCGTTTAGATATTTCTTTGCTCGAATTTCTGGCGAAAGCCAAACCAAATTACAGCATTGTTTTAATTGGGCCTGAAGATAACGGGTTTAAAAAAAGCAACTTGCACCAATTAAAAAACGTGTATTTTTTAGGGCTAAAAGAAGTATCGGTTCTTTCGAATTATATCCAATCCATTGATGTTTGTATCAACCCGCAGTTGGTTAATGAAATTACTATTGGCAATTACCCCAGAAAGATAGACGAGTATTTGGCATTAGGCAAACCGGTTGTTGCCGTAGCAACAGAAGCCATGCAAATGTTTAAAGATTATACTTACTTGGCAAATGGCCAAGAACAATTTGTACAATTTTTGGAACTTGCGTTGAGTGAAGATTGCACAACAAAACAACAAGAAAGGACAACGTTTGCATTATCCCATAGCTGGGAAAATTGTATTAACGAAATTTACAATGCAATAAATAATGTACAAATGGAAGTAAAATTTACTGAAGTACAATTTACTAAAAACATTTAAAGGTAAAGATAAAATAATACCAAGAATAAGATAAATGAAATTTACTTTTTTAAAAAATTGGCAATTAAATATTACGCAATGGTTTCTTTGTTTAGCAATATTGGCAATAACTTGTTCTGTGTCTCTTTATTTATTACACAGCAAATCGAATACCATTTACTATGTAAAAGAATATTTTTCAGGCAGGTTGGCAGTAGGAAAAGATTCATGGGAACCAATGTCAGAAGCTTTGTTGGCCATAAAAAAGCATCCTGATAGCTTGGTTTATCAAGAACTTTTTTTTAAAAAAGGAATAAAGTTCCAATATCCTTTAACAAGCCTGCTGATATTAGACATTCCTCAAACAATAACCCAAAATAGCACCGGACAAATAATTAATTCATTAAATATCCTCTCGTTAATCAGTGTTTTTTTAACGGGTTTGGTAGCTGCACGATTATTGATTAGCGTATTAGATCAACCGGAATTTAAGAAAACTGAAGGGCGGACTACTTTTGAAACCTTATTTATTTATGTTGAAACCATACTCATAACCCTGTTTTTTTATCCGCTTGTAAAATCATACGTACTTGGGCAGGTTCAAACAATTCTTACATTTCTTGTTGCCTTGTCAATCCTGTGCTGGTATGGCAATAAAAAAAAGCTGACAGGGCTTATCTTAGGATTAGTCTGCCTGATAAAACCACAATTAGGCCTCTTGTTTATTTGGGGCGCAATTCGAAAACAATACGAAATGGTGATAACGGGAATTTCTGTTATAATTGTGTTTTCATCAATTTCTGTGTACAGATATGGCTTCAATAACAATATCGAATATCTTAAAGTTTTGTCTTTTTTATCTCATCACGGCGAAAGCTTTTATGCAAACCAATCAATTAATGGGTTGGTAAACAGAATGCTTTTTAATGGAGAAAACTTAGTTTGGAACAATACTTTTCCGCCATATTCTCCAATAGTTTATGCCTTTACACTTATATCTTCCTTAATTTTAATTGGTATTGGATTATTATGGAATTACAAAAGTAAAAACCCCAATTTATTAGACTTTTGTATAATAATTTTATCAACCACGATGGCTTCGCCTATTGCCTGGGAGCATCATTATGGCGTGCTTTTGCCAATACTCATCGTAATGCCACCATTTTTGATAAAATATTATGGTGACAAAAAGTGGTTGTTTTGGTTAACAGCGTTTGTTTTTATAATTACGTCTCAATATTTGGTTTTTTTTAAGCTTACTGCAAACACACATTTTAATTTTTTACAATCTTATCTGTTTTTTGGTGCGCTGATTGTTCTTTTATTTTTACTAAAGATTTCCAGGAAAACAATAAAAACCCTAAACAGCAAAAACATATAAAGGATTTATTTAAAATATAGCTTATTGCTTAGGAGTTGTTTAGATTTTGTTTAACTTAGTTTACCTACTTCTTTTGCCGCAAATAAATCATTGGATTGTTGTACATTTTATCTCAATGCAATTTCAAGAACCAAATTTATAGGTATAAAAGAAGCATTGTAAATTTTAAACTATACATTTTTAACCAATATCAAATTGATGCACCTAAAAGAAGCATAATCTGTTTTTATAAAATACATCGAACAGAACTTTAAATATTCCGATATAATTGTACTTCTTACTTTAAGAAAACCTTTTTTATTTTAGTGAACAGTTTTCTAAACTGACGATAGTTGCCACTAATAGGTTTAAAGTTTTTCCACGGCGTCATAGACAGATACCTAAAAAATTCTTGTTTATACAATTCGTTTGACCTGTAGGATTTAAATATAGGCTTGATGTCCAGGAAGTGTACCAGGCTTGGGTTGTTGTTTTCCTGAAATGCAAACCAGTTCCATTTAGGGTCAAGTTCGAGCCACTTATTTGCAAACACTACGTTAATGCCATACTGGTCTGCCAACCGCACATGTTGCTTGTACTTGGTTAATGCTGAAATGATTTCCTCTGATGCGTTTTCGTTGCGCCATTTTTTTGAATTAATCAAAAGCACGCCAGAGTTGAAATATTTGGTATCGGCGGAAAGGCCCAAATCTTTATAATTTGGTATTCCTCCCCATTTGCAATCAACCGTTTTGCCAACATCTAAAACCGCACCGATGGTATGCTCTCCTAAATCAATATTCCATAAAATAGAAATATCATCCTGCACAATTGTATCTACATCAATAAACAATATTTTTTCTGTTTTAGATTTAATGTATGGCGAAAAGATACGAAGATAGGCTGTCAAAGGGAATGAGGAACTATCTGCCGGTATAGCAATATTAGAAGGAATGAGTTCTTTGCTTTTAAACCATTTTATGGTTATCCGATCTGGGTCAACAATGGTTTCAAGTTTTTTCTTGAATTTTTTAGAAATACCATCATCTATTATATTAAAATCTATATGTTCTTCTGTTTGATGATTTACATCAATAGATTTTAATAATGCTGCTATATGGATTGCGTAATGATTGTCGCTGGCAACTGCAATAGAGATTGTATTGTTTTGTTCCATAAGTGTATCAAGCAAAGTCAATTATTTATTGCTGCTGGTTTTTTATTAAATATGTTATAATAAAATTGTTTTACAAGTAATACTGTTTCTTGATAGCCTGTTATGTAAGTACTCAAAAAGTTGAACTTTAAAAATTTATTTAAATGAAAATAAGACATAGACACGGCAACAATTAAAGGAAATATATTTGCAATTACGATAACATAGACAGACAGCGAAATTTTCAAGCCAACATAATCTGCGATAAGGTTTGCCGTAAGCATAGCTATAATTTTATAAAAATTTATTTTTGGCTTATGGATCACATCCAAAGTTAGGGCAAAGAAACGGTCTGTAGGGTAGATAATGGCCAAACACATAAATATGCGAAAAAGGTTAGGGGCTTCTGTATGTATGTACTTGCTTCCACCTACAAGTGCAATTATTGGTTCTGCAAAAACTATAGAAAACAAAGCAACTGTAATGATAGCTATTGTTAACATTCCAACTAATTTTTTCATTAAATGCATCATCTCTTGGTTTTGGTTGTTGTTAAAATAAGCGGCCAGGCCAGGCATTCCGGATGCAGCAAAACTCAACAAAGGGATTTCTACAATTTGCAGCAGTTTGCTGCCTAAATTGTAAATGGCAAGCGCAGAAGGCCCTAAAAAAAAGTTTATAAAAAAAGCATCAGTTACCGAAAATAAATTGGAACTTAAACTTGTGCCCATGCTATATTTTCCAAAGTGGAACAACTCCCAACATGCCTTTTTACTTGAATATTTGATTGATCTGATTTTGGCCCAGCCAAGAAAAATAATAATTATGCTGGCAATTAAACTGCATAGGCCATAAGTTAAAATCATCGAGCCTAAAGTTGCTTTTTTAAAAATTATCAATGCAACAACAGATGTGGTAAACAAAACTTGGTTTACCAGGCGCAACTTCAAAAGCCTGTCAAACCTTTTATCTCCCTGCACTACCAAATTTGCCATAAACGATGGAAGGCTGGAAAGGGAAATTAACGAAAAATATTTTAAAAATAGAACCAGACCAAGATTTTTGGTGTAAAAGGAAATGTAATAAGTAAAAAGGTTAACTAAAACAAGTATTGCAGAAATAATCAAAGCGAGGCTCCATGCAGATCCGGTTATCTCGTCAGCCCTTTCTTTTTTTGTCCCTGAATAAAATTTTATAAATGCAGTAGTCAAAAAGCCAGACTTAAGTGTTTCGACCAGTACAAGCAGCATCATAAAAAACACATACACGCCCACAGCCGCAGCGGACAGTGAACGGTATAGGAAAGAAATAGTAAGCATTCCTAAAATTGAAATTATTGCATTGCCAAAGAGGGATTGGAAATGGATATTTTTAAAAGAAGCTAAGATTTTTTTTATAATCGGCATGTTAAAAATACCTGGCTTTGTAAGTAAAAAAATGATGTATTATAAACATAGGCCGATTGGCAATTATTTTAATTGTGTTTAGGCAGCTTTAAAACCATTAACGAAATTAATAATTAACTTATTTATGTTGAATCAAAAGTAAATTTTAATTTATGATTTGTTTGCTACGCAAAAAACAAATCTGATTTTTTTTAGCTTACCTAAAGTCTAACAGTTTTTTAATCTTGTACGAACTTAACCAATTTAAGTTTGAACAAGTATGAAACTTATTAGTGCCTGTTTAACTATTGTTCAAGTTATTTGCGATGCTTCTTTTACCGCATAAAAATCATTATTGTTTGTAATTGTTGTACCGCGCCAATGCAAAAGCACTTAATTTATAGGCATAAAAGAAGCATCCTAAATTTTAGGACAGAAATTTAAACAGCTTTTTATATTGTTTAAAGTTAACATTTAAATTATGGGCAATATATTCCTTCTTAAATTAATATTTTTAATATAATTTGCAATAAAAAATCAGTTTTATTAATATTTTAGGATTTGTTTGTTATAGAATAATTGTAAAAAGTTGCATGCATAAAAATTAGGATGACTAAAAAAATGCAACGAACATATTGATGTAATATCCGTAATAATACACTGCTTTATTTTCTTCGATTGCTGCCTTTATGAAAAAGGTAAAGATAGTTAAAAAGCAATTTAAAAAATCGATATTATCGAAAGGTTTGATTTTATATAATATCCAAGTTAAAAAAATCAATATTTATATACTTAATGAAAAAAATCAAATCTTACCTTTTATTATTACGGATACATCAGTGGATTAAAAACTTTTTTATTTTTCTTCCTGCATTTTTTGCTTTAAAACTTACAGAAGTGCAAATAATAACAAAAACAAGTTTCACTTTTTTAGCATTTTCTTTCCTGGCCAGCGCAGTTTACGTTTTTAATGATATGCTTGACGTAAACGAAGACCGTTTACATCCTGTAAAATGCAGACGGCCTTTTGCCAGTAACCAAGTGTCAAAGCAGGAAGGTATATTTTTGATTGCAGCATTGGTAACAGTTGCTTTTGGTTTATTTTGTTTTGTAGTTGCTTATCAGTTAGCTACGGTATTGGCTGGTCTGTATCTGGTTCAAAATGTATTTTATACAATCAAACTTAAACATATTGCGATCCTTGATATTGTTATTATCTCTATCGGCTTCGTACTTCGTATCCTAATTGGTGGTGTAGTTTCTGGTACAATTTTATCCCAGTGGATTGTACTGCTCACTTTTGTTTTATCACTGTTTTTGGCACTGGCAAAAAGAAGGGACGATGTAGCCAACTATTTAAGAACAGGTAGCAAGGCCAGAAAGAATTTAGATGGTTATAACCTTGAGTTTCTAAACATTTCTATTGCCATAATGGCCACAGTTGTTATTATCAGCTATTTAATGTATTGCACCTCAGAAGAAGTTGTAAAGCGTTTTAACCATTATATTTATTTAACATCTTTTTTTGTTATACTTGGTGTTGTACGTTACCTGCAACTTACCTTCGTTTGGCAAATTAGTGGCAGCCCGACTTTAGTATTGTTAAAAAACCGCTTTTTGCAATTTGTGCTGTTTGGCTGGATTATTTCATTCTTTATCATTATTTACTATAACAAAATTTAGGCATTCATTATGCAAAGCAATACAATTAAAGACCAGGCATTTTTCATTGGTTTTTTTCTGATTAATTTAATAGCAGTTATTCTTGTTTTATGTTCTTTAACTTTTTTTGCTGGTGCAAGTGTTACGCCATTGCATTTCCCTACAGCCATTTTATTAACTGCAATTCTAAACTATTTTATAATAAAGCAGCAATATAATGTTAACTATAACAAGTTGTTTTTAAGGTCAGTATTTTTATCTTTAATCATAGTAGGAACGTCTGTTTTAATTGCAGGCTTTTTTTTTGATGTGTCTTATGATGGCCAGGCGTACCATCAGGAAACATTGATACAATTAAAAAACGGCTGGAACCCTTACTATCAAACCTTGTCAAAAAATGTAAACCAATCATTGTATATCAACTATTACGCTAAAGGTGCAGAAATTCCGCAAAGCACTATCTATGCTTTTTTTAATAAGATAGAAACCGGCAAGGCAACCAATCTGATTCTATTGGCGGGAAGCTTCTTGATTACGCTTTCATTGCTACTTGAACTAAACATTACAACAATAAAAAAAGCTGTATTTATTAGTGTTCTATTTGTTTTAAACCCAATTACAGTTAATCAAATATTAACGTATTACGTAGATGGACAACTTGCAACATTAATGCTGTGTTTGTTTATAACCAGTGTATTGATAATAAAGAAAGTTACCATCGCCAATCTCTTGCTATTGGGAAGCATTGTGATCATTTCAATAAACATTAAATTTACATCGGTAATTTATGTGGCTGTCTTTATGTTGGCTTTAATAGCGTTGCTGGTTTACGATAAGCAATCAGTGAAATTAAAAAAAGTTTTTTCTGCATTGTTTATTGGAGGGGTATTAGCGTTAATGGTTGGTTTTAACCCCTATGTCAAAAACACAGTTCAGCATCACCACCCTTTTTATCCGTTGTTGGGCAGTGAGAAAATTGATATAATGTCAATGAACACACCGGCCGGTTTGGAAGGAAAACCTGCTTTACAAAAACTTTTTATTTCTATTTTTTCTCATACAGACAATGTATTACCGTCTAATGGAAAGCTGCCTGAGTTTAAAATACCTTTTTCAATCAACAAGGCTGATATTGTAAATGCGTCTAAAATTGACACCCGGATTGCTGGGTTCGGTCCTTTTTTTAGTGGTATTTTAATTTTGTCTGTCGTTTTGTTTCTAAGTTTTGTTTTTGGAAATCCAAATAAACGATTGGTTAAATACCTGATTTTTATTTCGGTAACGATACTGATCTCTTCTCTCATAAACCCTGAAAGTTGGTGGGCAAGATACATACCTCAATTATGGCTGTTTCCGATAATTGTTTTAACAGTAGCAGAATCTTACGAAAACAAGATTGTGTTTTGGACAAAACAACTGTCAACTATCGCCATCGTTATTAATATTATATTCACCTTTACAAGTATTATATGGAATTTGGCAATGACCAGTCAAATCAATTATCAAATGAGCAGGTTAAAAAATGCCAATCAAATTATAAATGTTCAATGGGGAAGTGCAAAAAGTAACCGCATACGTTTTGATGAATATGCGATCAGGTACCGGGAGCAAAATTTGGATACAGAAGCAAGCGTGGAAAAAGTAATCCATTCGGATTCTATGTTTTCAATTCCTAAGTTAAATTTCAACAACAGCAAAAAACCCCAATTATTAAATTGGATAGAAAAGTATATGCCTCAAACAGACAAGTAACTAAATATAATCTGTTTTAGTTTTGATTTATAATGACCTCATCTATTGATTAATTTTCAATTACGATTTTACAATTAATGCATTTAATTAAACTGCCCCAATGGATTAACCCCCATCTTTATAAAGGAAAAAATTTTATTGATTTAAGCCAAGATGAAATCAAATCTTTACAGGCTGGGATTAAAAAATTTAGTGCAGCAGAGCCGGACGTTTCCATAGTTATTCCAGCTTGGAATGAGGAAAATAATGTTTTTAGAACGTTGTCTTCTCTTGTGGCAAATGAAACAACTAAAAAAGTAGAGATCATCGTAATCAATAATAATTCTACAGATGGGACGCAAAAAGTACTGGATAATTTATCTGTTTGCAATTATTTCCAGCCAACCCAGGGAATAACTTTTGCCCGGCAAATGGGGTTAGATTTTGCCCGCGGCCGTTATCACCTGTGTGCAGATTGTGATACTTTTTATCCGCCCAACTGGATAGATTTAATGATTAAACCTTTGCAAGACAATCCACGTATTACTGGTGTTTATGGCCGGTATTCTTTTCTTCCGCCTGAAGGAAAAAACAGGATTGGTTTATATCTATATGAACTTTTAACAGGGGTTTTGATCCGCCTTCGAAAAAAAAACCGGGAGTATATTAATGTTCTTGGTTTTAATATGGGTTTTGTAACAGAGGCAGGACGAAACCCGAATGGTTTTAAAGTAATAAACAGTAGAAAATTTGATAACGCTGTCAACAGTAGTTACTATACTGAAGAATCTGAGGACGGCAGAATGGCAATCCATTTAAAAACGAAGGGTTCTTTAAAACTAATTACGGATAGCAAAGCAAGGGTTTTTACTTCGTCAAGAAGGTTAATGTATGATGGCGGAGTTTTTAACGCGTTTATAAACAGGCTTAAACTTCAATTAAAAGTTCTAAAAGAGTATTTTGTAAGTTAAAAAGAACATAGAAGACAGGGCTTAATCTGTATGATAAAATACTTCTATTTTAAAGAAACCTCACTCCTGATCACCCATTACAACAGAAGCCAATCTTTAAAAAGGTTGTTGCAGGGATTTAAAGAACAGCAAATTACTTTTGGCGAAACTATCGTTTCTGATGACGGCAGTAAAGATGTACATCTGGCCAAAATAAAGCAGCTACAGGTTGATTATAAGTTTAAATTAATTGAAACACCGCAAAACCAAGGTTTGGGCAACAATATCAACAAAGGCCAAGATGCCGTAACCAAACCTTTTACTTTGTATGTGCAGGAAGATTTCGTGCCTAAACCCAGCTTTGCTTTACATTTAAAAGATGCCATTGAATTAATGGCAGGTAAAAACGATTTGGACTTGGTGCGCTTTTACGCCTATTTCAAATATCCGTATTTAAAGCCTTATCAAAAGGGTTTTTCGGAAATGGTTTTTAGCAATTGGAACACCAGCCATCTAAAATTTTATTGTTACAGCGATCATCCGCACTTGCGCCGCAGTACGTTTTTAAACAAGTTTGGGCGTTATGCCGAAGGCATTAAAGGTGATTTGACTGAATTTCAAATGGCTACTTCTTTTTTAAAACACAAAGGCAAAGGTTTGTTCTTTGATGATTTTAATGCCCTTTTTGAACAGCATAACACTTGCGAAGAACCCAGCACCATGAACCGAAGCAAGTGGCGGCAAAACAAAAGCCTGGTTACCTCAATCTTTAGAAGTTTTTACCTCAAACTTAAACTTTTAAAAAACCACTTGGATTTATGGCTTGCCTAAATCGGATGCTTCTTTTATCGGGTAAAATTTGGTATCAACGTTTGCTTTTATAAAAAATTTAGATTTGGTTTAGTGCAAGACAGGCATTTATCCAAACTTGTAAACTTACTTGTCAAACAACTTCAGCCTCAAGGTCAATTCAAAATTACCATTGGTATAATTGTTTAAGGCCGAAGTTTCAGTAGTGTAAAAAGCAAGGATAGAATACGAGTTTTTGTTCAAACCAAAACCAAAAGTGCTGCTTTTGGAAGTATGGTACATCGCCTGCAACGATAACTGGTTGTCCAGCAACATCAAATTGGCACCGGCATCCAAAATACTGGTATAACCTTTTACGCCGCGAAAGCAAACTTTTGGTTCCAAAGCAAACATATTTGCGGTTTCGCCAAAGCCAAACTTGTAACTTACCGAAGTAAAATACAAAGCCCTGTCTACCGTGCCGTTGTTAATATCTTTGTTAAAAACACTTCTTAAATTTGGCAAAGCGGCTTGCACACTCCAACTATTGCTGGTGTAAGATGCACCGAAATCCCCATCTACATAACTTTTGCGGTCATTGTATCTTGCAACCGATAAATCTCCCGGATCGCCATTCACCTGGTCGTAAGGAACACGTTGGGTTAAAACGCCTGCCGAAAGTCCGAAGTTCAGTTTTTGGTTGTCCTGCCCCAAAGGAATATGGTAAGCATAAGTGGCCACGGCGCGGGTAGATTTTAACAAACCCGACTGCTCGTTGTAAACATTTACGCCAAAAGCGGCGCGGTTCAGCAAATAATCAGTAGAAACAGCTTGTGTATAAGGCGAGCCGGGAATACTGCTCCATTGTTTACGCACGCTCAGGTTGATGTTCAGGCCATCGTTAATGCCCGCCATGGCCGGGTTAAACAAGTATTGGTTATTAAAATATTGCGTAGCCAGCGGGTTAAGCTGTGCTTTGGCAGCCAAATGAAAGATGGCAAGTGAGAGAAATATCGCGGCGGCAATGCTTCTTTTATGGCATAAAAATTTGGTTGGATACATTTTTGTTTTTTGTTGATTAAAGCTTAATCTCTAACGATGGTGATGAAACCCCGGAACACCAAGCCCGAACCCGGGCCAAAATCAACCATATAATAATATGTTCCTTGCGGCAGCGGTGCATCGTTATAAGTTCCGTTCCAATCGTTGGTATAACCTTGTTTGCTGTAAATCACATTTCTGGATTTGTCAAAAACTTTTACCGTGTTGTTGGGATATTGGTCAATGTTTTTGATCACCCAGGTATCGTTCCTGCCGTCGCCGTTTGGCGTGATGATGTTGTTGGCATCCAGTTTATTGCCGTCCATCATATTGGTAGATTCTACGGCGGTTCCGCTTAAAGCAACAATTTTATTATCGGCACCGGTGCTTACATTGATAACACTATCGGCATAAGTACCAATTATGGTCGGTTTAAATTTTACATAAACGGTTTGGTTGGATATCAGTTCTTCTACTGTATAAGTTAATGACGGTGTGTAATTAACGCTGTCTTTTGAAAGGCTGAAAGGAGGGTTCGTGCTTACGGTAACTGCCTCGGATAAATTGCTGCCCCTCACCGTAAATGTTTGTGCGGCCGAACTTTTATGGACACTTTGTGCATCAAAATTAAGGGTTGCCGCTGGCACTGTTTGGCCAAAAGCAACATCAATGGTAGCATAAGTTAGGAAAGCCGTGATGAAAGTTGCAATACCAATACTTCTTTTATGGCATAAAAATTTTATTAAATACACGTCGTTTTTTTATCCTGATTAAAAATTAATTAGTCTCTGATGATGGTGATGTAACCTTGGAACACGCCTGCTAAACCGATGCCATAATCAACAGTATAATAATACGTTCCCTGCGAAAGCGGGCTGTTGTTGTAGGTTCCGTTCCAATCATTGGCATAACCTTGTTTACTGAATATAATGCGCCCGTTTTTATCAAAAATTTTCACCTTGTTGTTCGGATAGTTATTGATATTTTGGATTGCCCAATAATCATTTTTCCCGTCGCCATTTGGGGTGATGATATTGTTTGCAACGCAGACGATCTTACTTGCCAACATTTTAATATCGTTCTTGTCAAATGAGTATTCAAAAAAGATTCCGGATAGTATCTGGCTCAACAACAGTTTCAAATCGGTACTAACGGTTACGGTAATGGTTTGATCGGTTGTACATCCGGCAGCATTGGTTGCCGTTACTTTATATGTAGTCGTTGTTTTTGGGGAAACCACTAACGTAGCGGTATTTTGTCCGCTGATGACATCCGTGGCATTTGTCCAGGTATAATGTTGTCCGCCTGTTGCAGTTAAACGCACAATTGTTCCTTTATAAACTTTCGGGCTTTGGTTGCTGCTGATCGAAACATAGGGCGAACTATTTACATTAATGTTAAATGTTTGGGTAAAAGTATCATTTCCACCATTTGCTGTTCCACCGTTATCTTTCACTATAACTGTAATCGTTGCAACGCCCGAAGTATTGTTGCTGGTGTGATAATTAATTGTTCCGGTTCCATTTGCTCCGGGAACAATGGAAAGCTGGTCAATCAGCGCAGCATTGGAAGTTGAAACCGAAAGGGTAGTGGTTTGCCCGCTTTCAGGTCCGGCCGTAATCCCGCTTAGCGCAACACTTTGCAGGTTGTTGGAATAGCAAACAGTTTGGTCGGCAACCGTATTTAAAGTCGGCGGCACGTTGCCAAAAGCATAACGCGTTAAAACCGGATAATGATCGGTTGTGGTATTGCCGTAATTGGCCACCAAACCTGCCACACTGCTCAACACTTCGGCCGTTCCGTTGATGTAAAAAGTGTTCATTCCTTTCGAAACAATCACCTGGTCAATCATATCGTTATAACTCACCGTTGATTTTTTTCCGGATAAACTCAAAGGCAGCGTCAGCGGAAAATAGTTTGCCGGATCACCCGTAAAAGAACTGTAAGAAGTTGTTGGCGGAGTAATTCCGGCGGTAATGGTTTGGTCCAGGTCATCGTTAAAATCGCCCAAAACCACAAAGTTTTTACCCGGATAATTGGCATCCAAAACCGCTTTCAAGTCATCGGCACCGTTTTTTCTTCTTTGATAAGCCGTTAAAGTAGGGCTGGTATTGGCTTTGGCATGGATCAAAACAAAAGTTACGTGTTTGGTTACACCGTTCAGGGCTACGTCGGCATCCATCACGTAAGGAAACCTGCCGCCCGACCAAAAATTGTAATCCGGGCAATTTTGGGCTTCGGTACAACATAGCCGTTTTATAAACAAAAGCCAGTTTTTGTGCGCCTGCATAGTCCGGGTCTTGCGCGTTATCGGCATAAGAACCAAAATCAGAAACAACCATGTTATAACCCGGCAAAGTATTGACGACATTGCGCAAACGATTGGTGTCCACCACTTCCAGCAAACCAAAAATATCGGCTTTAATGTTTCCAAAAATGGTTTTCATGTTCGCTTCCTGCTGGTTTTTATCGTTAGGGCCGAGGCCGGGCTGCGTGCTTCCAAACCATTCCATGTTATAATTTACCACCTCCAACGTATTGTCTGGGTTATAAGTATTGCCCGAAAGCGGAACCGTAATATTGCCTGCGCCGTTGGTAGCGATGCCAATATTGCCCGTATAATTGGCCAAAGCAGCCGTCGGGTTAAATTTAACAAGGATTGGTTTTATTGTTCCAGATGCTTCGTTTACCGTATAATTTATGGTGCTGCCGAAAATTGTCCCGTCTTTTGATAAAGTGTAGGCTGCATTATCAGAACTTAGCGTAACGTTGCCTGTCAGGTTGTTAAAAGAAGTATTAAAACTTTGGGTGGAAGAAGTATTTTGTGCCTGAAAACCAAACGACAAACTGTTTGTGCTGGTATAAACCGAAGGCGGCGGCGGCGTAGGCGAATTGAGCAGGTTGATGTCGTCCAAAGTCCAGCGTGCGCCATCTTCGGTGGTAGAATAATACACAAAAGCCACGTAAACGCCAGCCTGTTTATAAGCAGAAAGGTCAACGTTTTGGGTTTGTGTCCAGGTATCGCTGGCCTGGTTCGGGAAAGGCGCATCAATATCCGTCCAGGTTGCCAAAGCCGGGTTTCCGGTTCCGGAGTAGTTGGTAGAAACGCGCAATTTCAATTTTGCACCGTTAAAAGCAGTACGGCTCCAAAATGAAAACAGCGGATAGTTAAAGCCTGCCATGTTTAGGGCAGGCGAGATCAGCCAGTCTTCATTGATGTTGTTGGTGCTGTTGGCATAGCCGTTTATTTGCACCGCATTTGGGAAAGCCGCTGTTCCTTTTGGTGCATTTGGGTCTCGGCCAAAAGTGGTACAGCCCCAGGTTTGCGCGCCAACTACGCTGTATTGCGTCCAGCCATCCGAAATTGCGGCCGTTCCGGTACAATTATCAAAACCATAAACCAGGTTGTTTGGGTCTTGGGCAGTTCCGGTTAAAGTAACGGTTTTGTTGAAAGCATTGGTGCTGGTATTTAAAGCGCTGCCGTTAAAGGTTCCGGAAGCTGTCGGGCTAAAGCGCACATAGACTGGTTGTGCTGACAAAACCTCGTCAGGCGTAAAAGTAGTTGTTGTGCTAAAATTGCTGTTGTCTTTTGAGACACTAAAAGGAGCATTGGTCGTAACCGTTGCATTTCCCGTAAGGTTGCTGCCAGTCAACGTATAAGTTTGTGCCGAAGAGTTGGTGTTGATATTTTGTGCCGAAAAAGCGATGGCCGTTGGCGTAATATCCAAAGCAGGCGTTCCAATTGGCGTATCGGTCCAGTTCAACGTAAAATCATCAATGGCCGAAGTTGGGCGGTTGCCAGAACCTGTGGAAGCATTTAAAGCCACAATCCTGATCCAAACGTTTTGGTTTTGGTTATCCAACGCGCTGTTAAAATTTACGCTGATGGTATTATTAGAGAAGGTGCCGCTTTGGGTAGTTAATGTTCCTGCTACTGTTGCCTGGGTAAATGCTGTAGGGGCAGACCCAAAGCCATAATCAACCGCCCAGGTAACGATACGTGGATTCAGGGGAACAGTTGTAACAGGCGTAGCGTCCAACGATTGCAATTTAAAACTCAAACTAAAACCAGTACGGTTACTGGTGTTTTCTAATTGTACCACAAAGGCACCGCCGGGATCGCCGCCGGTTCCTGCCGTTCCGGTTTGGCGCAAGGCAAGTGCCCGGTCTGCAGAAGCGTTTTGGCTTGCTGCTGTTGCCGAACCGGTTAAACCATCTGCCGATGCCACATTTTTAAAGCCGCCGCTTGTACTGTTCCAGGTTGTAGCTGCCGTTGTTAAAGTTGCGGTTGTGCCTAAAACTGTGGGCGTAGCACCGGTGCGGGTCGTAAAACCTGTAGGCAAACCAGTGGCAATTGCATCAAAGTTTTGTGTGTAAGAGGATGTCCCTAAACTAATCTGCGCAAACAAAGGTTTGCCAAGCAGGGCCATATAGAAAAGCAGGAAAACGGGTAGAAATTTTTTCATAAAAACGTATTAAACTGCAAATTATTTAATTTATTGCTAAAGTAATTACGCTTGTGGAAAAATTAAACAGATTTAAGTTAAGAAATTGTATGGTTAAAGTTAAATCGGGGTTAAAAAAAGCAGCATACTTCTTTTACCGGCATATTTTCAGTGTCTTTTCTAATCAAAGTTTTGCTGCTGGTAAAAGTTGATGTAGCGGTTGTTAAAACCTTGTGCGCCGCCAAATATTTCTGCAAAAACCTCGTTTGCCGTTTGCCCGTTTTTTAAGCCGTCCGCCATGTGCTTGATCAGGTTTAAATTCGTCTTTACCATAAAATAAATAATACTATAAGCGATGGTATATTTATCGGTGATGGATTGGTGGTTGATGCCCCAGTTTTGGTTGTTGTACCTTAAAAAATCGTCCGGGTTAAATTGCTTGCCGGCAATCATTTCTTTGATGCGCTCGATGCGACCAACCACCGGCGTATAAAAAATCTGGTTGTTGTCCACAATCAAAGAACCAAAATAGGTGGCCAAACCTTCATCAAACCATTTGGGCGGATTTTTAAGGTTGAGGTGCAGAAAAGCATGGCTGATCTCGTGCAGCAAAGCACTGTTCACATGTTCGGTTTTCAGTACAAAAATTTCGCCCGTCTTTTCCAAATAATAACCATCGGCAAAAACATGCAACGAGTTTTCACCGTCCGGCGTTAGTTTGAAATCCGCTTTTCGCCCAAAAACATGGATGTTGATGGCAACGCTGTCGTTTTTTTTTGGTCTCAAAAACAGCATTGTAAAAGCTGGCTTCGTAACGTGCAATTTTGTAAATGGTGGCCGTATCTTCCCGGCTTAACTGGCAATGGATTTTTATAATTTTAAAGGTTTGTGCCGAAGCTGTTTCAACAATCACCAACAAAAAACAAAGCCCGGCAAGCCGGAGCAATCGGATTAATTTTTTTGGGTTGAAGCAGGGGCAAGGCGATGATGGCATACTGTTTTTATCGGGCAATAATTGGTGCGGCGTAAAAGTATCAATATCCAAATCGGTACAAAGTTTTGCCGATTTTGGCAGTAAGACCTGTTTCAACACAAAAATCAAGCTATAAAAACGTAAAAATCAAATTACAATTCCTTTTGATACTTTTGCCCTTCAAAAAAACCCGGCCAAATGTTTTTGTTTTTTCATGTTTAATGTAAACCGCGCCCGTACAGAACGCTTGCTTTGGGCCGGCGTATTTACCGCGCTGTTGGTTGTCGGCGTTTCGTGTTTGTGGGCTTCGGTTTCCACTTTTCCTGATCCGGGCTGGGGTTTTTTAACCTGGAAAAACCTACAGCAGGGCGGCGGTTTTAACCTGCTGCCCGAACCAAGCCCAAAAAACATCGCAACCGATACTTTAACATTTTTAACCTGGTGGTCGCCCGGGCAATATCTGGTTCCTGGCGGCATTGCTTCTTTTACCGGTATAAAATTGGGCTGGGCCATGGCCATCACGTCTATTTTGTTTAGCATTTCGGGTGTTTGCGGCTGTTACTTTT
>CAXTKQ010000007.1:47508-60088 GCA_964244955.1 uncultured Sphingobacteriaceae bacterium | reverse complement strand
AGCATGAAGATAGAAACGATAGCCATACACGCCGGAAACCAGTTGGACCAGGGAAACAAAGCCGTGATCCAGCCGATTACTTTATCAACCACATTTGAGCGTGCCGATGATGGCTCTTATCCAACCGGATATTCTTATGGCCGGAGCAATAACCCGAACCGGAACTCGCTGGAAAACGTATTGGCCAAGTTGGAAAACGGCGCGGTTGCCGCGGCTTTTTCTTCGGGGAATGCAGCGGGAATGACAGTTTTTCAATCTTTAGAACCCGGAAGCCATTTGATTTGCCCCAACGATATGTACCACGGTTTGCGCAACCAGTTGAAAAATGTTTTTGCCGGCAAGCTGGAGTTTGATTTTATTGATTTGAACGATTTGGAATTGGTTGAAGCTTCCATCAAATCAAACACAAAACTGATTTGGGTAGAAACGCCTTCTAACCCGCTTTTAAAAATCACGGATATTGCCGCCATTGCCGCTATTGCCAAAAAAGCATCGGTAAAAACAGTATGCGACAATACTTTTGCCACACCAATTTTACAACGTCCTCTGGATTTGGGAGCCGATCTCGTTATGCACTCAACCACAAAATATTTGGGCGGGCACAGTGATGTTTTAGGCGGCGCTTTAGTTGCCCGGGAAGCTGATGAATGGTGGTTGAAGTTAAAGCAGATCCAGGAAATGGGCGGCTCCGTTCCCGGCCCTTTTGATTGTTATCTAACTGTGCGCGGCATCAAAACATTGCCTTACCGCATGAAAGGCCATGTAGAAAACGCAACAAAACTGACCACATTTTTAGAAAACCATCCAAAAGTGGAGCGCGTTTTTTATCCCGGCTCGGCTTCTCACCCACAGTTTCAGATCGCCCAAAAACAAATGTCGGCAGGCGGCGGCATGTTGTCTTTTCTGATAAAAGGAGGGGCAAAAGAAGCATTGGCCGTTATCAACAAACTGAAAATATTTACCCAAGCCACAAGTTTAGGCGGCGTGGAAAGTTTGATCGAGCATCGTGCTTCTGTGGAAGGGCCGGATACGAAAACGCCACAAAACCTCATTCGTGTTTCAGTGGGATTAGAAAATATCGAAGATTTGGTAGAAGATTTAACCAGTGGTTTAGCTGCTATTTGAAATTAAAAAGAACAAAATTTGGATTTTTATCATTTCTGTTTATACATTTGAAACAATATTTGGTAGTAATACCATCCTAACCCAACCTCTCGCAGGTTTTGGTTTATAAAGAAGTGGCGAGAGATCAGGCTCTGCAACCCACTGGCAACCCTCGCTAAAAACGAGAAGGTGCCAATTCCTGGCCCGGAAAATAACCCCGGGAAATATAAATTGATAAAAAAACATGTATAAAAACAGCATCTTCCCTACGCAAAGCAGCAAAACTGCCATCAAAAAAATCACTGCCAACATTTTGTTTAACCGAATGTGTTGCTGCTAACGCAGCATAATAAGTTAAGCACCTATTCGGTTTGTGGCAGTTTTTGTTGCATTTCCCAAATTTATCAACTCATTTTTTCATTCTAAAAACTACAAAAATGGCAACTCAAGCATCACATAGGTTTGAAACTTTACAGCTACACGCCGGCCAAGAAGTTGATCCGATTACCGGTTCCCGCGCGGTGCCTATTTATCAAACTACTTCTTATGTTTTTAACAGTTCAGAACATGGTGCCAACCTTTTCGCGCTTAAAGAATTTGGGAACATTTATACCCGGATTATGAACCCAACAACAGATGTTTTTGAAAAGCGGATTGCAGCTTTGGAAGGCGGCGTTGCTGCTTTGGCTACTTCGTCCGGGCAGGCAGCGCAGTTTATCGCTTTAAACAATATCCTGCAAACCGGCGATAACTTTGTTACTTCCCCTTTTATTTACGGTGGAAGTTACAATCAGTTTAAAGTTGGTTTTAAACGTTTGGGGATTGAAGCGCGATTTGCAAAAGACGACAAAGCAGCAAGCATTGAAGCTTTAATCAACGATCAAACAAAAGCAATTTATATCGAAACAATTGGAAACCCGGAATTTAATGTTCCTGATTTTGAAGCCATTGCGGCTGTTGCTAAAAAGCATGATTTGCCTTTGGTGGTTGACAATACGTTTGGTGCAGGCGGTTATTTGTTCCGGCCGTTGCAGCATGGCGCAAACATTGTGGTTGAATCGGCAACGAAATGGATTGGCGGACATGGAACCAGCATTGGCGGTGTGATTGTGGACGGCGGGAACTACAATTGGGGAAACGGAAAATTTCCGCAGTTTTCTAAGCCAGCCGAAGGTTATCACGGCATTGTTTTCTCTGAAATTTTTGGGGTAAACAGTGCGATGGGCAATATCCAGTTCATTATCCGTGCACGGGTGGAAGGTTTGCGCGATTTTGGCCCTTCCCAATCTCCGTTCAACTCATTTTTATTGTTGCAAGGATTGGAAACACTTTCCCTGCGTATGCAGCGGCATGTAGAAAATGCGTTGGAACTGGCGCACTGGCTGGAAGCGCATCCGGAAGTGGAGAAAGTGAATTATCCGGGATTGGAATCTTCTCCTTACCATTCCCTCGCTAAAAAATATCTGAAAAACGGTTTTGGCGCTGTTTTGTCTTTTGAGTTAAAAGGCGAAAAAGAAAGAGCGATACGTTTTGTAGATAGTTTGAAGCTGGTTAGTCATTTAGCCAATGTCGGCGATACCAAAACTTTAATTATCCAGCCTTCTGCAACCACCCATCAGCAACTGTCGGCCGAAGAACAAATGGCTGCGGGCGTAAAACCAAATGCTTTGCGCGTGGCAGTTGGCATCGAGCATATTGATGATATTAAAGCCGATTTTGAACAGGCTTTTGCCTTGGTTACGCAACCGGAAACAGAATTAGTATAAAATAAATAAGCTGATTAGCAGTATCTTATTGCTAATCAGTTTATTTTAATTGGTTTTGGCCGAACCTTAACTTTATTGATGAGCTTACAAAAATTTACAAGCACTGACCGTTTTACTTTAGAATCTGGTAAACATTTGCCCGGCCTTGAAATTGCTTACCATACTTTTGGCCATCTCAATTCCAAAAAAAACAATATCGTTTGGGTTTGCCATGCTTTGACCGCAAATTCTGATGTGCTGGACTGGTGGCCGGGTTTGTTTGGCGAAAAAGCTTTGTTCAACCCGCAGGAACATTTTATTGTTTGTGCCAATATTCTGGGTTCTGCTTACGGAACCACTAATCCGTTAAGCATCAACCCAAAAACTGAAGAAGCTTATTTTTTAGCATTTCCCGAATTTACCATTCGTGATGTAGTTAAAGCGCATCAATTGCTGGCCAAACATTTAGAAATTGAACAAATAGATACGCTAATTGGCGGTTCTTTGGGCGGACAACAAGCTTTGGAATGGGCAATTGCAGAACCTGAAAAAATGAACCGCTTGATTGTTTTGGCCAGCAACGCCAAGCATTCTCCCTGGGGAATTGCCTTTAACGAATCGCAACGGCTGGCTATTGCTGCCGATCCTACCTTTTATAAAAGCGTGCCAAACGGAGGAAATATCGGGCTAAAAGCAGCACGCAGTTTGGCCTTGCTTTCCTACCGCAGCTATCAAACTTATGCCGTTACGCAAGCAGACGATGATTTGCAAAAAAGGGATTCGTTCAACGCTTCTTCCTACCAAAATTACCAGGGGCAAAAATTGGTAAACCGCTTTAATGCATACAGTTACTGGTATTTGACTAAAGCAATGGACAACCATAATGTGGCACGAAACAGGCTGAGTTTAGAAAGTGCCCTGGGACGGATTAAAGCCAAAACATTGATTATTGCCATTGCTTCTGATATTCTTTTTCCGCCGGACGAACAACGCTTTCTTTACCGCCATATTCCCGGTGCTGCTTTTGCCGAGGTAGAATCCTTATTTGGCCACGATGGTTTTTTAATAGAAACAGAAGCTTTAAGTAAAATTATACATTCTTTTTTAAAACAACAAGTTATAGCAAAGCTTGTCCTTTTATCCGGCACGGCCTAAATCCTTATGAGTAAAAAATTAAATATTGGCCTTTTTGGTTTTGGTGTGGTTGGCCAGGGTTTGTACGATATTATCAAAACAAAACATTTAAACCTGGAGATTATCAAATTTGTGATCAAAGATGCAACGAAAGAACGATCCTTGCCGCAACACTTATTTTCTACCGATAAAAACAGTATCCTTGAAAACCCGGAAATCAACACGGTTGTCGAACTGATTAACGATGCAGATGCTGCTTTTGAAATTGTTTCTGCAGCGATCAAAGCCGGTAAAAATGTAGTCTCGGCCAACAAAAAAATGATTGCGCAGCATTTGTCAGAATTGATTGATTTGCTGCACCAGTACGGAACCTCGCTGTTGTACGAAGGCGCAGTTTGCGGCAGTATTCCCATCATTAGAAACTTGGAGGAATATTACGACAACGAATTGCTGTATTCCATCAGCGGTATTTTCAACGGTTCGTCCAATTACATTTTATCAAAAGGGTTTAACGATGGATTGGACTATGCCTCAGCCTTAAAACAAGCGCAAAATTTGGGATTTGCCGAAACAGACCCGACGATGGATGTGGGTGGTTTTGATGCGAAGTTTAAACTGGTGATTGCCGCATATCACGCTTACGGGATTGTGGTAAAACCGGAAGAGGTTTTTAATTTGGGGATTGCAAACTTAGCTGTACAAGATATTCAATACGCAAAAGAGAAAAAGCTAAAAATCAAGTTAGTACCGTTTGCAAAAAAGCTGAACGACAAGCAAGTTTGTTTGTATGTTTTGCCTCGTTTTATCAGCCGGAACGAATTATTGTACAACGTGGATTACGAATATAACGGCGTTATTGTGCAGGCAGCTTTTGCAGATCAGCAGTTTTTTTACGGTAAAGGTGCTGGCGGACATCCAACCGGTTCGGCTGTTTTATCAGATATTACAGCTTTACGGTACGATTATCACTACGAGTACAAAAAAGCCGCCGAAACAGACCATTTGCAGTTTACCAATGATGTAGAACTGAGCATTTATCTACGTTATAATCAGAAGGATTTGGTGGAAGCCTTACAGTTTGAACACGTGGCAGAACGTTTCTATTCCGAAAATTTTAAATTTATTACAGGAAAAGTAAAATTAATAAATCTGATCGGACAAGAACACCGTATATCAGCAGACAAAGCTTTTATAGCAGTAACCAGCCCGGTTTCGCCGCGGTAGTTTTTGCTTAAAAGCACCGATAAAAGTTTTGTAGTAGATTTCTTTTATCTTATTTGTTAAAGGGGGCTCCTGGTCAGAGCCCTCTTTTTTTATTTGGCCAATTTCAGAGCCAGTTTAAATTTTTATCGTAAAATTTATAATACTTCTTTTATGCCTGTAAATTTTGTGTTTGATATTGTTATCCCACAAGTACAAAAAATATAAAACAACAATAATTTTTGTGTGGTAAAAGAAGCATCAGCAGCAGCTTGAATAAATTTTAGACAAATACTCCGTCTCCTTTTTTAACTATCTTACTGTTCAACAATTTCTTTATGTTTGCAAACTGTCAACACCTGTTAAAGCCATGTTTTCTGCCCTAAACTTCCTTCTTAAAAAAAGCACGGCACTTTTTTTATGGTTTGGTTTAAGTTTTTTTGTGGCCATCAAACAGGCTTTCGGTCATCTTCACAACAACTACCTCATTTACAAGTTCACCTTTTTCAACCTCGTTCATCAGCATAATTTATACCTTCCTCAGCCCGAGCATTTTTTGGACGTAAACCATTATGGGCCCCTGTTTGCTTTGTTTATAGCGCCTTTTGTTTGGCTGCCAGATCCTTTGGCCGTTGTATTGTGGATTATGTTTAATGCTTGGGTTTTATATCAAGCTATTGCTCATCTTCCCATCGTTAACCAGAACAAAACCATTGTTTTATTGCTTTGCGCACATGAATTGATGACTGCTTCTTTTAGCGACCAATTTAACCCTTGTATGGCTGCTATTATTTTAGGCAGCTTTATTTTAATCAGGCAGAAAAAAGATTTTTGGGCCGCTTGCTTAATTATTTTAGGCACTTTTATCAAGCTGTATGGCATTGTCGGTTTGGCGTTTTTCTTTTTTTCAGGTCAAAAAATCAAACTCATTTTAAGTTTGCTATTTTGGTCGGTTGTTTTTTTTGTACTGCCGATGGCCATATCGTCCCCGGCCTTTGTGGTGCAAACTTACCAGGATTGGAAAAACGTGCTGATTGAAAAAGATGCACAAAACGCGGCATCCGTTATGCAGGATATTTCTGTTATTGGCATGGTTAGGCGTATTTTTCTGCTGCCCAAAATTTCTGATTTGGTGGTTCTGCTGCCGGCCTTGGCACTTTTCGGCTCTTCTTACCTGTTTATCAAAAAATACCAAACCCTCTCTTACCAATTGCTTATTTTAAGTTCGACACTGCTGTTTACGGTGCTTTTTAGTTCCGGATCCGAATCGCCAACTTATATTATCGCTTTTGTTGGCGTTGCCATTTGGTTTGTTAATCTGCCAAAACCTATAACTAAACTGGAGATTGCTTTGCTGGTTTTTGCGTTTGTTTTAACCAGCCTTTCGCCTTCTGATATTTTTCCTAAATTCATCCAAATCCAATATGTGGTAAAATATTCTTTAAAAGCGTTGCCGTGTTTCTTGGTTTGGTTATACGTAGTTTATGAAACCTGGACAAGAAATTCTGTTTTAGAAACCGAAAAAGCGGAATTAGCCGTATGAAAAAATTAGTTTCCATCGTAGTTCCATCGTTTAACGAAGAAGGTAATGTGGAAACGCTTGCGTCAAAGCTGGTTGCTGTTTTTGCAAACCTGCCTTATCAATATGAAGTTATTTTTGTGGACGACGGCAGTTCAGACCATACGTTGGATAAGTTAAAAGCACTTTCAAACAACACCAACGACCATTTTTTTTACTTGGAACTTTCCCGCAATTTCGGCCATCAAAATGCTTTAAAGGCCGGTTATGACTATGCCAGCGGCGATTGCATTATTTGTATGGACAGTGATTTGCAACATCCGCCCGAACTAATCCCACAGTTTTTGCAGAAATGGGAAGAAGGTTATGACATTGTTTATACCACACGCGAATATGCCGATGAAGCTACTTTTTTTAAGCGCAAAACTTCGGATATTTATTACCGCATCATCAATTCTTTATCCGATACAAAACTGGAAAAAGGAACGGCAGATTTTAGGCTGATTGACCGGAAAGTAGCAAACGTATTGGCGCAACTACCTGAAAATGGTTTGTTTATGCGCGGTTTAATCCGTTGGTTGGGCTTCCGACAGTATGCCATCAACTACGTATGCGATCCGCGTTTTTCAGGAAAAAGCAAATATACTTTCAAACGCATGGTTCGTTTTGCGGTAGAAGGCATCACTGCTTTCAGCGTTCGTCCGCTGAATATTGCCATTGGTATCGGTTTGTTTTTCGCCATTGCCGCCGTTTTATATGTACCTTATATTTTGATCAGTTATTTTTCCGGCCATGTGGTTTCCGGTTGGGCTTCGCTCCTGGCCACCATTGTGTTTTTCGGCGGTTTGCAATTGATGGTGATGGGCATTATCGGTTTGTATTTGGGCAAATTGTTTATGCAGGCCAAGCAACGCCCAAACTATATTGTCCGTTCTACTAACCTGGTAAAAATTAACCATGATTTTATTAAGCTTTGATATCGAGGAGTTTGACATGCCGTTTGAATATGGCAAAACCATTTCTTTTGAAGACCAGTTAGCCATCTCAACAGAAGGAACGAAAAAGATTTTAGCCTTGTTAAAACAGCATGAAATTAAGGCAACCTTTTATTGCACTGCCAATTATGCC
This sequence comes from uncultured Sphingobacteriaceae bacterium, assembly GCA_964244955.1. Lineage (GTDB taxonomy): Bacteria > Bacteroidota > Bacteroidia > Sphingobacteriales > Sphingobacteriaceae > Mucilaginibacter_A. Next base: position 52,258 of record CAXTKQ010000007.1, on the reverse strand, counting down.
TTAAATAAGCCGGATATTATTCAAAAAATTGTTGCCGACGGACACGAAATTGCTTCTCACGGTTATTACCATTCGGATTTTAAGGTGGAACATTTAAGGCAATCAAAAGAAGCATTGGAGCAATTAATCGGGAATAAAGTTTCAGGTTACCGTATGGCGCGGATGATGCCAGTGGATGAGCAGGAAATTTTTAAAGCAGGATACGTTTACAATTCTTCCATCAACCCAACCTGGTTGCCCGGCCGGTACAACAATTTCAACAAGCCGCGAACCTGGTTTTTTAAAGATCAAGTTTTACAGTTGCCGTCTTCGGTTACGCCGGTTGTTCGGTTTCCTTTGTTTTGGCTGACTTTTCATAATTTGCCTTTAAAACTACTCCAATGGCTATGCTATCTAACTTATAAAAAAGATGGCTATCTAAATTTGTATTTTCACCCATGGGAATTTACTAACCTGAACCAACCCGAGCGCTTTAACTTTCCCAACTACGTAGTAAAAAATACGGGTGATGGTTTTGTGGATAGGATTTCTAAGTTTATCGTTTGGTCAAAAAAGAAAAAACTAAAATTTTCAACCACAAACCGTTTCATAAAAACTATAATTTTTAAATAGTTTATTACTAATTTATTATTTAAAAAATAGTATTAAACCAACCTTGCCTTAACCTTTTGTATTTAAAGCTTTTTGGATTTTTCTTAGCACAGCTTCTACGATCAACAAATCCTCTTCGTCATCAATAGAGATTTTTGTATTAATTCCTGGCCCTGAAACTTGCAGTTCATAATTTACTGATTTTAGGCCGATAAAAGAAGCATTGGTTTTCGGTGCTGTTTCTTCAACAGGTTTTTCCGTTGCTACTTTTACAACTGGTTTTTCAATTTCGGCTGTATTTTGTTCTGTTGCTGTAATTGCTTCGTTTGCCAAATCTAAAACGGTAGAACCGTTTAACAAACCATACGTTTTTAACCCGTCCACAAAATAACCTGCAACACGGCCTGCAGTATTTTCTTCTACGCCAAATTCCCGGATCAATATTTTGTCGAGCATTTCTGTTGGCAGTTCTTTGCCTTTAAACCTTTCATATAACAAAGAAAAAATTTGCGGGGATAAAAAAGCTTTTCTCAGCAAATCCAACCTTTCACTATTGGTGTAAGAATGTTTGATTAGTTTATATTCTTCCGTTGTAGTAATTGAACCTTTTTCAAAGTTTACCAATTTAAATTTTTGTGCCGAAGAAATGATCACCATAAAACCGCCGCTTACTTTGCGCTGCATTTTTTGTGCACAGTTTTCTATGGTACAATTTCCGCCTAAAGTATTTACAGCATCGGCTAATGCGTAAGCTTTTTGAAAAGAAGCCAAAGGATAGTTTAAGTTTTTAGGCATAACGAAAGCATTGGTGAGATTATCAAAAGTAATAAATAGTAGGAATAGTAATAGAATAAAAATAGTTTATAATTAAACCAAAACACTTTTTTTAAAAAAACTGAAGTTTATCCTATTATCTTTATCAATTTTAACCGTATAAAAACAGTATGAAAAATTTAACACTTAAATTATCTGTCCTGTCAATCGTATTGGTATTGGCATCAAGTTGCAGCAAACAACAGTACCGGGCCAGAAGCAAAAGATACCCGCACGAGATTTCAAAAAAACAATAATCCTACCCTGGTTAATGCCAATCAGTGGCACTGAACAAAATGTTGGCAGTTGTGTTAGCTGAAATACAACATGAATAAAAACAGGCTTGAAGCTTTTTCGGATGGTGTATTTGCTATCGTGATTACATTGATCGTACTAAATGTAAAAGTCCCAGACGTGCATATTGCCAATAACAGCCAGCTTAACCAAATCATCCGGGCCGCAGCACCAAAGCTTTTAAGTTTTGGTTTTAGTTTTTTGGTGATTGGTATTTTCTGGATCGCGCACCACCGCATATTTAGTTTTGCAAAAGTAGTTGATACGCCTTTGCTTTGGCTCAATTTGGTTTATCTGATGTTCAACGCACTCATCCCTTTTCCGGCTTCTATTTTGGCTGATAACTTTTTTATGCCAACAACCATTTTAATTTACACCGGTACTTTGTTTTTGATTTCGATGATGCACTTCATCATCCTCGAATATATCATCCGGAACGAAGATGTAAAGCACGAAGCTTTAACCAAAAGTGTTTACCGTTCTGCAACGCGATCTGCCATTATTGGCCCGGTTTGTTTTATTTTAGCAGCAGCAAGTAGCTTTGTCAGTGCTTATTTGAGTTTATTTTTTGTAACCTGCGCCTTGTTTTTTTCTATTTTTATCATTGGCAAAAACAAAGTCAGTAAAAAACTAATTGCTGTAGCCAAAGAAGAATTGGAATAGTAAAAAACCAATGCTGATTTTATGCCGCTAAAAGAAGCATCAGATTTCCCGCTTCGGGTCCCATTTCTCTAACTCATCAGAAACTTTTTTCAAAAACATGCCGCCCAATGCGCCATCTACAATTCGATGATCGTAGGAAAGCGACAAGTACATCAAATGCCGGATGGCAATCATATCGCCGGTTTCGGTTTCAATAACGGCCGGTTTTTTCTTGATCACGCCTATTGCCAAAATAGCAACCTGCGGCTGGTTGATGATCGGCGTGCCCATAATGTTTCCGAAAGAACCGATATTGGTAAGGGTAAAAGTGCCGTCTTTTATTTCTTCAGGTTTCAATTTGTTGTTGCGCGCACGGACAGCTAGGTCATTTACCGATTTTGTTAAACCTAACAAATTTAACTGATCTGCATTTTTAATCACCGGCACAATCAGGTTTCCGTTTGGCAAAGCCGTGGCCATGCCAATATTGATATTTTGCTTTTTGATGATTTGCGTTCCGTTTAGCGAAACATTTACCATCGGCATCGCTTTTAACGCTTTGGCAACTGCTTCCACAAAAATTGGCGTAAAGGTTATTTTTTCGCCTTCCCGTTTTTCAAAAGCCGTTTTATGTTTCTCGCGCCAAAGCACCAAATTGGTAACATCGGTTTCGATAAACGAAGTTACATGCGCTGCAATTTCCTTGCTGCTTGTCATGTGTTCGGCAATCATTTTGCGCATCCGGTCCATTTCAATGACCTCATCTCCGGCAGAAACCGTAGCGGCAAAATAAGCATGTGGCTTGCTTTCCGCTTGCAATGCTTCTTTTACCGGTGTTTTTTCGGCCGCTGTTTCCGTTGGTTTTGTTGGATTTGAAGTTTGTGCCGAATTATTTCTGTTTTGCAGATAAAGCAGCAGATCATCTTTGGTCAACCGGCCTTCGGCTCCGGTCCCCGAAATCCGGTCGAGTTCTTCCTGTTTGATATTTTCCTGCGCGGCAATACTACGCACCAAAGGCGAATAAAAACGGATGCTGTCTTTTACAGGGTTTTGTGCTGTTGGTTTAGGTTCTAAAAATTCTAAACCCGGAAGGTTTTCCGGCAATGCTTCTTTTACCGGTACTTTTTCAGGCTGAATTGTTTGTGCCGCAACCGGTTTTGGCGGTTCTGTTTTTTGACCGTCTGGTTCGGTTTCGATATGTGCGATGACGTCGCCAACCTGAGCCACTTCATCTTCCTTAAATAACTGCGCTACCAATTTGCCTTTTACCGGCGAAGCCACATCCGAATCCACTTTATCGGTTGCAATTTCAACCACCGCATCTTCGGCTTCAACCATTTCGCCGGGTGCTTTCAGCCATTTAATTAAGGTGGCTTCGGCAACACTTTCGCCCATTTTAGGCAGTAACAATTCGTATAGCGCCATTATTTTTTATTGGTCCAAAAGTACAATTTATTGTGGGTTATGCAATTGGTTCGCGCAGCAGTTTAAGCAGGTCACCCATGGCCGTGATGGCGGTGCGTTCGATGTTCTGGATGCGTTTGTTGCCGAAAACATATTTTTTGGCAATAGTTTTTCCTTTTCTGGCAACACCGATCCAAACCGTTCCAACTGGTTTTTCGGGCGTTCCGCCGTCCGGACCGGCAATTCCGGTAACGGCAACGGCATAGTCAGAACCATAATTCCGCAACGCGCCTTCCACCATTTCGCGGACGGTTTCTTCACTCACCGCGCCGGTTTCCCACAACGTATCGCTGTTTACGCCCAGCATTTTTTCTTTCATTTCGTACGAATAAGAAACCGCGCCGCCTAAAAAAACACTGGAAGCGCCAGGCTGACTGGTAAATAAATGCGCTAAATAGCCGCCGGTACAGCTTTCGGCCAAAGCTAAAGTTTGCTTATTTTTTGCCATTAAAAGAAGTATCGCTTTTTCCAGCGGAATATCTTCGGTTGCGGCAACGGTTTGGCCTAAGCGGTTGATGAGTTTTTGAGTTTGGGTTTCGAGTTCTTGTCTTAGCTTTTCTTCGTCGGCATCAGCATCGCCATAAGCGCTTAACCGCAAACGCACGGTTCCTAATTTGGGCAGATAAGCCAGTTTGATTTCGGGCGGAAGCTGGTCTTCAATATCTGCAATCCGTTCGGCCAAAAACGATTCGCCTTCGCCAACGGTTAAAATCGTTTGGTGCAAAATTTTTGGCAGGGCAAAAGTTGCTTTCAGTTTCGGGATTACCAGATCTTCCATCAGATACATCATCTCGTGCGGAACGCCGGGCATCGAAACATAAACTTTCCCGTTTTCGCGGAACCACATGCCTGGCGCGGTGCCGTTTTTATTAAACAAAACTTCGCAATTTTCAGGAACATCGGCCTGACTGATATTGACATCCAGCAACGGACGGTTAAAACGGGC
>CAXTKQ010000007.1:11933-47498 GCA_964244955.1 uncultured Sphingobacteriaceae bacterium | reverse complement strand
TCATCCCAACGCCAAAATATTCGGCCAAAGTTGTTTTGGTGATGTCGTCTTTTGTCGGGCCTAATCCGCCGGTCATCAAAATTACATCGGCGCGTTGTGATGCTTCTTTTATGCCGGTCAAAATATGTTCGCGGTTATCAGAAATGGAAGAAATTTGTTTTACGCGGATCCCGATGACGTTTAATTGCTGCGCCATCCAGGCCGAATTGCTGTCTACAATTTGCCCGATCAGGATTTCGTCGCCAATCGTAATAATTTCTGCTAACATGTTAAAGCCTGTTTAAAATTTATTTATTAAAGTTTCCATGCTTCTTTTACCCTATAAAAATTAGTGTTCAAATCAGCCTAAACAAATCAGAAATTTAATACGCACCAATTTTTATAGGGTAAAAGAAGCATTCCTGATTTTTTGTTGTACAAATTTAACCAGGCTTAATAATTGTTGTAGTAATCTTTCCGCTTGTTCAGTTTTAACGTTTGCAAAATGCTGGCTTTTACGCGCAAATCAACACTGTAATATTTGTAATAGCCAAACGGGATCCATTGAAAAGCCAAGTCCCAGCAGTGCAAATCGCGGTAAATGGATAAGGAAGTTGTGGTTATTTTGTTTAAGCGGAAATCGTAACCGGAAGTGTATTGCAGTTTCCATTTCGGCGTAACGTTAAAATCGCCGTTCACGTTCATTGTATTGGTAATGTTGGTCGAAATCCCCGAATTGTAATAAGAAAAATTGTAGTTCATGGAAACGTTCCAGGGGATGTTAAAATCAACAAAAGCATTCGGGTCGCGGTTGATCAAAGCCAAAGCGTTGGCCTGCTGTGGGTTCATGCCGTTGATGGTATTGTTTAAATTCTGGTTTTTTTGCTGGTTTTGGTTTTTGATGCTGTTTGAATTCAGGCTAAAATCCATAGAAAGCGAAAAAGATGTGAGCTTTGGCAACTTCCCGTTTTCTAAAGTGTATTGGTTGATTGTTCTGGCATATTTAACCAATTGCCCTTCCCGGATAGAATCCCGGACAATGGTGGTGTACGGATTGAATATTCCGCTGAAATTAACGCCCAGTTTTTGGTTGAACAAAGCTGTACGGCCGGAAACATTGATTGGCGAAAGTTTAAGCGAATCGGCCAGTAAATTGTAAAAAGTAGAAAAAGAAAGCCCTTGCAAAATGGGCACTTTACGGTCTGTATTGGTGGTATCGGTACTTTTCGCCCTTACTTTTGCTTCAACGGTATTGTCAACACTTAGGTTGATGCCGGCAGAACGGCCGCCGGAAGGGCCGGGATAAAGCCCGTTGTCAAAAATAGAATAACGGGTTACGGCATAAGGATATGGGATTGCCGGGTTGCTCACCACATTGTGGTAATAACCATAAGAATCGCTGTTGTAATCCGGCCGGTAGGCAAAACTAAGCGTAGGCGTCATGGTATGCCGGATCGCTTTCAGCCTTCCGCCTTTAAAAGTTAATGTACCGTAAACTTTGGTGGATAAACCCGTACTTACGCTGTACGAACCCGCACGGCGAAACCCGGAAACGGTATCGGTAACCAAAGAATCCGCGCCGCTGGTATTTCCCCTGGCATATCTTTTTCTAACTGTTTGAAATAAATCCACTTCCGAATAATTGAAACTTGAGCTGAACTGGAAGTATTTTAAAACGTTTAAACTTAAACTTACCGGGATGGTTTGGTTAAACCCGTTTTGAAACCGTTTTAAAACTGCTTTGGTTAAAAACTGAGATTCCGGTATCGAATTTACCCGGTTATCGCCGGTCAGGGTATATTGCACATTGATGCGTTGGTACCATTTCTGATCACCAACGCGGTTTTTAGTGTCAAAAGGGTTGATGCTGGCCATGTTAAACGTAAAGCTCGGCAAATCCAAGTTGATGGTTTTTTGAGTCAAATCCTGGCTGTGGTTTGCACTCATCGTAAAATTAAACGGCGTGCCCAACCAAGTTTTACTATAAGCAATGCTGGAACGCAAGTTGTTTTGGGTTAAAGCTGCTATGTTGTAGTTAACATTGCTGGCGTTGTTTCTATAATAGGTAGAAGTACCGGCATTTACCGATGCACTGAAAGTTGAACCCGGGCTTGCATTTGGGTTTTGCGAATGTGCCCAGCGGATGTTAAAATCTTTTGCTGCGGGATCGGTTTCCAAACCGTATTTATGGTAGCCAAAACTTAAAGCAATATCCCCGGAATATTTGTAGCGGCTTAAATAGCGCGCATCGGTGCTCAGCTCAAAAGAACCTTTGGAGTAAATGGAGCCGTAATTGGTAATGTCCAGGTTATCATTAATGCCCAAATAATAACCAAAGTTGCGCAGGTTGAAACCCAACTGTGCATCTTCGCCAAAACTTGGCAGGATAATACCTGAAGTCCGTTTGTCCGGTTTCGGGAAAAACCCGAACGGAATGGCAATGGGCAACGGCACGCCTTCAATCTCCAGATAAGCCGGCCCGGAAATAATCTGGTTTTTTTCGGCAATGCCTTTGGTGATGATGATCCCAAAATGCGTATCCGGATAAGGCAAATTACAAGTGCTGAAAAGGATGTTGCGGTAGGCAATTTCGTCTTCGTTCAGCTTTTTGGCCTGCCCGCCCGAAATGTAATTGCCCTGCTGCTCTGAAAATGCCTGGTAAATTTTTGCTTTCTTGGTTACATAATCAAAAACCAAAGAATCGGCCGTTACCGGGCTTTCATTTTTTTGTTTGAGGATAGGTTTGCCGGCATAACGTTTTGTTTTTGGGTTGACATTGCCTCTGGCATAAGCCAAATGGTTTTGCTGGTCGAGCCGGATATAATCTGCATCTATTGCTGCGTCTTCGTAAGTGATTCGGGCTCGGCCATACAAATAAACTATTTTGTTGATATTGTCTGTAATAATTGAGTCCTCTGCAGCGTATTTAACCGTAGAACCTAACCCACCTTTGGATTTTGAAGTATCGGTTTTGGTGGTGTCTTGTTTTGCTTTGGATGCTGTTTTTACCCCTGTTTTTTTGTTGCCGGTTTTTCTTTTGGAAGGAACAGAATCACGCTGCAAAAACTGCTTGTCTCTTTTTTTAGCAGAATCCAACTGAATTATCGTATCATTAACCCTTGGCGTATATTTTCGGGCTAATCGCGAAATTGAGAATGAAAAAGCGGAAAAAAAACAAATACTGGCCAGCAGTACAGGAAAAAGAAACTTTATAAATCTCAAAATCGATTTCGAATATTATTTTTGCAAAACAAGTTGTGTACGGTCTCAAAATTAATGAAAAATAGAACATTGAAAAGGCTCATTTATTGTTTCCCGCTTTTTATACTTTTTATCACTACTGCTTCTTTTATCGAAGAAAAACCGGTAAAGCCAGACACCACAGAAAGCAACCGTTTTAAACTAAAAACCATTGTGGTTGATGCCGGGCATGGCGGCCGCCGGGCCGGTGCCGCCGGTTCTTTTTCGTTGGAAAAGGATGTTACGCTGGCTATTGCCTTTAAGTTGCAAAAAGCGATACAACGGGAACTAAAAGATATTAAAGTGGTGATGACGCGCACCAACGGTGAAGATGTGGATTGGCAAAAACGCTCAGACATTGCCAACGAAGCCAAAGGAAACTTGTTTATTTCGATCCATTGCAACTCTTTGCCCGATAAAGTAACAACGGTACGCGGCAAAAGGACACGCGTCCCGGATCGTTCCGGCAAAGGTGTTTTGATATTGGTTTATGGTTTTCATCGCACAAAAGAAGAGGAAAAGGCGATCCGCGAGAATTTGATGGACGAAAAAGACGCCAGCGAAATGAACAGTGCTTTTGACCCCAACGACCCAACTTCCACTATTTTATTAAATGCGTATAAAAATAAATATCGTAAACAAAGTATCCGTTTTGCTGATTTAGTGAACAAGGAATTTGTTGAAACCGATGGACGCCACAGCAATGGTGTAATTGAGCAGGGTGTTTTGGTTTTATGCCATAGCGCTATGCCATCTATTTTAGTGGAAACCGGTTTTATCAACAACCCGGACGATGAAAAGTATTTGAACTCGGAAGAAGGACAGGAAGAAATTGTAAATTCTATTGTCCGTGCCATTGTTAAATACCGCAAGGAAAACGAATAACAACAAAAATTAACCCCATAAAAAAATCAATATTTTGAAAGTATCAAACGAAACCAAAATCGGCGCACTTACGGCCATCGCCATTGTCGTCCTGATTTTAGGCTACAATTTTTTGCGTGGCAATGATATTTTATCCCGCGAGCAACGCTTTTATGCCATTTACGGCCATGTAGATGGTTTAAATATTTCTAAGCCGGTACTGGTAAACGGTTTTCAGATTGGGCGTGTTTCTGACATGAAACTGCAGCCAAGCGGAAAAACCTTGGTCGAATTTAAGATCAACAAAGATTATCTTATTCCCGAAAATTCTGTTGCCAGATTGATGAGCACCGATTTGCTGGGAAACAAAGCGATTGAATTTGAATTGGGAAACAGCAAAGTAAACGCCGAAAGCAAAGATACCTTACGCTCGAATGTAGAACGGAGCCTGGCGGAATCAGTGCAACCGGTGCAGAAAAAAGCCGAAGCGATCATCACCAAAATGGATTCGCTTTTAACTTCTGTCAACACCATTTTGAACCCTTCTTTCCAAAAAAACATAGACCGCAGTTTTAAAAGCGTTGCTTCTACTTTAGAAACGATTGACCGTACAACTAAAAAAGTGGATGGTTTGGTTGGGTCTGAATCTGGAAGGATCGGTAAAATTTTGGCCAATTTTGAGTCCATCTCCAGCAATCTGCGCAACAACAACCAGCACATTTCGCATATCGTTTCCAACTTTGACCAATTAAGCAATCAGGTTGCCAAAACCAATATCCAGGAAACTTTAACCAACGCCAACAAAGCCATGACGGATTTGCAGGCAGCGATCAACAAAATCAACAATGGCACAGGCTCAATTGGCTTGCTGCTGAACGACGATAAACTGTACAACAACTTAAACAATTCTGCCGCGAATTTGGATAAATTGATGATTGATTTAAAAGCAAACCCGAAACGTTACGTTAGCTTCTCAATCTTCGGCGGTAAGAAAAACAACTGATAAAAGAGTTTAATCAATTTTATGTTATAAAATTTTACGATGCTTCTTTTATCCCTATAAATTTGGTGTACGCGGATATTTTACGGGTAGAAATCCTACTACAAAAAAGACAATGATTTTTATACGGTAAAAGAAGCATCGCAAATAAGTTTAGCAAAATTTAAACAAGTTTGGAGAAGCATCAGGCCATAAACGTTTTGCCTTCTACAGCCAGTTCGGTATTTTCAAAAACCGACCTGGCCTCTTCCAATAAAGCTTCCAGTGTTTTATACCGGGCAGAAAAATGGCCGATCAGTAGTTTTTTTACCTGTGCTTTCTGTGCAATTTCTCCGGCTTGCAACGCTGTTGTATGATGCGTTTCTTCGGCCCTTGCCAATAAATCATGGGTAAAAGAAGCATTGTGGTAAAGTAAGCTTACACTTTGAATTTGAGGAATATAACTTTCGCCAGCTAAAGTATCAGAGCAGTAAGCGTAACTTTTGGGGTCTTCGGGTTTTATCGTGATTAACTCGTTCGCAATAACCTCTCCTGCTTCGGTAACAAAGTCTGCCCCTTGTTTCAGGTTAAAAAACTGATTTCGCCTAATGTTGTAATGTTCCAGTTGGTCAGCATCCAATTTCAACAATGGCTTTTTTTGGCGAAACACAAAACCGGTACAAGGAATGCGGTGGTTCAAGATGATGGTTTCAACCGTTATGTCTGCATTGTCAAGTATAATTTCTGGCTGATTGGTTTGTAAAGGATGGAAATTGATTTTGTAATTAAGGTTGGTCCAGGAAGATTCAAAATGGACAGTAAGGATTTTTAGCAAATCAGGCGGGCCGAATAGTTCCATGGCTTTTTTGCGTCCGTTAAGGTGCATAGACGAAAGCAGGCCGATCAGCCCGAGGTAATGGTCGCCGTGCAAATGGCTGATAAAAATATGGTCTATTTTACTGGGTTTAATGTCAAAACGCAGCATTTGCTGCTGTGTGCCTTCGCCGCAATCCACGAGGTAAATCCGCTCGTTGATGTTTAATGCCTGTGAAGTTGGGTTTCTGTTGTAAATAGGTGTTGCCGAACTGCTACCCAAAATCGTTACCTCAAATCTCATCTCGCGCGGGCCGACAGCTTTATTTTGTTTCTTTTTTCAGATCTTTTTCAATCTCTTCCATAAAAACCAAATCAATAGCTTCTTCGGGTGTCGCAACAATGGTCAACACGCTTTCCAATTGGGAAATAGAAACCAAACGGGCAACAGAATCGCTTAAACCGGTTAAAATAAAACTTCCTTCGGCGTTTTTACAGATGCGGTGGCCAACCAGCAAGCTGCTTAAACCAGAAGAATCTGCAAATTTGACCATTGATAAGTCTAAAATAATATTGCGCTGCCCATCCGTGTTCATCAAAATTAATTCTGATTTCAGTTGTGGTGAGATCAATGAATTTAGTTTTGATTCGTTTAACTTGATCAAAACATACTTTTCATGTTTATCAACTGTAAATTTCATGTCCTTTAATATTAATAGTTAAAGATAGAATAATTTCGTGTAGAAATAAAAGTGTTCAGGGTAAAAGTATGAGTGCTTTTGTAATAATTTTTTCTACCCGCAACATAACGTCCTGATTTTCCGGTTTCTGAAAAGGATTTGCGGTAATGTATTCAAACAATTCGATGTACCTTTCGGATATAGATTGAACAATTTCCGGTGTCATCTCCGGGATTTGCTGCCCTTGCTGCCCGGAAAAATTGTTGGCCAACAGCCATTGCCGCACAAATTCTTTGGATAATTGCTTTTGCGCTTCGCCTTTTTGCTGCCTTTCCCCGTAACCTTGTTTATAAAAATACCGGGAAGAATCCGGTGTGTGGATTTCATCAATTAAAAAAACCCTGCCATCGGCTTTGCCAAACTCGTATTTGGTGTCCACTAAGATTAACCCGCGTTGAGCTGCAATTTCTGTCCCTCGTTTAAATAGTGCGTGCGTGTATTTTTCAAGTTGGCTATAATCTGCTTCCGAAACAATCCCTTTTTCTAAAATTTCGTTTCTGGAAATATCTTCATCGTGGCCAACAGCGGCTTTGGTAGTTGGCGTGATAATGGGTTCGGGCAATCGGTCGTTCTCTTTCAAACCTTCCGGCAAGCTTACACCGCAGATGCTTCTTTTACCGGCATAATATTCGCGCCAGGCATGGCCGGCCAGATAACCGCGGATCACCATTTCTACCTTAAAGGGTTCGCAAATACGGCCAATGGTAACGCTTGGGTCGGGAACGGAAATGACCCAGTTGGGAACAATATCGGCTGTTGCTTCCAAAAAACCGGCCGCAATTTGGTTCAGCACTTGTCCTTTATAAGGTATCGGTTTGGGCAGCACTACATCAAAAGCCGAAATCCGGTCGGTAGCAACCATCACCAGATATTGGTCGTTTATGGTATAAACATCCCTCACCTTGCCACGGTAAAAATTCGTCTGGCCCGGAAAGGAAAAATTAGTTTCTTTAATCGCGTTCATAGGTTTCAGGTATGAGGGAACAGGTATGAGGTACGAGGTAAAAGGCATAAGGTAACACTTAGCATCCTGATACCTCTTACCTCACACCTCTTACCTTTATTGAATATCCCCGTAAGCTTCCAGAATCCGTTTTACCAGTTTATGCCGCACCACGTCATCGCCAGTTAAATAAATAATATCAATGCCTTTTATATCGGGCAAAATACGCAAAGCCATGTGCAGCCCGGATTGCTGCTTTCTTGGCAAATCTATCTGGGTAACATCGCCGGTAACGATGAATTTTGCCGTTGGGCCCATCCGCGTTAAAAACATTTTCAACTGCATGTCCGTCGTGTTTTGGGCTTCATCCAAAATCACAAAACAATTGTCCAACGTACGGCCGCGCATAAAAGCAAGCGGTGCAATCTCGATCGTCCGGTTTTCTAAATATGCTTTTAAACGTTCGGCCGGGATCATATCGTCCAAAGCGTCGTACAAAGGGCGCAAATATGGGTCAATTTTTTCTTTCAAATCGCCAGGCAAAAAGCCAAGGTTCTCTCCTGCCTCAACTGCCGGCCGGGTTAAAATAATCCTTTTGATCTCTTTATTTTTCAATGCCCTAACGGCCAGTGCTACTGCAGTATAAGTTTTGCCTGTTCCGGCCGGGCCGATGGCAAATAGAATATCGTTTTTGGTGATGCTGTTTACCATGCGCTGCTGGTTTGGCGTTCGGGCCTTTACCATAATCCCGTTTGTGCCAAAAACAATCACTTCGCCTGTCCCCGGCTTTTCTTGTCCGTTTGTTTCGGGTGCGGCCAATGGTAAAGAACCTTTTGTGCCTGCAATCCGTTCAATATCGTTGAGGTTGAGGTTTTGAAATTTTTCTACATGTGCAACCAACTGGTTTAGTTTGTCCTCAAAGTTTTTGATCTCATTTTCGTCGCCCAGTACTTTTACCTCGCTGCCGCGGGCAACGATTTTTAGTTTCGGGTACTGTTTTTTTAAAAGCTCAAAATGATCATTGTTAGAACCCCACAACACAGCAGGGTTAATGGTATCAATCGTTAAATTTAATTCGTTCAAGCTTAAGAATTTTTAGTTGTCATTTTTTATCCTTAAAAATTTAATATTTGCAGCGGTTTAAAGCTATCTACAAGATTAGTAATAAATATTAGGATTTTAATGGCAATTATAACTTTAACTACAGATTTGGGCGATAGGGACATCTATCAGGCTGCCCTCAAAGGTAGTATTTTAAAGTTGTTGCCAAACATTACCCTGATTGATATAACCCATTCTGTTTCAACCTTTAATGTTCCGCAGGCTGCATTTATCCTTAAAAACAGTTACCATTATTTCCCGGAGGAAACTGTTCATTTAATTGGTGTTGATACCGTTTACCACGAAGATGTGCGCTATCTGGCCATCCGTTACCAAAACCATTATTTTGTTGGGGCCGATAACGGCATCTTTTCGCTGATTTTTGACCGCATCCCGGATGAAATTGTAGAAATCAATATTTTGCAGGATTTAAAGTTCCTTCATTTTCCGATTGCTGATATTTTTGTGAAAGCGGCCTGTCATCTGGCCGAAAAAGGAAAACTGACCGATATTGGTATTCCGATCATCCGCCTGGAAAAAAAGATGACACTGCGGCCGGTGATTGATAAAAGCGTGATTAAAGGAAGTGTGATTTATATTGATTCTTTTCAAAACGTCATCACCAACATTACCAAAGACCTTTTTGACGAAGTGCAAAACGGAAGGCAGTTTGTGCTTTATTTTAAGCGGAACGAATCCATCAACAAGCTGAGCTGGCATTACAACGAAGTTCCGGAAGGCGAGAAATTGTGTTTGTTCGGCATCAGCGACCATTTGGAAATTGCGATCAATAAAGGAAACGCCAGTGGCTTGCTTGGTTTAAACGTAGGCGATATTGTTCGGATTGAATTTCTTTAGAAAGCTGTCGGCTGTCGGTTATCAGCTTTCAGCTCAATGCACATTTCCACTTTGAAAAACACTCAAACCAACTTTTATGAAAAAACAGTTTTTTATTTTGCTGATGCTTCTTTTACCGGTACTTTTTTTGTCTGCGGCTGTATTTGGCCAGCAAACGGATTCTTTGGCTTACCAGTTGCAACGCAAAAAAGTGAACGGTTTATTAGCGCAACGCACGGCAAAGTTTAACCAGTATTTCCAAAGTTTGGATATGCACACTGGCATTTTTGGTTTGCAAACGAAGAAAGACATCCGCCGCTCCAACGATATTTTGATGGACATTGTAAAAACCGACAATGCTGTTTTTAAGGAGCTAAAAATATTGCTGGATTACCGTACCACCGTTCAGACAGAAGTTTTAGGCCGTTCGCAGGAATCGGAAAACCGCAACCTTTCTTTTATGAACACCATTAATAAATTGCGCAGCCAAACCGAAAAACTACAGGCAGAAGCTGCCGAAAACAGTAAACAAGCCGAGCATTTCAAGAATTTGCTGATCGGCGCGTTCCTCCTGATTCTGGCCATGCTTTTTTTAATCATCAAAATTAAGTCAACTAAAGCCCGCTAAATTGGCAAAGCCAAACTATTTTGATAAAATCGCTGCTATTACTGTTTTATTAAAAATTAAATGGCAAGAGGAAGATTGAACAGCGGAAGCACGCCCGAGCAGGATTTGCCAAAAGCTAAATTAAACCGGGAAACACTCGGCAAAATAACTAAACTATTGGTTACCTGAAACCGTACCGCGGCAAGTTTTTGTTCGCCATGGTTTTTCTTTTTTTATCAAGCCTGACCGGGCTGGCCTTTCCTTCGTTTTTGGGCGCGCTGATTGATGCGGCACAAGGCAAACAGCGTTATCCTTTTTTGCCGCCAACCGTAAATGCCATTGGTTCGCTGGCTTTTTCGGTGTTGCTTTTACAAGCTTTGGTCTCCTATTTCCGTGTGATCTGGTTTGTACAGGTTGCAGAAAATGCGCTGGCAGATATTCGGCGCGATACGTATTTTAAGCTGATTACTTTGCCGATGAACTTCTTTTCCAATCGTCGTGTTGGAGAACTAAACAGCCGGATTTCTGCCGATCTATCGCAAATCCAGGATGCCATCACCACAACTTTGGCCGAAATGATCAGGCAGTTGGTTTTGATGATTGGCGGCATCATTTTGCTGGCGATCTTTTCCATCAAACTTACACTGACTTTGCTGCTGATTTTACCGGTCTTGATTGTGGTTGCTTTTTTCTTCGGAAAGTTTATCCGCAAAATCTCCAGGGAAGCGCAGGATAAACTGGCCGAATCAAACACGATTGTAGAAGAAACGTTGCAAGGAATTTCTAACGTAAAAGCCTTTGTAAACGAAGCATTTGAAGCCGGCCGATACGAAAAGAAAATTAGGGAAGTGGCCGGGATTGCGGTTCGCGGTGCCAAATTTCGTGGGCTGTTTGCTTCTTTTATCGTGTTTTGTTTGTTCGGGGCGATTGTTGCCGTGATTTGGTACGGTTCGGTTTTGGTCAGTCATCACGAAATGACGGTCGGCAACCTCACCACTTTTATTTTGTATTCCATTTTTGTTGGCGCTGCGATGGGCAGTTTCCCGGATTTGTATGCCGGACTGCAAAAAGCAGTTGGCGCAAGCGAACGTGTGCTGGAAATTTTGGACGAAAGCGGAGAAGCCATCTCCATCAAAGCAGCGGATAATAAAATTGATCAGCAAATCACCGGAAACCTGGATTTTGAAAATGTCGTTTTTGCTTATCCTTCGCGCACCGAAATTATGGTGCTAAAAGAAGTATCGTTCCATGCGCATTCGGGCGAAAAAGTAGCGATCGTTGGGCCAAGCGGCGCAGGAAAATCAACCATTGCCGGTTTGATTTTGCAATTTTACCATCCGCAAAACGGGCAGATTTTGTTTGACGGGAAACCGGCTTCCTCCTATTCGCTTACCGATATTCGAAACCAGGTCGCTATTGTTCCGCAAGATGTTTTGCTTTTTGGTGGGACTATCCGCGAGAATATCGCTTACGGAAGGTTAAATGCAACAGAAGCAGAAGTGTTGCAGGCTGCCCAACGCGCCAATGCGCATCAGTTTATCACTTCTTTTCCCGAAGGTTACGATACTTTGGTGGGCGAACGCGGCGTTAAATTATCCGGCGGCCAACGGCAGCGCATTGCCATTGCCCGTGCTTTGCTTAAAAACCCCGCCATCCTGATTTTGGATGAAGCCACTTCTTCATTAGATTCAGAATCAGAACGTTTGGTGCAGGAAGCATTGGAAGAACTGATGAAAAACCGCACTTCTATCATCATCGCCCATCGCCTTTCTACCATTCGCGAAGCAGACCAGATTATTGTTTTGGAAAAAGGAAAAGTGGTAGAAAGCGGCACGCATGATGAATTGGTGATGAACGAAGGCGGGCTTTATCGTTATCTTAGCCGGTTACAATTTGAAGTTTAAGTTCCTGAAAAATCAGGATGCTTCTTTTACCCATAAAAAATTAGCGTTTTGATACGCAGAAAGAGAATAAATGAAATTAACAATTTGGGGTGCTGCCGAACAGGTTACAGGCAGCATGCACCTGCTTACCACAGCAAATAACTACAAGATTTTGATTGATTGCGGCTTGGATTACGAGCGCGACCACAATGTACAACTAAACGAAGATTTCCCTTTTAGCCCAGGCGAAATTGATTTAGTGATCCTCACACACGCACACATTGACCATTCGGGAAATTTGCCAACTTTGGTTCGAATGGGTTTTGAAGGACAGATTTTATGCACGCCGCCAACTGCAGAACTTGCCGAGTTGTTGCTGATGGATTCGGTGAGTATTTTTATGCAGAAATCGCAAAAAAGCAGAAAGCACCGCGGCCATAAAAGGCGCGACGGCAGCCGGACGATCCAACCTTTATATCTGCAAAAACATGTGGTTGATACGGTTGACCGCTTAGTAACCATCGGTTTTAACAAAGCTTTCCGCATCAACAATGATATCGAACTCACCTTTGTTCCGGTTGGGCATTTGCTTGGCGCAGCAGCCGCAGTTTTAAAGATTAATGATAACGGCGAGGAAAAAACGATCACGTTTACGGGCGATATCGGACGAAAAAATTACCCAACTTTGGCTGACCCACAGCCGCTTCCGCCTTCAGATTATTTGGTTTCCGAATCCACTTATGGCGGCCGCAACCATTCAAAAGGAAAAACCGTGGAAGAAGTGCTGACCGAAACCATCGAAAAATGCTGTGTAAAAGAATCTGGCCGATTGATTATTCCGGCTTTTAGCATCGGCCGTACACAAGCTTTGGTTTTCTCGCTGAATAAAATATTTTCGAAAGGTTTGTTGCCGCCGGTCAAGGTTTTTGTAGATAGCCCGATGGCCAATTCTTCGACCGGAATTTTTAGGAAACATCATAATTTATTGAGCGAGGAATCGCAGGAATTCTACCGAAAATCGGGCGACGAGTTTGAATTTGACAACTTGGTTTATGTCGAAAATTTGAAAGACAGCCGACAGGTTTCTAATTATTTTGAACCTTGTATTATCATTTCTTCTGCCGGAATGCTGGAAGGCGGCCGTATCCAGGACCATCTTTTCAACAATATCCAAAATTATTATTGCACCATTTTGTTTATCGGTTATTGTGCCAAAGGCACTTTAGGTTTCCGTTTGCTGCGCGGAGATCCGATTGTGCATATCAAAGACCGCGACCTGGCTGTTTATGCCACCATTAAACAAACGGATTTGTTTAGTGCGCATGGCGACCATGAAGATTTGGTAAATACCGTTAAACAGATAAATTCGGCAAAACTTAAACAAGTTTTTCTCGTACACGGGGAAACAACCAGTATGCAGGCATTGGCCGATACTTTAGCCGAAGACGGTTACCGGGTAACGGCCGCAAAAAAAGGCGTTGCATACGAGTTGTAAATACTTTTTGTGTTTACTAAAAACTTGTTTCATGATTAAACCTTTTATTTTTCGTAAGGCACTTTTTGCGCCAGCTATGCTTCTTTTAGGCAGTATTTTTTTGCATTCATGTACAGAAGAAATGCCGATTTTAAAGCCTTTGGGCACGTACACTACTTATGTGCCTGCTACGGTATCTGCCAAAAGTATGATCAACCTGAAAATAAACAACACCCAGAGCGATATTACCAATACTAAGCCGGGAACGATAGTTTTTAATGTGGTAACAGGCGGAACGACCTTGCCAAATTTCAGGAACTATTTAATTGCCGGGGACAACGGAAGCACAACAAACCGTGCGCTTTATTCGGTTACTTTTCATTCAGATTCTGTTGGCAATAACATTTACGTTTTTGATGGTTCGCAAGTGATTGTCAACAAAAAAACTTACACGTCTTTCAACATTTCCGGAAGCAATAAATTTTCGGTTACCAAACTGGACGAAAAAACCAATACCGCTGTTGGCAGCTTTAGTTATTACGTTTACGATGATGCCCTTCACCCAACAGATTCGCTTTACGTTACCGGCGCTTTCAATATTTTTAAATAAAAAAAGGCTTGCAAAAATATATTTTTGCAAGCCTTTTTACTTTTCAAGCAGTAATCTATTTGCTAAAATGCTGCATAATCAAAGTAGCCAATTCAACCCCGATCCTTTCCTGCGCTTCGTTGGTAGAAGCGCCGATGTGAGGTGTCAACGAAATTTTAGGGTGGGTTAAAAGATCTATACGCGGCGTTGGTTCGTTATCAAAAACATCCAAACCGGCAAAAGCCAGTTTCCCGCTGTTTAAAGCTTCGAGCAAAGCTGTTTCGTCAATCGTTCCGCCGCGCGAGGCGTTTACAACTGCCGCACTTTTTTTCATAGCCGTAAATTCTGCTGCACCCAAAACGGGTTCCGGGCTGAAAGGAACATGCAAGCTGATGAAATCGCTTTGCGCAATCAATTCTTCTTTGGATGCTTCTTTTACCGATACTTTTACCAATTGTCCATCGCCCAATTCGATGGCCAATTCGTTATTAAAAGGATGTAAATCATAAGCCAGCACTTTCATGCCCAAGCCAATCGCTATTTTTGCCACTTCGCGACCAATCCGGCCGAAACCTAAAATACCGATTGTTTTTCCGCGCAGCTCGATGCCTTTTGCGTATGCTTTTTTTAGCTCATTAAATTTGGTGTTGCCTTCTAAAGGCATTTTTCGGTTGCTGTCCTCCAAAAAACGGATGCCGGTAAACAGGTGTGCAAAAACCAGTTCAGCCACCGAAAGCGAAGACGATGCAGGCGTGTTTATAACGGCAACGCCCTTTTCGCGGGCATATTCAACATCAATGTTGTCCATGCCAACTCCGCCACGGCCAATCAGCTTTAAACTCGGGCAAGCATCAATTAAAGCTTGGCGGACTTTTGTGGCGCTTCTTACCGTTATCGCATCAAAATTTTGTAATTGTTCGGCTAATTGTTCTTGCGGAACATGCTCGGTTTCGACGTAAAAACCTACGCTTTCTAAAAGTGCTTTTCCGGCCGGGTCAATCCCGTCGTTTGCTAATATCCTGATCATTTATTTTTGTGTTGAAGGATGATGAGCCTGTCTAAATTTATACAAGAAAAAACCTTAATGCTTCTTTTACCCTATAAAAATTGGTGTTTGTATCAGCCTAAACCAATCAAAATTCAATTCTACATCAATTTTTATAGGGTAAAAGAAGCATCTAAACCTTAACAAGTAAATTTTAAACAGGCTAAATTTGTTATTTATTTTTTTCGGCAAATTCCTGCATGGCATCAACCAAAGCATGGATGCTGGTGATGGGCAAAGCATTGTAAATGGAAGCCCGGAAACCGCCCGCACTTCTGTGGCCTTTGATGCCAACCAAATCGCGTTCTTCGGCAAACTTTAAAAAAGGTTTCTCCAATTCTGGCTTCTCCATCACAAAGCAAACGTTCATAACCGAACGGTCTTCTACGGCACAAACGCCTTTAAATAAAGGGTTTCTGTCGATTTCCTGATAAATTGCTTTAGCTTTGGCTTCGTTTGCTTTGGCAATTGCGGCTACGCCTCCATTTGCTTTGATCCAACGTAAGGTTAACATTGAAACATAAATGGCAAAAACCGGCGGCGTATTGTACATCGAACCGTTTTCGATATGCAATTGGTAATTTAACATGGAAGGAATTGCACGTTCCGCTTTTCCCAAGATTTCATCTTTCACAATCACAACCGTTGCGCCTGCCGGACCCATGTTTTTTTGTGCGCCAGCATAAATCAAACCAAAATCGGCCACATTAATTTCTCTGCTGAAAATATCCGAAGACATATCGGCAACCATCGGAACCGGCGATTTTGGAAACTGGTGCAGTTGCGTACCGTAAATGGTATTGTTGGACGTTACATGGAAATAAGCCGCATCTTCTGGGATAGTATAATTTTTCGGGATTTGCTTAAAGTTGTTCTCTTTATCGGTAGCAACAACAATCGGTGTTCCGAAGATTTTGGCTTCTTTTATCGCTTTGTTTGCCCAAACGCCGGTTTCTAAATACGCAGCCGTTTTACCTTGCGGCAACAAATTGTAAGGCACCATGGCAAATTGCAAGCTTGCGCCTCCTTGTAAAAATATTACCGAATAACCTTGCGGCACTTTCAATAGTTCTTTTACTAAGCTCACGGCTTCGTTCATCACCGCTTCAAACTCTGTCGAGCGGTGCGAAATTTCTAAGATAGATAAACCAATTCCGTTAAAATCAATTACCGCTTCGGCGGCTTGTTTAAGTACTTCGTGCGGTAAAATACCCGGACCTGCACCAAAATTATGCTTCATGTTTTTTATTTAATTAGGCCGGAAAAAAAGAAACAACAGTGATGACCGGCGTGTGCGAATTTATAAAATTTGACTTTGTTAACAGTCAGTTATTTATAAATAATTTAACTAAACGTCGCTTTTGTTTTTAATTCGATCAGCAATTGAATGCTTCTTTTAGGGATGTTTTAATTTTTGGATGGCCAGCAAAGGATCGGCAGCGGAAAAAACCGAATTTCCGGCAACCAAAACATTGGCACCAGCTTCTAACAATTCTTTACAGTTTTCATCTCCAACACCACCATCAACCTCTATTTTTAAATGTGGGTTTCTGTTTCGGGCCAACGCTTTCAAATCGTACAATTTTTTGTAAGTATTGGGGATAAATTTTTGTCCGCCAAAACCGGGATTAACAGACATAATGAGTACCAAATCTATATCAGTAATTATATCTTCCAGCAAACTAACCGGCGAATGCGGGTTTAGCGCAACGCCAGCCGTACAACCTGCGCTTTTGATAAGTTGAATGGTGCGGTTCAAGTGCGTGCAAGCTTCGAGATGGACGGTAATACTTGCCGCACCGTCTTTTGCAAATTGTTCGATGTATTGGTCCGGGTTAACGATCATCAAATGCACATCAATTGGTTTGGTTGCAATGGGTTTGATGGCTTTTAAAACCGGAAAACCGAAAGAGATATTCGGGACAAAAACGCCGTCCATCACATCAAAATGCAGCCAGTCGGCCTCGCTGCGGTTCAGCATTTCCACATCGCGTTGCAGGTTGGCAAAATCAGCCGCCAAAAGAGAAGGCGCAATTAAATGTTCCATGTTTCAAATATATAAATATGTGCAAATATTGGTTTTGATTGAGGTAAGAATGTTTTCACTAAAAAACACGATGCTTCTTTTATCGGTATAAAATTAGTGTGAATAAACAAAAACGCCCGAACCATTTTATTGGTCCGGGCGCATTTGAAAATTTCAAAAACTTACTTGGTTACCCACATTACGATCACCGCCAAAACAAGCAGTATTAATAAGATGAGGCTGATGCCAACAATTTTTGAACCTGCTTTTTTTTCCTGTTCGGCCATGTGATAATAATTTTAGGTTGATAAAAAGAGTATCGGATTATAAATAAGATTCTAAAACATTGTTGCGTGAAGTATGGCGCAAACGCTGCAAAGCTTTGTCTTTCAACTGACGGACACGTTCGCGGGTAATCATAAAACGTTCGCCGATTTCTTCCAGAGATTGCGGCGTTCCAGAACCTAAACCGAAAAACAGGATGATCACTTCACGGTCGCGCTCCGGCAGAGAAGACAAGGAACGCATTACTTCCATCGAAAGTGATTCCTGGATCATACTGTAATCTGTAGCCGGGTCGCCATGTTGCAATACATCCAATAACGTGTTTTCTTCGCCTTGGATAAACGGTGCATCCATCGAAACGTGGCGGCCAGAATTGTTCAACGAATCCGAAATGCGTTCTTCGGTAGTTTCCAAATCAACAGCCAGTTCTTCCGGCGTTGGTTCGCGCTCAAACTCCTGTTCTAAACGAGAGTAAGCTTTGCGGATTTTGCTTAAAGAACCAACCTGGTTCAACGGCAAACGAACGATACGTGATTGTTCTGCAACAGCAGATAAAATGGACTGACGAATCCACCAAACGGCATAAGAAATGAATTTAAAGCCTTTGGTTTCATCAAAACGTTTGGCCGCTTTTATCAAACCTAAGTTTCCTTCGTTAATCAAATCGCCTAAAGTTAAACCCTGGTTTTGATATTGTTTTGCTACGGAAACAACAAACCTTAAATTTGCTTTGGTCAATCGTTCTAAAGCGGCTTGGTCTCCTTCGCGTATTTTCTGGGTCAGGATTACTTCTTCCTGTGCGGTGATCAGGTCCACTTTACCGATTTCTGTAAGATATTTATCCAGCGATTGTGATTCGCGGTTGGTGATAGATTGGGATATTTTGAGTTGTCTCATAATGTAAATGCCTTGGATTTTAAATTGTTAGCTTAAAAAAATTAACGGGCAGGGCTAAAAATTTTAATGTAAAAAGATCAAACGTACCTAATTTTCTTTAACGTAACGACTACCTTAATGTTTTAAATTGTAAACATTATTTGACATTCTGTTAAGATTTTGTATTTTATTTAGTACAATACTTAAACGATATTAAGCGGCAAAATATTTTCTTATTAAGTTAAGAAGCAGTCAGCAAAGCGTCATTATAAAGCATTGGCAATATAGGCAATGCTTCTTTTACCGGCATTTTTTTAGCAGCGAATTTTGTTACTGATCAAACTTTTCCAGCAGTTTCAACAACGTTTCAAAATCTTTGGGATAAGGCGCATTGACCGTAATTTCCTCTTCCGCGTTAATTTTTAAAGAGATTTCAAAAGCGTGCAAGGCAAAACGTTTCATAATCGGCAGTTCTTCCTGGTCTTTGCCCAAACGGTAATTGCGTTTTAAATCCGACAATAAAACCGGTTTTCCTTTGTACAGCTCATCACCGGCAATGGAAGCACGCTGCGTAGCCAAATGGATACGGATTTGGTGCATCCGGCCAGTAATCGGCCGGCATTCGACCAAAGTATAATGTTTAAAATATTTGAGGGAATTGAACCAGGTTTCGGAGCGTTTGCCTTCCTGTCTGCTGATGGTTACGTTGCCTTTGCCTACATTCAGAATCGGTAAATCAACCAGCAAGTTTTCAAAAACATGCGTGCCATCAATAATGGCATGGTATACTTTTTTTACCTGCCTTTTTTCAAACTGCATGGAAACCGAGCGGTAAGCTTCGGGGTTTTTAGCAAAAACCAAGGCGCCGGAAGTTTCTTTATCCAAGCGATGGCAAACCTGTGCATCGGGCCAATATTGTTTAGCTAAACGAAGCATGTTGATATCGCCGCCTTCCCTTTCATCCAAAGAACTTAAAAAAGGAGGTTTGTTGACAATGATCAGGTCTGCGTTTTCAAATAAGATCAGATCCTGGAATTTAGGAATTTTCATCTGCGGCAAATATCGCAGATTTACGCCGTTTTACAGCAACTCAAATTTGTAACCGACGCCTTTTACGGTAGAAACATACTTTTCGCCCAACTTTTCGCGCAGTTTTCGGATGTGTACATCAATCGTGCGGTTGGTTACCACAACAGAATCTTCCCAAATATTTTTTAAAATCGCTTCGCGCGTATAAACTTTCCCAGGTTTGGATGCCAACAGGTAAAGCAGTTCAAATTCTTTTTTTGCCAAAACCACCTTTTCCCCACCCTGAAAAACCAAAAACGCTTCGCGGTCAATCACCAAATCTCCGATTTCTACTTTGTTGTCCGGACTATCTTCCGAAGGTTGGTTTCTGCGGAGAATGGCATTAATGCGGCTAACCAGGGCGCGCGGTTTGATCGGTTTGGCAATGTAATCATCGGCACCAACATTAAAACCGGCAATTTCCGAGTATTCTTCACTTCGGGCTGTTAAAAAAACCATAAAGGTGTTTTTAAATTCGGGCATGGTGCGCATAATCCGGCAAGCCTCGATACCGTCCATTTTTGGCATCATCACATCCAAAATGATCAAATCGGGCAAATACTTTTTGGCTTCGGCTACGGCTTCCTGTCCGTTGTGGGCAACATAAACCTGATAACCTTCTTTGTTGAGGTTGTATTCAATCAGCTCCAAAATATCCGGCTCATCATCAACAATCAGGATCTTCTGTTTGGAATTACTCATTTTCTTAATTTTATGTAAATGTAACGGCTAAAAAAGATTGCTGATGTTAATTTTTTATTAAGTAATTGTAAAGGGAGCCGAATTTAACCAAAGCGTTTATTTAAATGTTTTGGCGAAAAAAGCAGCCAAATCATTGCCGGTGATGTTTTTGGCAACAATATTTCCGCTTGGGCCGATGATAAAATTAGACGGAATGGCCTGCACCTGGTAACGCTGCACCACCGGCCCGTTAAAGTTTTGCAGTTCGCTGCCGTGCGCCCAAACCAAATGGTCGTCGTTTACGGCTTTTTGCCAGGCATCTTTGTTTTCATCCAAAGAAATGCCCACAATGTTTAACCCTTTCGGGTGATATTGCTGGTACAATTTAACCACATTTGGGTTTTCTTTACGGCAAGGCACACACCAGGAAGCCCAAAAATCAAGCATCACGTATTTGCCTTTGTAATCCGAAAATTTGATGGTTTTGCCATCAATGCCGGGAACAGAAAAATCAGGCGCGGCATGGCCAACCGAAACCGGCTTGAGTAGCGCCATATGTTTCTTAAACTGCTCCACGGCCTGGTTGCCTTTAAATTTGTCGCCTAAACCATCGGCGTAGGCAACTAATTCTTTTTCATATTTCATCTGGTCCAAAGCCATGGCGGCATAAAAACCGGCCAATGAATTTTTGTTCTTATCCACAAAATTTAAGATTTCTGCAGAGAGATTGGCCATGTTCTTTTCAAAACTGGGCAGGTATTTTTTTAGAACCGAATCCTGGTTTACGCCTTTTGCGCCTGCTTCGGCCTGGTATTGATTGGCCAACTTGGTGTTTTTGGCCGTATAAATATTGCTGATGCGGTTGTATTCTTTAATTTTTTCCGAATCTTCCGATCCGCTAACCATGTAATTATGGTTTGGATCAGACAAATCAGTTTTAAAATCAATGTCGTTTCCGTTTTCGGCGATCAAATCAAATTCCTGGTCGCCGTTTTTGATTTTGTACAGATTGGCAAAAGGCGTGGATTTTTTAAAAACGAATTTGTTCTGCTCGCTCAATTGCACCGAATCAATTACGCGAACGTTGGTCGAATCTGCCTCCAGCAAAAACACTTTTTGCTGCGCCGGATGCTCGATTTGTCCTTCAATCTTAAACGAATTTTTATCAGAACAAGCTGTTAAAAAGGTTAAAGCCGCAAACGCCGGAACTATGGTTTTTCTCATTTTTTATTTTTCTAATTTTTCTGCCAAAATGCGGTTGGCTGTTTTCGGGTCTATTTTTCCTTTGGATAGCTTCATCACTTCGCCCATAAACATGCCCAAAATCCCTTTTTTGCCTTTTTTATATTCTGATACTTTTTGCGGGTGCAATTGCAAAACCTGGTCAATGATCAAATCTAATTTTTCTTCGTTCCGGTCAATAAACAAGTTTAAAGCCGCAGCAGTTTCCATGGCTGTTTTTTGGGGATGACGTACCAGTTCCTGAAAAAGCTGGTGCGCGGCCACCGTAATGCTGATCTTGCCCTCATCAACCAATTTAATCACTTCCGCAATTGTTTTCGGCTTTACCAAAAAATTGCCGATAAAAACAGTATGCGTGTTTAAGTAAGATTTGATGCTGCCCATCATCCAATGCGCCGCCGCTTTATAATTGGTGGTTTCTTTGATGAGTTCCTCAAAATAATTGACCAGTTCGTGGTCGGCGGTTAAAACGGAAGCTTCGTAATCGCTTAAACCCAAGTGTTGCGTGTATTTCTCGTATAATTCCTCCGGTAACGCAGGCAGGTTTTTTCGGATTTCTTCAATGTAAGCTTCCGTTAAAACCACGGGCGGCAAATCCGGCTCCGGGAAATAGCGGTAATCATTTGCCATTTCTTTGCTTCGCAAAACAGAGGTGGTCCCGGTATCGGCATCAAAATTTAAGGTATTTTGTTCGATGGTTTCGCCGCGCTCCATCAGTTCAATTTGCCGTGCTGCTTCAAACTCAATTGCTTTCTGCACATTTTTTATCGAGTTGAGGTTTTTCACTTCGCAACGCGTTCCGTATTGGGTTTCACCTTTTTTGCGGACGGAAATATTGGCATCGCAACGCAAACTGCCTTCTTCCATATTGCCGTCGCAAATGCCCAGAAAACGGACCAAGCGACGGATTTCAGAAAGATAAGCATGTGCTTCTTCCCCGCTCCGCAAATCCGGTTCGGATACAATTTCCAGCAAAGGCACGCCCGCGCGGTTTAAATCAATCAGCGTGTTTGCTTCGTCCAAATCGTGGATGCTTTTGCCCGCATCTTCTTCCATGTGGATTCGGTTCAGGCGGATTTGCTTTTGCCCGGATACTGTTTTTATGCCTATAAAACCATCAAAGCAAATCGCAGCCGCATCTTGTGTAATTTGATAACCTTTGGGCAAATCGGCATAAAAATAATTTTTGCGGTCGAAAAAGTTATAGTTCCTGACCTGGCAATGCGTGGCCAAACCCAGTTTTACCGCAAACTCAATATGCTTTTTGTTGATGAAAGGCAGCGTGCCCGGATGGCCTAACGAAACCGGGCTGACATGCCGGTTGGGCTTGGCGCCAAAAGCGGCCGAATCTGAACAGAAAGCCTTGCTTGCGGTGGCCAATTGTGCGTGAACTTCCAGGCCGATAACTACTTCATAATCTAAAGCCTGCGCGTTTTGTATCGTCATCTAAAAATATAAGCACTGATGATAAAGTTGCAAAACTATGATTTATTTTGAATTACAAGTGCAGGCATAAAAGAAGCATTGCTGCAACTGGCGATGCTTCTTTTATGCCTGTTTTTTTCAGACTTGTGTATGAATGAACACTTTTGCTTTTTCCAACGCCGCTTTTAAGCCCGCTGCATTTTTACCGCCTGCAGTTGCATAAAAAGGCTGGCCGCCGCCGCCGCCCTGGATTTCTTTCGCCAGTTCTTTGATGATCGCGCGCGCATCCAAACCTTTTTCTTTTACCAAATTTTCAGAAATCATCACGGTTAAATTTGGTTTTCCTTCGATAACCGCACCTAAAATCAAAACTAAGTTGGCAACAATATCTTTGGTTTGATAAGCCAGGCTTTTTAAAGCTTCTGCATTAGGCAGTTCCACTTCTTCGGAGATAAAATTTATGCCATTAAAAGAAGTATGCTTTGCAGCGAGTTCTTTTTTCATGACCGAAACTTTATCCAGAACCGCTTTTTCTGCTTCTTTTTTGAGGGAAGCATTTTCTTCCAGCAGTTGTTCCAGGCTTTTGGTGAGGTCTTTCGGGTTTTTTAACAATTCCTTTAGCTGACGAATTTCTTCGTTTTGCTGATGGATCAGTTCTTCGGATTTAATTCCTGTAATCGCTTCAATCCGCCGAACGCCTGCCGCAACTGCACTTTCTGAAACAATTTTGAAAAAACCAATTTGTCCGGTTGCCTGCACATGTGTTCCACCACAAAGCTCGATCGAAAACTTTTCGTCCATCGTTACCACGCGTACCACATCGCCGTATTTTTCGCCAAATAAAGCCATTGCCCCTGTTTGAGAAGCTTCTGCAAAAGACATGGATTGAATCACAACGCCAACATTTTCCCTGATTTTACGGTTGACCACAACTTCAATCCTCGAAATTTCTTCATCCGTAACTTTAGCAAAATGTGAAAAATCAAAACGCAAAGCATCCGCACTAACCAAGGAACCTTTTTGGTTTACATGGTTGCCCAAAACTTCTTTCAAAGCTGCATGAAGCAAATGTGTTGCCGAGTGGTTATTTTCGATACTCAACCTTCTTTCCGGGTCAACATAAGCCGTTAAAACATCGGATGGGTCTTCCGGTAGTTGATCTACAAAATGCACAATCAAACCGTTTTCTTTTTTGGTATCCGTTACCGGGATAATTTCTCCATCCGGAAAAATCAGATCGCCGGTATCGCCAACTTGTCCACCGCTTTCTGCATAAAAAGGCGTTTTATCTAACACCAGTTGGAACTGTTCTTTTCCTTTGGCTTTAACTTTCCGGTATTTGGTGATGTGTGCAATCGTTTCTGTTTCGTTGTATCCGGTAAATGCTACGGTATCGTCTTCTTTTAGAATGATCCAATCGCCAGTATCTATGGCTGTTGCGGCGCGGGAACGGTTTTTTTGTTCTTGAAGAGCTTTCTCAAAATACTCAATGTTTATAGAGTATCCTTCCTCTTTTGCCATTAATTCTGTCAAATCTATTGGAAAACCATAAGTGTCATAAAGCAGAAATGCAAACAATCCTGATATTTTTCCTTTTGGTACATCTTCTTTATTAAATACAAATTCAGGGTACTTATCACTTATATTATATTCATAAAAAACATCATTATCTTTATTAAAATATGATAATGCATTATAAAAGTGATGTATACCTTTTTCTAAAGTCCTTAAAAATCCTATCTCTTCTTCTAAAACTACCTTCTGTACGAATTCTTTTTGATCACTTAGGTTTGGAAAGATGCTCTTAAATTGTTCTGCTAAAACAGGTACTAATTGATTTAGAAAAGGTTCTTTTATTCGTAAGTACTGATAAGCATAACGTACCGCTCTCCTTAAAATCCGACGGATTACATAACCTGCTTTGTTATTTGATGGCAGTTGCCCGTCCGCTATGGCAAAAGCAATTGCCCTGATATGGTCAGACATAACACGCATGGCTACAGCATCACCCCAACCCCAGCTACCAGAAGTAGCTTCCGCTATATAAGGCTTACCGCTTTTCTCCGCAATAAACTGAATCAGTGGCTGGAAAACATCCGTATCATAATTAGAACTTTTACCTTGTAAAACACGCACCAAACGCTCGAAACCCATTCCGGTATCTACATGTTTGTTAGGCAGCGGTTGCAGCGAACCATCTTTTAAACGGTTAAACTGCATAAACACATTGTTCCAAATTTCAATCACCTGAGGGTTATCTGCATTAACCAACGTAGCACCGCTCACCGCTCCCCGTTCCTCCTCGCTCCTATTATCAAAATGAATTTCCGAACATGGTCCGCATGGACCGGTTTCGCCCATTTCCCAAAAGTTGTCTTTTTTGTTTCCGGGGAGGATGTGGCTTTCGGGCAAAAACTGTTTCCACAAATCATAGGCTTCCTGGTCTTTTTCCAGTCCTTCTTTTTCGTCGCCTTCAAAATAGGTTACGTACAGGCGGTCTTTGTCTATTTTGTAAACTTCGGTCAGCAGTTCCCAGCTCCATTCGATGGCTTCCTTTTTAAAGTAATCGCCGAAACTCCAGTTGCCCAACATCTCAAACATCGTGTGGTGATAGGTATCAATGCCCACTTCCTCCAAATCATTGTGCTTACCGGAAACGCGCAAACAACGTTGTGTATCGGCAACTCTTGGAAATTTAGCTGCTTCTTCGCCCAAAAAAATACTTTTAAACTGGTTCATGCCGGCGTTGGTGAACATCAGCGTTGGATCGTTTTTGATCACGATGGGTGTGGAAGGAACGATCTGGTGTCCTTTCGAGGCAAAAAAATCTAAAAATTGCTGGCGTATTTGGGAGGCAGTCATATTTAGTGTTATTTGCTGCAAAGATAGTTTTTTAGGGAAAAGGTTGGAAGGTTGCAAGGTGAAAGGTGCGCTTTGTCATTTCGCGCCGAAGGGAGAAATCTTCTTTTAACTTTTAAAGTTATCGCTTTGAAGAAGATCCCTCCCTTCAGATCGGGATGACAAACGAGCACGATGAATATTCAAAAAATTGTGTATTTAACGTTCTTTTTGCTTGAACAAAAAGAACCAAAAATTCAAGACAAACCCGATCCCTCCGGGCGTTTTGTCCGGCCTTCCCGCACTTGGGTGGCTATCTGCCGCTTTGGAATGTCAACACTTTTCTTATGCTGTTAAAGGTTTTTTTCTAATGCTTCTTTTATCGGTATAAATTTGGTGGGTTTGAGATTGCGATGGCAGAGCCGCTTGCAGGTATGCACCCAGGCGCGGTTGGCTGAATGCCGCCCGGAGGCGATCCGGCATTCTTGAATTTTTGGTTCTTTTGTTTCAAGACAAAAGAACGGACAAGAGAAAAAATGGTTCGACAACACTCATCATGACAAGGTGCAGACTTAGCAGCTACACCAATTTTTAACCGATAAAAAAAGCATGCTACAAACTATCCAATTTAAGGTTACTTTTAACGATGAAATTAGCACTTACAATTTTGCTTTTGCTCTTTTTTTTAAATGCCAAGAGCCAATTAAAGATCGAAGATAAATCAAAGCAATACAATTTAGCATCCACCGCAGATATTACGAATTTTATTTCGGACAATAATTTTGATTATGCTTTAATTTGTTGGTACAGTTCTACTTGGATGAGGATGTACAGCAATTTTGATTGTTTAATTAAGCAGGGAAACAATTGGTATTTAGCAAAAATTATTAGGAGAAAATATAACAATGCGCCTGCAAAACTTGAACCTCCTTTTAAGATTTATCAAAAAAGTTTAAATAAAGCTCAAGTTGATTCTGTTTGGAATAAAATTGATCCAGCAAAGGCTTTCAAGTACAGTCAAAGCGATTTCGATAAACTTCCAGCACCATGCGTTTATAAAATAAATGGAAAAGAGTCTGGTTTTTTCGATATCCAAGATGCTGTAACTTATCATTTAATTCAATTTGCTAATAAAAAAGTTAACAGCTTATATTTTTACGCGCCCGATTATTACCTGGAAAAGTGTTCTGTACATCTTCCAGAGTTTAATATTTTAAAGGGATTTATACAAGCAACTCAGCAACTTTCTATTGCGACAAAGATTTGGAAAAACAATGATAATTAAGCATGAAATAACGGTGATTTTAATCACCTCGAGACCATCAATTTTTACCCGATAAAAGAAGCATATTTCCAACTTCCCGCCAAACCATTAACTTTACCGCCATGCCTTACAAAGAGAGAGACATCAATAAATTGTATTATACCATGGGCGAAGTTTCGGCCATGTTTGATGTGAACCAATCAATGATCCGTTTTTATGAAAAGGAATTTGACATCCTTCAGCCTAAAAAAAACAAAAAAGGGAACCGCTTGTTTACGCCCGAAGATGTGGAAAATTTGAAAATCATTTTCAATTTGATTAACGACCGCGGCTTTACGTTGCAAGGCGCGCGCGATTATTTGAAGCAGAACGGCAACGAAGCGAAGGAAAGCCAGCAGGTGATCCAATCGTTGGAAAACCTCAAAAAGTTTTTGTTGGAAGTAAAAGAGCAGCTATGAGATTGCCTGCCGGTTCTGCTTTTTTGGTGGTTTACAATGCGCGTTCGGGAACGCGTGCCGATGAACATTTTGACCGTTTACTGGAAGAAAAAAGCCACCAGTACAACTTCAGTTTCAAGGTTTACCGGATGGGAAATGACGAGTGCGAAAAACACATCCGGCAGGAAATTGAAAATTTTAAACCTGATTTTTTAATCGCCGCCGGCGGCGACGGCACCTTAAACATCGTTGCCAAAATTGCGCCCGATTTTGATTTGCCGGTGATGGTTTTGCCTTACGGATCGGCCAATGGCATGGCGCGCGAACTGGCTATCCCAAACCAAATTGCGGCCGCTTATGATATTTTGGCTGATTATAAAATCAAGCCGATTGATTTGCTCAACATCAACGGTTTTACCTGCGTGCATTTGGCCGATGTGGGTTTAAACGCGCGGATTGTAAAACGTTTTGAGCAAGACCCGCGCCGTGGTTTGTCCACTTACGCCAGGCATTTATGGCGCGAAATTTTCCTGATCCGCAGCAAGCGTTTCCAAATTGTTTATGATGGCAACCCGATCAGACGCAAAGCGGTTTCCATCACTTTTGCCAACGCCTCCAAGTATGGCACCGGCGCGGTAATCAACCCAACCGGAATTATTGACGACGGCAAGTTTGAATTGTGCATTGTAAAACGTTTTCCGCTGTTAAAAATATTTTCGCTGGCCTTGAAAATGTTTCGCGGCAATTTGCAAACCAGCGAATATTTTGAGGTGATCAGTTGCCGTTCGGCAAAAATAACCCATAAAAAAGGCGTAGTGCTGCAAGTTGATGGCGAAGTGGTTGGCAGGACCAAACAGATTGAGATCAGCATCCAGCCTTTGGCGCTAAAGCTTCTTTTACCGGCGGTTTCTTAAATGCTTCTTTTATCGTGCATTATTTTGTTTGCTGATAGCTGACTGCTGATAGCTAAAAGCTAACCGCCTGCTCAACGCAATTCTGCCTGGTAAACCATTTTTCCCTGAACATTTGATTCGTCCACAATCCAAGCTTCGGCCACCGTTTTTTGACCGGGCGAAAACCTCAGCTTAAAAAAACCTTTGGCCGCCAAAGCAAATTTGCCATACTTTCCTTTGCGTACATAAGTGGATTTGGAAGCCGCACCGCTTACAATATAATCAACCTGGTTTTTAAAAATGTGCTGCAAATTGTGCTCGTGCCCGGCAGCGTAAATTAAGTTGGGATGCTTGCCAAAAACAGCTTTTAAATTTTTGCGCAATTCCCGAAAACGCAGGTTGGAAAGATCCTCCGGCGCACCGATATATTTTCGGTAAAGCGGCAGCAGCGAACCCACAAACGGCAGCGGCATAAAAGCTTTTTTTTTATAAATAGTTAACGGAAAAAGGTGGTGTTTGAACTTAAACTTGCCGCCATGCAACGAGTAACTGTAAATGGGATAGTGGCCAACCACCAGCACTTTTTTGTTAATGTTCCTATCTATCATCTCCTGCAACAACGCATAAAACTCTTGTTCAGAACCGGCAGAACAACCATCTTTTGCACCAATCGGCCTAAAACCACGCTGAATCCACCACTGTGTATTGATGGCGATAATCGTTAAACCATCATTGACCGGAACTTCTTTCGGGCCGGGGCAACCGTTGGAAGGCAAATAAACATTCTCGCCGCCAAACAACTTTTCCAGGTATTTTTCCTGCCGGATCACATAATCAAAACCATCGTCTTTGCCTTTGTTCCAATCGTGGTTGCCGGAAATAAAAATCACTTTTCCGGCATAATCTTTTACCGCTTCGTGGTGTTTTTGAAGCACTAATTCTGCGTCGGCACGCAACCGGTCGCCTTTTTCGGGCAAACCGTTTGGATAAACATTATCGCCCAAAAATATCACGGCCGAAGGATGCGAAACCGGCAAATGCTGCTTCAACAATTCCATCAACGGATCCGGCCTGTAACGCGCAATATTACCCGAATCTCCAACTAAAATCACTTCAAAAACGGTATCGGCCATGTCGTGCTGTTTTTATCGGTAAATATTTTATCATTAATATTTACAATAATAATTTACTTATTAATTAATTTTAATATTATTGAGTTAATTATCTCTTTTACAAATGCTTCAACTATTTATAAATGCAGTATAAATGTCTGCTGCTTATTGTATTGTTCCTGCTGTTTGCAAAAATAGCTGCTGCACAAACGGCGCAGGAACGGGAAATCGAAACCATTATTGAAGCGGCCGCCGAAAACCTGACCGACGATTACGACTATTCGGAACTGGTTAACCAGTTGAACAATTACCGTCAGCATCCGCTCAATTTAAACAAAGCTACAACCGCGCAATTGCAAGATTTGCTGTTCCTTTCCGCACTTCAAATAACGGCTTTGCAAAACCATATCCGCAACAATGGGAAACTGGTTGACTTGCTCGAACTTCAAAGTGTTGACCTTTTCGACCTCGAAACCATCCAAAAACTGCTGCCTTTTGTAACCATTTCTGCTGATTTGGATTTTAATTTGATCAGCCTGAAAAACGTTTTTAAATACGGCAAACACGATTTTATCTTTCGTTATGGAGAAGTGCTGCAAGATCAAAAAGGTTTTGTGATTGCGAAAGATTCCAAACTTTCGCATTATACCGGCAACAATCAAAAGTTGTTGGGCCGCTACCGTTTCGATTTTCAAAACCGCATCCAATTCAATTTTAACATGGAAAAAGATGCCGGGGAACCATTTTTTACCGGTAAAAACAGTACGGGGTTTGATTTTTATTCGGCCAGCCTGGCTTTTAAAAATTTCGGTTTGATCAACAAGTTGGTGGTAGGCGATTATTCTTTGCAGTTTGGGCAAGGTTTGGGTTTGTACACCGGTTTTAGTTTTGGCAAAAATGCAGATGCCACTTTAGTTCCTAAAGTTGCGCGCGGTTTAACACCGTATTCTTCTACCAATGAGATTAATTATTTCAGGGGTTTTGCCACAACTTTAAAATACAAATTGGTAGAATTTACGCCTTTTGTTTCTTACCAACCAATTGATGCAACTGTCCAAATTTCGGCAAACCCAGAATATATTTCTTCGCTTGGCACAACCGGTTACCATCGAACCTCGACAGAATTGACAAATAAAAATGCTGCAGGCCAATTGACTTATGGCTTCAATTTAAACTATAATAAACGCAATTTTAAAACAGGAATAACAGCTTATAACACACAATTTGAATATCCGATTCAACGCCGCGCAAACAGTTACAACCAATATGATTTTGTTGGAAAAGAGTTAGACAACCTTTCTTTTTATTACGATTACA
Organism: uncultured Sphingobacteriaceae bacterium; assembly: GCA_964244955.1. Classification (GTDB taxonomy): domain Bacteria; phylum Bacteroidota; class Bacteroidia; order Sphingobacteriales; family Sphingobacteriaceae; genus Mucilaginibacter_A. The sequence continues at coordinate 16,940 of CAXTKQ010000007.1, read as the reverse complement.
GTTACCACAATTTTTATTTCTTCGGAGAAACGGCCAAAAGTTTAGGCGGAGGCGCGGCTACGGTAAACGGCGTTTTAACTTCCTTTTCGTCCAATATTTCATTGGTTTTGTTGTACCGAAATTACAATAAAAGTTACCGCTCTTTTTACAATGAAGCTTTTTCTGAAGCAACCAATGCTGTAAACGAGCAAGGTTATTATGGTGGTATAAATTGGAAGTTTTTACACCGCTGGAATTTCTCTGCTTATGCTGATTTCTTCCAATTTCCATGGTTAAAATACCAGGTAAGCCAGCCCAACAGCAAAGGTTACGAGTTATTGGGAAGGCTGACTTACTCGCCAACGCAACGCTTTGTAGCCTATCTTAATTATCGTTTTAAACAGAAACAACAAAACAACGATAATGCAAAAATCAAAGTGCTGGACGAAGTTTCGTATCAGGATTGGCGTTTGGACATTGCTTATCCAATCAGCCAAAATATCACTTTACGCAACCGTGCTGAACTGGTAAAATATCAAAAAGGTTTGCCTGCTGCCGAATATGGTATGATGGTTTACCAGGACTTGTTGTACAGGCCAAAAACAAGCCGGATTTCCGGTAATTGCCGTTTGGCCTGGTTTAAAACTGCCAGTTATGATTCCCGTGTTTACTCTTTTGAAAACGATGTTTTGTACAGCTACACCGTTTTGCCTTTGCAACATACCGGCTTTCGAACATATGCAAACTTGCAATATTCTTTTAAAAAAAGTTTTGATTTATGGTTGAGGTACAGCACATACTTGTACAAAGGCGAAACCACAGTTGGTTCTGGTTTGGATGAAATACAAGGCAATAAAAAGTCGGAAGTAAGGCTGCAAATACGTTATCGCTTTTAAATATGAAGAACACGTTTTTTATGGCCGAAAGCCCTTTTGTGTTGTTGCTGATGCCTCTTTTATCAGGTATTTTTTTGGGTGTTGTTTTTCCATTTGGAAACGTTTTACAATTGATGCTAATTTGCATTTTTACACTTGTGTTTGCATTTTGTATTTTAAATTGGAAATATGCTGATTGGAAAATTTACCGCAAAGCTTGGATTGGTGGCGTTTTAATCCATTTATTTTTGTTTTTATTGGGAATTTTTAGTGCCGAAAAAAACAAAGAAATCAACAACAGTAATCACTTTTCCAAACAAAAAGCAACAAGTTTAATCGTTACAATTGTGCAAGAACCAAAACAAACCGGCAACATCGTCCGGTTTAATACTTGGGTTACGCATACTTCTTTTAATGGCATAATTTCAGCGTCTTCCGGGAGTTTGTTGGTGGTGCTGAAATTGGATTCTTTGCAAAAAAACAATTTCAATTATGGTGATGAATTGTTGATCCCAAACCAATACAAACCTGTTGATCCGCCTTTTAACCCGGCCGAATTTAATTACAAGTTGTGGCTGCAACACCAAAATATTTATTTTCAAACTTTTCTAAACCCAAACCAATACCAGTTAATTGCTACAAATCGTGGCAACTCAATTATTGCTGATGCACTTTTAACCCGAAAAAAGTTAGTTCGAAAGTATCAGAAATATTTGCGTGATCCTGATGCTTTGTCGGTTGCTTCTACTTTAATTTTAGGTTACCGTGCAGATTTAAGTGCCAATGTTTTACAAGCTTATTCTAAAACCGGAACGATACATGTACTTTCCGTTTCCGGGATGCACGTAGCGTTGGTTTATCTCATTATCAACGTATTGCTTCGGTTTTTAAACCGTAAAAGAAGCGGTGTTTTGCTCAAAGCATTCATATCCATTTTACTGATTTGGCTTTATGCTTTGGTTACCGGTTTTTCGCCTGCGGTTTGCCGTGCTGCCGTGATGATCACTTTTGTGATTATTGGAAAAACTTATAACCGGCACATCAGCATGCTTAATATCTTACTGGTTTCGGCTTTTGTGCTGCTGTTGTACAATCCAAATTTTATCACCGACGTTGGTTTTCAACTTTCGTATTTGGCTGTTGTTGGTTTGATTATCTTGCAACCGATCATCGAAAACTTATTAGAATTTAAACATCAATTAGTGTGCAGGGTTTGGTCGCTTTTATCGGTTTCTTTGGCGGCACAATTGATCACTTTTCCAATCAGCGTATTTTACTTTCACCAGTTCCCGGTTTATTTTTTGCTGAGCAATTTGTTTATCGTGTTGCCCTCTGCCTTAATTATGTACATTGGAATTGCATTTATTTTCGTTCCTGATATTCCCATAATTGCAAAACCGGTTGCAATTGTTTTGGAGAAAAGTATTGTTGGGATGAACCAAGGTTTAAGTTGGATTGAGCATCTTCCTTTTGGTAGTTGGAACAAACTTTGGATTACAGTTCCCGAATATTTGATTTTGTATGGCATCCTCATTTGTGTGTTTGCCTGGCTGGTACACCGTAAAAGTTTGTTGCTGCAAGTTGGTGCTGTTTTTATCGTACTTTTTTTAGTGTCTTTTTCTTACAAAAAGATACAAGCGCAACAACAGGATGAAATTGTATTTTTAAACCTGCGTAATAATTGCGGTATTGTTTTTAAAAACGGAAACGAAGCCGTTGTGCTAACCAACTTAAAAACTTCCGACAAAAGCTTTCAATATTCGGTGCAGCCTTATTTGGATAGTTGTAAACTCACTCAAGTTAAATTGTTAAATCCAAATCAAAACTTTGCCAATACTGTTTTTAGCAAGCAAAATAAGTTGGTCCAATTTAAAAACCGATTGATCTTTGTGGCCGATAAAGATTTCGAACATCGATCTTTTCCGCAAAAAATAAAAGTGGATGCTGTTTTTATCACCCAAAACCCTAAAATTGGCCTCGACCAAATTTCTAAAAACCTGATATTTGATCGGCTGGTTGTTGCTTCTGACAACGGCGATTACCTAATCAAAAAAATAACCGAAGAAGCGGCTGCCGACGGCCGAAAAATAATTGTTTTGAAACGTAACAAAGCGTTTCTGTTGCGGTCTAACCTTCAAAATTAATGCTGCAATTAGAAATAAAAAATTAACTTGCATCTTTACAAAAAGAATGATTACTTTATAAAAAATTAACCAGACATGAACATTTTCAAAAACGCAGCACTTGCTTTAACCCTTACCGCTATCGGTTTTACAGCCAATGCACAAAAAAGCTTTACCGAAGGCGTGATCAATTACGATGTAACCACAAACGGCCAACCGAGCGAAGCCAAAAGTTTCTTTAGGGGCGATTCTTCCTCGTATCAATCTCAAATGGGCCCTGCCAGTATCAATATTTTGTCAGATGTGAAAACCAATTTTATGGCGATTTTGGTAGATGTACCGGTTGCATCAATCAAAAAAGCGGCCGTTTTAACACCGGCAGATATTGAGCAAATGAAAGACCAGGAACCAAGTTTTACGTTTACACCAACTTCGGAAACCCAAACTATTGCTGGTTATAATTGCAAAAAAGTACAAGCTAAAGACAGCAAAAGTGGTTCGAACTTTGATGTTTGGGTTACCAATGATATTACCGTTCCTGTCAATAATTCAACTAAATACTTTGCAAACGCAGGCGGCTACCCGATAAAATTTACAATGATGCAAAGAGGCCAAACGGTACAGGTAACTTTAAAATCAATTGTTCAGGAAAAAGTAAAATCAGGCACGTTTGCAATCCCGAAAGATTTTGACAAGATCACTTTACAAGAATTAATGTCTATGGGCGGCGGAAGATAATTCTTTTAAAAACCTTTTTTAAAACAAGAAAGCCTGAGGGAAATTCCTTCAGGCTTTTTTTTGTTATTGGTCAAAATTTAATTTGTTACAAGATAAGGATCAAAACCAAAATGATAATGATGATGGCGCCAACAGAAAGGTAAATACCGCCGCCCAGGCCGCGGGCTTGCGCTTTCATACTTTTCAATTCGGATTTTAATTCCTTTTTTTCTTCTTTGCTCAGTTGCGATTTGTCCATCGCTTTAATCTCTTCCACACGCGTTTTGATCGCTTGCAGTTTAGCTTCTTTTTGTGCATCGGTCAAAGTAATTTCTTTTGCAGCGGGTTCTGTGATTACGGTGGCCGCTTTTAACTGGCTTGAAGAAAATGTCAGCATTAAAGCGGTCGTCAATAAATAAACTTTCTTTTTCATAATTAAATTGATTTGGGTAAATGTGGGTTAAATTAATGCGAAAAGCAAATCATTTGTTTTTACGTTGTTTTAAAAATTAGGTTGTAAGTTTTCCAATCCGGCTTCAATTTCCGTTTCGGTTATTTCTTATTAATTAAGCACTGTAAAACTTAAAATGCTGATTTTTGTTACAAAGCAAATCAATAAAAACTATAATTATGACTGAAACACAAAGCATTGATCCGGATAAAAACACCAAAAGCGGCTACTTTGAAGTTGCGCCCGGTGTTTGGGGAATGAAAATTGTATTCGTAAATATTTACATGGTTGCTTCCGGCAGCCCCGACAGTAAAAAATGGGTGTTGGTAGATGCAGGTTTGCCGCACTCGGCCCACAAAATACAAGCGATGGCTGAAGAGCTTTTCGGGCAAGGGACAAAACCGGAAAACATCATTTTGACACACGGCCATTTTGACCACCGCGGAAGCTTGCCGGAACTGTTGAAGATTTGGGACGTGCCGGTTTATGCACACGATTTGGAACTGCCTTATTTAACCGGCCTTTCTGCTTATCCTCCTCCCGACCCATTTGTTGGCGGCGGTTTGATGAGTTTGACTTCCCCTTTGTTCCCGAACAAACCTTTAAACCTGGGCGAAAAAGTACAGGCTTTTCCGGAAGAAGGCACACCTGGATTGCCTGGCTGGCGCATTATTTTTACGCCCGGCCATTCTCCCGGCCATATCTCTTTGTTCCGTGAAGCCGACCATGTTTTGATTGCCGGCGATGCTTTTGTTACCACCGTTCAGGAATCTGCAATTGCGGTAATCATGCAGAAGAAAATTATCAGCGGCCCGCCGAAATACTTTACTTGCGATTGGAAGGCGGCTGGGGTTTCGGTACG
>CAXTKQ010000007.1:9615-11923 GCA_964244955.1 uncultured Sphingobacteriaceae bacterium | reverse complement strand
CCCGCAAATTGTAGCAACCGGGCACGGAAAGCCAATGATTGGCAAAGAGTTTAAAAAAGCTTTGCAACATTTGGGCAAAAACTTTGCAGAAGAAGCCGTACCAAAACATGGCCGTTACGTAAAAGAAGCCGCGAAAACCGACATCGAAGGCGTAAAATATGTTCCGCCTGCGGCAAACAACCCGGTGATTACCACCAGTTTAATTGGGGCAGCCGCTTTAATTGCGTTTGCCGTGGTTGTAGGGGTTTATAAGAAGTAAAATTTATACCGGTAAAAGAAGCATATCCTGATAAAACAGGGTATGCTTTTTTTATGCCCTAAAAATGCGAATTGCTGTTTTTTTAATTCTAACTCTACAAAATTTATCACTTATCTAATTCTAATCTTCTCTTTATCTTTTATTGCTTTAAAATTTTCTATAATAAGGGATAATCTTTGTACAAAAATTATTTTTTTAGATTTTTTAAAGAAAAAACGTTTTTTCTTTAAAAAATTGTTTTAATAAAGTAAATTCACTTATTAATTCACCATTAAATATCTAATTATGAAAAATTTTAACTTCAAATTCTATTTTTTTAGGTTTAAAAATGTTTTGGCAGTACTATTCGTTTCTTTTTTGGTTAATAGTTGCAAAAAAGATTTAAATGTTGCTGGAATTGATTCTAACGCCACTAACCCGGTTTCCCTTGAAATGCAAAAGTGGTTGACAGATCAAAAATTTGACAGCGTGAAAATTTTTTCAATAAATACCCTTCGTAAAAAAGTACAATGGGATAAGGCAAATTCTATATTGGGTGATAGTTCGCTTTCCTATGATATTGCACCTATGACTTTGGATACAGTACCAAAATTTGACGATCCAAGTTTAACTATTACAAAATACTTGGTATTTACAAAGGTTAATGGAATTATTAACAATAGTGCTATTATTGATTTATTTGGAAACAAAGAAACGTTAACAAGAGATTATAACAAGTTGATTGTAAGTTATTATCATAAAAGACAGGACAGTTTTACAGGTATAATTACGATCAACAATATTTTCGGTGGATTTAACGAAAGTAAAGAGTATATATCAGGTATTTTAAAATTTAAGCGTGTGCTGGAAGCTAGAGGAAAAAGTAATGGTAAAACAATTTTAGGTACCGACAAGAAAATATCATCTGGTTGTATTGATTGGTACTGGTGTACTTATTATTACGGCGTAGAAATTGCCGCTGAATATTTATTTACTACATGTGACGGTGGAGGTGAATGTGAACAAACATCAATAATTGACCATAAAGCAGTTCAAAGCATACATTCATTATGTGGTGGAGGTGGCGGCGGTGGCGGCGGTGATAGTAATAATACATCTTTGGGGGTAATAGTTAAAACAGATACACTTCTTGCAAACTTTCCGTGTGCAGTAAGACAAATATTAGAAGGCTTGGAAGGAGTAAGAAATTTTTCAGAGATGTTAGAGCCTTTTACTACAAACGCGAGACCTAATATTACTTACACAGACAAAAATTTACCATGGAACTTAAATGGTAATGGACAAACAATGCTTGGAAATACATCTGTAGATCAGTCAGGAGGACTTGGACTTTCATCTATTGTAACTTTAAACGATAATATGCTTCAAAATAGTTCTAAATTAATGATTGCTGCAGCCTTTATACATGAAACTTTACATGCTTCTATCAATTATAATGTAGAACTTAATAATTACAACAATGTTTCCAATATGCATTGGAATAGCTCTTGGGTTTATTCGCTAGATTTTTTTTATGACCAAAATGGGCTGCCTCCGAATTTCAGAGATCATTCTGAAATGATAACAACATATTTTAACCAAGCTGTTCAAACACTTCAGCTTTTTGACAATTATCAACATACATTGAAAGAATACGAGATGGCAATGTTATTTGGATTGGACACATCTGATTCGAATGCAACAAGTGACGAAAAAAATAGACTTAATCAAGAATATTTAACATTACAAGTATCGTTTGGCATTTCACCTGGTGATCTAAATACATTTTGGTCTAATGAATTAAATTCAACCCAAAATAAGTTACCGAATTCAGGATGTCAATAACATTTTCCTAATCCAAAAAATTCGTCAATGTGAGTTTTTTGTTTGGTTGCATTAAATTAATTGTTATCTATTCAAATAATTTTAAATTCATGAAAGTAATATTCCTTAGCGTCTTTTTTTTAATTTTTTGCAAAGCTCGCGCTCAAAATTTGAAAGCGTTAGATACGATTTATTATTTAGCCGATACTGCAAAAGTTCCAATTAAGGATCGAGTTGTTGAAATAG
>CAXTKQ010000007.1:0-9605 GCA_964244955.1 uncultured Sphingobacteriaceae bacterium | reverse complement strand
AAATAGGGGTTGAAGGGCCGTTTAAATATTATCTCATTAAATGCCCATGTTTAGATTATAATCAAAATCCTGTTTTTATAAATAAAATAGCTGATCCAAGTGAAACTGTTAATATGGCTGCTTTCAAAAAAATAAAACTGATTTCACTTGTTGATTTAATTCAATTAGCAAAAGATAGTGGTGGTAATGTTTTTAATTATAAACATATTGCATATATTTTAGAACCTCTTAAAAATAACTTTGTAAAAAGGAAAGTTATACTTCCTAAGCCTATGAGGCACGATATTACTTATTGATCTTTAATTATTTCGAAAAAAGAAGCATATCTTGATAAAACAGGATATGCTTCTTTTATGCCCTAAAAATTGATGTTTAATTGTTCAGGCTGATGGTAAAAGCAGCTTCGTAAACATGGCCGTGGCCTACGCTTTCAATTCCTGCTTTTTGTTGGATATCAGTGGTTTGGCCTTCTGTATCTGCATAACCCAGCCAGGGTTCGATGCAAACAAACGGTGCGCCCGGCTTCGCCCAAATCCCCAAATCTTTAAAATCTTTGAAACCAACCGACAAGCTGTGGTTGTGGTTTTTACAACGGATGCTTACTTTTTTTGAAATGATATTTTTGAAAACCAAGGCATCACGGTCAAACAAGTTTTTGGTAAGCCAAAGTTTTTGATCTTGTAAAGGAACCATTTCCGTTTCGCCGCTGATCAGCCCATTTTCCGAAAGCAGATGCGTTAGCAAGGGCTCCGAAGTTTCAAATTCCAAGTAATAATCCTCGTATTGTTCGTTCGGAAAAAACGGGACATGAAAAGCCGGGTGCGCGCCCATCGAAAAGTAAATGGTTTTGTCATCCTGGTTGATTACTTTGTAGGTTACCCGCAAATCACGGCCGAACAAATCATACAAAATTTGAAATTCAAAACGGTAAGGATAAACCGCCAAAGTAGATTCGCTGAAAGACAATGAAAACTTGGCGTGCGTTTCTTGTGCATCAACCAAACTAAATTCAGATTCACGGGCAAAACCATGCCGCTTCATTTGATAAGATTGCCCGTCAACTTGCAATTCGTTGTTATTCAAGCCACCCACAATCGGGAACAAATTTGGCGCATGCCAAGGCCAAACTGAAGGATCGGCCTGCCATAAATGTTCGGTTTGCGTTTCTTTGTTAAAGATGGAAATTAGCTCTGCCCCTTTGGTGCGGAAGGCAACTTTTAAATATTCGTTTTCTATAGAAATCATAAATAGTTCAGGTTTTGCTTTTAGTTAAAGTGTTTTTGTTAAACCTAATAAATGCAAAATTTGTTTAAGATAGAATTTTGGTTAATGACTTTTTAGGTGGTAAAAGAAGTACGTATTTGCTGATTTTCAAATATAATAGCTCCTGCCCAATGTGATTTATAAAACTGGTACAACCAAATCAAATTATATTTTGCACCTTCTAATTTCATATAACTATAAACAAAGGCGTCATCAGCTATGGATACAGAAATCATATCAACATCTTCAAATATACCTGTAGGTTTTTTAAACCAGTAAACAAAAACTATTGCATTATTACCAACTATAGAATTATAATGATTAAAAAAAAGACCTCTAGTAATTCGTTCTATTACAGCATCATGAGCTTCTGAATTCCATAATATAGAAAAATCTGTTTTTACAATTTTACCATGCTCATCATAATGATGAATTGGTTCTATAGAAGTTATAACTTTGGTTTTTAATGATTTTGTGTAATTTAATGTGGGTAATACACCTTTTTTAAAAAGTTGCTCTCCTTCTTTACTAAATTTTGCAACATGTAATCCTAAATAAATTTTAAATTGCTCATCTAAAATAGACGCTTTATTGTTACAATCAAAACAAGACGGAACGGTGATTAAATTACTTGGTCTTGGTTTATTAAAAATACTTTTTGGAGGAATATGATCTTTGGTTTCTACACGGTTTATACCGCAATAACAACAATATTTAGAAGGATGAAAATTATTTATACTCACTTAAATATTTCGGATTTTAACAAGTTCAATAAAACGTAGTTTTGATTAATAAAGGAAACATAAACTTAAATTGAACTTTTACAGTTCTCTTCGTCTTTCTTCGATCACTGTATCACTAAAAGAACCTTTATAATTTTTTAAAATCTCCTGGCCTTTAGCAAAAGAAAAATCATCTAAAGTCAATCTTTTTTCAGAAGCTGTTTCCGTATCTTCTAAAAAAGTAACGATAACTTTTACGGGTTTTTTTGAAGCAATTTCCTCGTCCAATTTTACAATACCATTTTGGTAAGTTCCTGCTATTGCAATCATATTATAATTACTACTTGTTTTAAAACGTAATATAAATTAACGCCTATTATTAAAGATAAATATACTAAATTTGTTCCAGTTCCCGTGCTTCAGCCAAATCATAAGTTGATTGCAAGCCTAACCAATACTCTGCACTTACGCCAAGTGTTTTTTCTAACTTCACAGCTAACCGGGCATTGATATGTCGTTTTCCTTTAAACAATTCGCTCAAATGTCCGGGCAGTAAACCTAATTGCTGCGCTAAATCCGATTTTTTAAGTTTGCGCGCTTCCACTTCTTCCTGCAAAAGTTCTCCGGGATGAAAGGCAAACGATGCTTTTATCTCGTTGCCATCTATGTCAAAAACATTTCCCATAATTCTATTTTTTACGAATAATGATTGTTTACTTCTTCAATGCAGATTATTTCAACCCTGTTATTATTTCCATCTTTCTCAATTCTGAAAATTATTCTGTAAGATTGATTAATACGAATAGAATATTTTCCTTCAAAGTTACCAGACAACTTTTCAAAATGCAGAGATTTTACCATTCGTAAATCGTTTGTGTTTTGCGCTTGTTCTATTTGAATAACTCTTTTGATAAAACCTCGTTCAATTTCTTTATTGAATTTTGGTTTACGTACTACAACGCTACCAAAAGAATAAATTCTGGCTAAATATTCGTCTTCAATAATAACACGCATCTATTTTTATAAGCTTTACCAAAATTAAACAAATCAAGTTTCTTTACCAAAATTTAGTAAAAAACCTTGATTATCAATTTTATGCCGATAAAAGAAGCATCAATAAGGGTCAACGTCCACCCTAACCAAATTGCCTTTACTAATTTTTTCCGTTTGAAATTGTACAATCGTTTCTTTCAGAATATTTTTCACCCGAACCATTGATGTTCCTTCTTTCTCTACTTTTAAGATAATCGTTTTGATATAATAATTGCGGATGCGGCCGATCAATGGAAACTCTGGCCCGATTACACGGTCGCCAAATTGTTTTTTCAAAGCATTGCCTAAATATTCAGCCTGGTTTTGCAGCGCTTCGGGATGTTTGTGTTTCACATCAATTTGAATAACGCGGTAAAACGGCGGATACTTAAATTGCAAACGTTCGGCCATTTCCAGTTCGTACATTTCGGTATAAGCATTACGGATAACCTGGTCAATAATGCGATGGTTTGGATCGTAAGTTTGGATCACCACTTTGCCTTTTTTGCCGCGCCGCCCTGCCCTGCCGCTCACTTGTGCCAGCATTTGAAAGCTGCGTTCGTTAGCACGAAAATCTGGGAACTTCAGCAAAGAATCGGCATTAACAATTCCGATTACGGTTACATCCGAAAAATCCAAACCTTTGGCTACCATTTGCGTGCCAACTAAAATATCGGTTTTTTTATCTTCCAGATCACTTAAAATATTTTGGAAAGACATTTTAGAACGCGTGGTATCCAAATCCATTCTTGCAATGCGTGCCGTTGGCAATAAGATCGAAAGTTCATCTTCAATCTTTTCTGTTCCGTAACCTTTTTGTTCCAAGTGAACAGAACCACAGGCCGGACAAACCGAATAAATATCGTCTTTGTAGCCACAATAATGGCAATGTAATTTGCCGGTACTTTTGTGCATGGTTAAACTTACATCGCAATTAATACACTTGGATGTAAAACCACAAGTTTTGCAAATCAACAGCGGCACATAACCACGCCGGTTTTGGAATAAAATTGACTGCTCTTTTTTCTCCAAAGCGGCTTCAATATCTTGCATCAAAACGTTGGAAAAATGCGATTGCATGGTTTTATTTTTCATCTCCTCCGGGATGCTAATCACCTGGATTTCGGGCAAAACCGCATCCCCATAGCGCACATTTAATTCCACCAAACCGTATTTATGCTGCTGAGCGTTGTAATATGATTCGAGCGAAGGCGTGGCCGAACCCAGCAAAACCTTGGCCTTGTACAACGTGCTTAAAAAAATAGCCGCATCTCGGGCGTGATAGCGCGGCGCGGGGTCAAATTGCTTGTACGAGTTTTCGTGCTCTTCGTCCACCACAATCAAACCCAAATTATTAAAAGGCAGGAAAACCGAAGAACGCGCGCCAAGCACCACGCGATATTCTCCGTTTAAAACCTTGTTCCAAACTTCCACGCGTTCGTTATCATTAAAACGCGAATGGTAAACGCCGATTTTGTTGCCAAAATATTGCCGTAACCGTTCGATGATATGCGTTGTTAACGCAATTTCGGGCAGTAAAAACAGTACTTGTTTGCCGCTTTCGATCATCGCTTCAATCAAACGCACATAAATTTGGGTTTTGCCGGAAGATGTAATGCCGTGCAGCAAAACCACATCCTTTTGCTCAAATTGCCGGTTAATTTGGTTGAAAGCTTTTTCCTGATATTCGTTCAGCTCAAACGTACTTTCGCTTCCGTCTTCGCTATTAGAAAAACGGCTCACAATTTTCTCTTCCAACAAAAACACTTCTTTTTCAACCAAAGCCTTTAAAACGGCGGCACTTATTTGTGCGGTTTCTTCCAGTTCGGCTTTGGTAACTTGTGGTTTTTGTTTGGCTAATTGCAGCATGGCCAGCACAGCATCCAATTGTTTGGGCGCGCGTTTTTCCAGCATTTCAAACAATTCTTTCAAAGTTTCGGGCTGTCGGTAAACGGGGTTTAAACTGTAAAAAGAACGTTTGCGCGGTTTGTAACGCTCGTTTACTTCTTCGGCAATATTGATGATGTTTTTGTTGAACAATTGCTTCAAAACCGGCATCACCGTTTTTTGCCCCAGCAGTTTGCTTACTTCGCTTAGTTTTAGTTCGGGCTGAATTTCGAGCGCATCAACAATCAAATATTCTTTGTCGTTCAGTTCGGTTTTATCAAACGGATATTCTTTGTTCAGTGTGATTTGCGTTTCGCTGGCCAACTTTAAAGCGGCAGGCAAGGCGGCGTTCATCACTTCGCCCAAATTGCACAGGTAATAGTTGGAAATCCATTGCCAAAAAACCAGTTGCTGCGGAATGATCAAAGGCTCCTCATCCAAAATATCCATCAAATATTTGGCTTCGTATTTTTCGGGCGCACGTTCGCCAAGCGACAAAACAATGCCCGTATAAATCTTGCTTCTGCCAAATTGAACCACCACGCGTTTCCCTATCGCTACTTCTTTTACCCGGTCAAAAGGGACACGGTAAGTATAATTTTTGGCGATGGGCAACGGCAAAATAACTTCGGCGAAAATGGTTTTCTTTTCGACGTGGACAGAATCCGATAAATCCAGGCTCATAGTTTTTTAAGCGCCCCTAACCCAAGCGTAACCCAACCTAAAATAAAAAGCAAACCGCCCAAAGGTGTAATTGGGCCAAGAAATTTGATCCAGCCCGCTCCCAATAAATCCCTCGTCGCCAACAAATAAAGCGAGCCGGAAAACAGCACGATACCAAAACTAAAAAAGTAATAGCTCCATTCTAACAGATTGTTGCCCTGCGGATTTAAGGTTGATAAAAACAGTATCGCAAAAACGTGGTAAAACTGATATTGCACGGCGGTATGCCAAACTTCCAACTGGCCGGCATCCAATTTATTTTTCAAAGCATGGGCGCCAAAAGCACCGGTAACAACGGCCAGCAAACCATAAATGGCGGCCGTAACAATAATTTGTTTGTTCATGATATACTTTTAAATATAAACAAAAGCAGAAATACTTCAAACCAAAAGCCGGAATAATCTATTTTTGTTGCAAACAGATGAGATGCGGCGGATTATCCTGATTGCGGTTTTTTTATTTATAACAGCCGTGGGGGTTACTGCGTTTTATTTTGCCAAACTTAAACTTCCCGGGCAAATTACCACCAACGTTATTGACCAAATCCCGGAAGATGCGGCGCTGGTTTTTGAGTTTAAAAACGATCCGGAATTTTATGATTTGTTTCGGGAAAGCATCTTGCTTACTTCTTTTATCGGGCAAAAAAAGGCCACCGAGCTACAGTATTTGCACCAGCATTTGCTGAAAGAACCTGCTTTAAAAGCTGCCCTCAACAACCGCAGTGTTTTTATTTCGCTGCACCCGGGCATTACTTCAGGCAATTTGGATATGCTGCTGCTGATCAATGCCGACGGCGCAAAAGATTTGCAACAGACATTGAATGCACTGATTATCAATTCTGACGCTGCTTTTGAAACAGAAACAATCGGCAAAAAAACCGTCCAGGGTATTACTGTTCCTGCCATAAAAGAAGCATTTTATTTAACTTACAATGATGGTGTTGTGGCCGGAAGTTTTAACAAAACTCTGCTGCTGAACTTTTTGGACGAACGAAAGGAAAACAAAATCTCCAACCTAACGCAGCTTTCCGACCAGCAGAATAAAAATTCGATCGCCAATTTGTATGTCAATTACCAACGTTTCCCGGTTTTGTTTAAGCAGCTTTTCAGAAACCAAAACGATGATTTTTTCCGTTTTTTGGCTGGTTTTCCGGCCAGTGCGGCACTCACATTAAATTATAAAACGGATGCTTTGCTGTTTAACGGTTTCACCCAAAGCGATACTTCGGCAGCAAACTACCTGGATTTGTTTTTGAAGCAGCAACCGGTAAAAAACACGCTGAAAAATATCTATCCGGCAAACACCGCTTCGGCCGTGAGTTTTGCTTATGGAAGCCCGACAGGTTTTTTAAAGGGATTTGACACTTGGCAAAACCAGGCGCATCAATCTAAAAAAGCAAATGCTTTGTTTAGCCAGATAAAAACAGAAACGGGCGTTTCCATCAAAACGGCTTTTCGAAAGCAGTTGGACAAGGAATTTGCCGTGATAATAACTTCGGAAAGTGAAAAAATTGCGGTCATCAAAGTAAAAAACGGATCGGAACTGGAACCTTTTCTGCGCAACATCAGTGTTGACCCGGACAGTGAAAGGACTCGTTTTAAATATGAAAACCTGCCTTATTGCCTTTTGGGCGAACCTTTTGCACATTTTAAACAACCTTTTTTTGTGTTGATTGACAATTATCTGTTCTTGTCAAATTCCGAAAACGGCTTGAAGCGTTATTTGGAAAATTACCACCAGCAGCATTTTTTGAGCGAAGACCAGCAATATTATGATTTTGACCAATTGCTGGCCGAACAAAGCAATGTGTCGTTTTTTGTGCACCTGCCCAATTCGTTCCAAATTTTAAAAAACACCCTTCAGCCGGGTTTCAGTAAAATATTTGCGCAAAAAAACACCGGCTGGAACAATTTTTTTGCGGCTGCGCTTCAGTTTACGGCTTCCGAAAATAAATTTTACACCAACTTTTGCTTAAAACAAAAAAAGCAAGAAACCAACAAAAGTGATTCGACGGCTTTCTGAAAAACCTGAAACCTAATGCTTCTTTTACCACCTAAATTTCAGCATCGGCATTTTCCACTTTTTGTATCTTTGAAAAGGCTTTAAAAATTTGTTTAAATGGAAGAAAAACAAACCTGGATTGTTGACCGGCTTTTGCAAAACATGGATAAAATGCACGAGCTGGGCCGCCAGCGTGCTTTTGAACTGGGCAACCCGTTTTACGCACAATTTGAGGAAGACGGCGGCTACTACCGCAAAGAAATGCCTACCGGCGAAAAATACTTGGTAACGGTAGAAATTATAACCGACGAACATGATAGGCCGGTTGAAATAAAAGATACAATTATCAAAAAACTTTGCTGATGAAAAAGCATGAACTGGTTTTTGTGGCCGGATGCAATGCAGCAGGAAAATCAACTTTTATCCGTACACGTTTAAACGAGTTGAACCGGTTTGAGATTTTGATGACCGATGTTTTTAAAGGACGGACAAAAGACTTGGCAAAAAAAGCGATTGACGAACGTAAAGATGTTTTAATCGAGACCGTTTTCAACGATAGCTCTTTTAAAGATTTGGTTGATGAAGCGAGAAACGCCGGTTATTTGACTTCGTTGGTTGTCTTATTTTTAGATAATCCTCAGGAATCGTATAACCGCGTTACTTTTCGTGGCAAGCAGCAAAGCGGAATTACAATTTCCGGAAGCAATGTTAAGATCAACTTTAATGAAAGTTTTAAAAACATTGCCACTTACTTTTTTTATTTCGACCGGTCTGATTTTATCTACACCGGAACCGGGGAACGAAACCAAGTGATGATGAGTTTTCAAAAAGGAGAAATTATTGCTTATCATTCGAACAATTTAGATTACCCGCAAAAGTTTGCCCAATATGGTTTTCAAAACGACAGGTTAAATAAAAATGCTTATCGCATCATCACTACTAACAAAGATTTCAAAAAGGATGAAGTCAGATCACCTACACCGTTTACTAAGTTTTAATGCAGGAGATTTCAAAAACAAGGTTAAACTTTTGCAATTTCCCATACTTCTTTTACCACCTAAAAAACATCAGGTTTCCTATACTTTCTTAAAATGAAAAATATAACACCAATTTTTATACGGTAAAAGAAGCATCCTTATTTTTAGCGACTAATTTTATCGGCAGCCACCGTCAGCAAAACTTTTTGTAAATCTGTATCCTGAGATGAAGTGCCTATCATCAGCTCAAACTGGCCCGGCTCAACCAAATACTTCATATCAATGTTGTAAAAAGCCAGCATCGCAGGTGTGATATTAAAATTCAATGTTTTGGTTTCCCCTGGTTTTAAATTTACCCGCTGAAAGGCTTTCAGTTCTTTAACCGGGCGCGTTACCGAGCTTACCAAATCCCGGATATATAATTGCACCACCTCCGCTCCTTCCTGTTTTCCGGTATTGTTTATAGTTAGGGTAAGCTGGTTTGTTCCGTCTTTGGCCATCGTTGGCTTGGTTAGTTTAATATTTTCTATTTTAAAAGTAGTATAGCTTAAACCGTAGCCAAAAGGGTATAAAGGCGAAATGGGGCTGAACAAATAGCTGCGGCGCGCCATGGGTTTGTAGTTGTAATAAACCGGCAACTGGCCCACCGAGCGCGGTATGGAAACCGAAAGCTTTGCAGCAGGATTGTAACGGCCCAGCAATACATCGGCAATGGCATAACCGCATTCCTGCCCGAGATACCAGCACTCAAACAACGCATTGGCCTTGGCATCCAGGTTGTTGAAAGCTAAGGGCGAACCATTAATCACTACGGCAACAATCGGTTTGCCCAAAGTGGCCAGCGAATCAATCAGTTCGTTTTGGCTGCCCACCAAGTCCAGGTCAGACCGGTCGCCTTTGTGCGTTAAGTTCCAAGCTTCGCGCGAAGTTTGCTCGTTTCCGCCTACAGCCAAAACAATTACATCGGCAGTACGGGCAGTTTTCATCGCTGCTATGATGC
>CAXTKQ010000006.1:41283-65227 GCA_964244955.1 uncultured Sphingobacteriaceae bacterium | reverse complement strand
ATGCCGAAGTAAGCGCCGACGGCCACAACTGGAGCACGGCCGCTTATGCCACTGATTTTGTAGAAAAAACCTGGCCAACCAGTTACGGCGGCCGCGGCGGAAATTATGATTTTGAAGGGACACGGAAAGCCGCTTATCCGCGCGATGGTTTTATCTGGGATTACTGCCAGCGCGCCGGTTTAACTTACCGCACGTACGGCGAGTTTGTAACAGACGGCGCAACCGGAAAAGCCAGTTTAAAATCCTTAGAAAACCATTATTGCAAACAATCGCCGGGTTTTGATATGAATGTGAAAGATGTAAAACGGGTAGAAATCTGGGCGCATGATTTTGATTCGTTGCTTCGTATAAACGCCGTTCCGCAATTCAATTCCATCCGTATTTCCAACGACCATACCAGCGGGCAAAGAAAAGGCGCTTTATCGCCAATTTCGTGTGTGGCAGATAACGATTTGGCGATCGGCCAGTTTATCGAACACCTTTCAAAAAGCCCAATCTGGAAAGAATCCGTCGTTTTTATTTTAGAAGACGATGCGCAAAACGGCCCCGATCATATTGATGCGCACCGTTCGCCGGTTTTTGTGGCCGGCCCTTATGTTAAGCGCAATACGGTTTCGCACAGCATGTATTCTACTTCCGGTGTGTTGCGCACCATCGAACTGATTTTGGGTTTGCCGCCCATGAGCCAATACGATGCCGCCGCCGTACCTTTGTTTGATTGCTTTACCAGCAAGCCTGATTTTTCTCCGTACACCGCAAAACCTGCCCAGGTTAATTTAGAGCAACGCAACGTAGCGGTAAACGGAAGCAGCAAACGTTCCGAAAAATTTAACTTTGCCCAGGAAGATGCCGTGCCAGACTTCGAACTGAACGATGTGGTTTGGAAATCTGTAAAAGGCGAAAACTCCATTATGCCTGCACCAAAACGCAGTGCTTTTGTATTGCTGGAAAAAAAGAAGAAAAAACACGACGATTAAACGTTAATGCTTTCCTGCTCATCTTAGCCAATGCTTCTTTTATCAACCTTATTTTTGGTTGATAAAAAAAGCATTAATCCGCAAGCTTTTATAACCTTGCGCAACGTAATCCGTAAACAACGTAAATAGCATCACCAAAATTATAAGAGTTTTAAGGTGATGGCAAGGCAAAGATTACGACCGTTGAAAGCAGCATTAAACAATACCCAAACAAACAGCAATAACCAAAAGCAATGTGCTTTAAGCTTGGGTTTGGTATTGGTTGCCGATGACAATGCGATCAATTGCAAATTGGCCAAAAAGCTGTTTTTTAAATGGGGCATTGAAGCCGATTGTGTAGAAAACGGATTGGAAGCTTACAAAACAGTGATGCAAAAAGATTACGATTTGGTGCTGATGGATTTGCACATGCCAGTGATGGACGGTTTTATGGCGACCAGAAAAATCAGGCTATTGCCGGATGAAAAATACCAGCAGTTACCGATTATTGCCCTGACCGGAAGCGTTTTTGGTTTGGATTTAGAAAATTTGAAGGATGAAGGTTTAACCGACTACTTCTTGAAACCTTATACGCCCGACGGACTTTTAGAAAAAATAAAGCCTTATTTAAAAAACCCTCAAAATGAAGCACAAAAAATAAGGTGCTAAAAGAAGCATGCTTTTGTTTGAAACAGCTTTTGCCCAGATATTACCGTAGCAATTTCAACATTCCTTTTAATTCTTTTAAAACATAACACTTCTAATTTTTCAGGCATAAAAAAAGCTTTTCTGTGTTTCGGAAAAGCTTTTTGGTGCAAAGTGAAATTTATTTTTAAATCCGTTCCGGCCTGCCGCGTTCCGGCACATCCTGCCTTGCAGGGCGCGCTTGTTGTTGCGGCGGCGGTATCTGCTGCTGGCGCTGTTGTTCGCGCTGTTGGTTTTGTTGTTGCATTTGCTGCTCGCGTTGTTGCTGCATTTGCTGCTCCCGTTGCTGGTTCTGTTGTTCGCGCTGTTGCTGCATTTGCTGTTGTTGCGCCTGGTTTTGCTGCATTTGTTGCTGGCGTTGCTGGTTCTGCTGTTCGCGCTGCTGCTGCATTTGCTGTTGTTGCGCCTGGTTTTGTTGGATTAGCTGGTTGTCTTGCGCACGGTTTCTGTTCCGGTCAAAATTTCTGGAACTGCGCCAATCGTTGGTTGGCTGCGCGTTTGTGTTGGGCAATCCCTGGTTCTCCCTGGCTTGCCTGCTATTTGGGTTATAAGGGTTGTTTCCGTTTGCAGTTGCAGGCGGCACACTTCCCGGATTGTTAATGCCCGTATTGTTGTTCACATTTGGGTTCGGTGTGTTGCCACTTTGCGGAAACTGCCTGTTATTGCTGTTAGGGTTGTCTGTCCGGGCAGGTCGGCCGTAACCATTGTTGCTGTTCCCGCCATAATTCGGGTTTGCCGGATTGTTGCTTTGTACCGAACCATTTCCCTGGCTGCCCCACTGGCGCGAATTGCCAAACCGTCCATTATTGTTTGGGTTGCCGTTGTTCTGCCCATAGTTATTGTTCGTGCGGTTGCGGTTATCATTATAACTGCCACGGTTGATCATATGTGCCGGGGCAGGCTGGTTATTTCCGTAGCCGTTGGCAGCAATTTCCGGCCTGTAAATGTTGATGGTATTGTTATTGATCCTGGTTGCGCCCGGCCGGTTATTGTTGTTGATGTTGTAAACATTGATCCGGTTTCCTGCATATCGTTCAATTTCTGCCGGCCGCGGCCCGCTGATATACCTGCGGCTGCCACCGTTATAAACATTGCTGATAATGGTTGTATTGCGGATGATGACCACATTACGGCTAGTCGGCAAATAATAACGGTTGATGGAAGGCGAGCACAAGTATTGCCTCGGCACAAAAACCCAGTAGTTATTAGGCGCATAATAGCCGCTGCCAATAGCAACATCAATATCAATGCCGGGGCCAAGCGGAGCCCAACCGTAATAATCGCCGCCAGTGCGCCAGTTTACCCAAGCCGGTGCCCATTCTGTTCCGGGTATCCACTCCCAGCCGTAGTTATTATCGTAACGCCACCTGCCGTAGTGGAAAGCTGCCCAGCCCCAATCATAATCAGAAACCCAGGTATTGCCGTATTCCGTTTCTACCCAATGGCCATTGGTAGCATAAGGTTTAAAGCTTTGGTCCACATCGGGTGCCCAAACATAGCCCAGTTCGGGGTCGTCAATCCATTGCCCATAAGGCTCCAGCTCGTTGTAAAAAGTTTGCATCGTTATAGTCGCGCCTGGTTGTGCCTTTGCAACAGGTATATTGAGGCAACAAATTACCGCTAAAACCAGCATAAATGCGGCTGTTGCTTTTCGAATTATATTTATCATAATGAGGTTTATATAAGGTTAACAGGTAATATCTTATTTCGACTAATAATTAACAAAAACGTTTAATTTCCAGTCGGGTATATCAATCTGATGCTTCTTTTAGCACCATTTTTTCAGCAACAGCAAATCCGCATATTTTGTCAACACCTGCTGCAATTGCATCAGAATAAGTAATTTTAGCGGCAAATTGTTCCTGTATGAAAACGATAAATATCCCGCGTGTAGATTTAAACACCTATATCAATGGTTCGGCCGAAGAAAAAAAAAGCTTTTCAAACGAAGTTGGCCAGGCTTTTAACGATACCGGTTTTATCACTGTAAGCAACCACGGTTTGAGCAAAGAACTGATTGCCAAATTATACGAACAGGTGCAAAAACTGTTTTCCTTGCCCGATGAAATCAAACTCAGTTACGAAAAACCTGAACTGGCCGGCCAGCGCGGCTACACCAGCAAAGGCCGAGAAAAAGCAAAAGACTCAAAAACGCCTGATTTAAAAGAGTTTTGGCAAATCGGACAAACAGTTACGGACGGAGACCCGGTGAAAGAATTGTACCCTGAAAATTTGGTGGTAAAAGAACTACCCGAATTTAACCCGATAACCCGCGAAGTTTACCAGAAATTAGAGCAGGCCGGCGAACATTTGCTGCGCGCCATTGCCGTTTATTTAGAACTGCCCGAAAATTATTTTGACGATAAAGTGCACAACGGCAACTCTATTTTGCGCGGCATCCATTATTTCCCGATCGAGGATCCGGATGCTGTTCCTGACGATGCTGTTCGTGCCGGTGCGCATGAAGACATCAACCTAATCACACTTTTGATTGGTGCCAGTGCCGATGGTTTGGAAGTGCTGACCCGCGAAGGCGAATGGTTTCCGGTAAAAGCACACGGCGAAGATATTGTGGTAAACGTAGGCGATATGCTGCAACGATTGACCAACAACAAACTGCGTTCTACCACACACCGTGTGGTTAACCCGCCGCGCGAAATGATGAAAACTTCCCGTTATTCCGTCCCGTTTTTCCTGCACCCAAAATCTACGGTCAGTCTGGCTTGTTTGGATACTTGTATTGATGAAGCGCATCCAAAAGCTTACCCGGATGCAACGGCTGGCGAATACCTGGATGAGCGGTTACGGGAAATTGGTTTGAAGATGTAGGTTTTTGGGTGGTAAAAGAAGTATGATGAAAAGACTGTCTATCATTTCGACCAACGGGAGAAATCTTCTTCAAAGCGATAAATCTTTTTTGTTCGATGAGGATCTCTCCTATCGTCGAGATGACAAAACGCTAAAATGAATATCATTTACAAGTTCTACAAGCAACATCCCTTCCTAACCATCCTGTTTTGCTTCCAACTTTTCCGCTTGCTGCTGCTGCCGTTTTTTGGGATGATGCCGCAAGATGCTTATTACGATTTTTACGGCGAACATTTGGCCTGGTCCTACTTCGACCATCCGGGCATGATTGGCTACTTGCTCCGGTTGTTTACCACCATTTTTGGGAAACACGTTTTCGTCATCAAGCTGGCCGATTTTACCATTACCAGCTTAACACTCTTTGCATTTTATAAACTGGCCGGTTGTTTTTTATCGAAGCAAAAGCAAAATCTGGCTTTGGTGC
The DNA here is from genome assembly GCA_964244955.1 of uncultured Sphingobacteriaceae bacterium. Classification (GTDB taxonomy): domain Bacteria; phylum Bacteroidota; class Bacteroidia; order Sphingobacteriales; family Sphingobacteriaceae; genus Mucilaginibacter_A. The sequence goes on along the minus strand of CAXTKQ010000006.1, from coordinate 60,274 downwards.
TTGTTGGTTCAACTTTTTTAGTTTCCATTCTTTCTACCATTTCTACGCCAGATGTTCCACTGTTACTGTTTTGGACGTTAAGTTTAATTGCACTTTACCATGCTGTTTTTAGGCAGCAAAAATTGTACTGGCCACTGGCTGGTTTACTGATAGGACTGACTTTTGATAGTAAATACACCGCCGTATTGCTGCAAATCGGATTAATTTTGTTCCTGATCTTTTCCAACCAATATCGAAAACTGCTGCTTTCCGGTTGGTTGTGGTTGAGTTTGCTGATTTCTGTTTTGGTAACTTTTCCGGTTTTTTACTGGAATTACCAGCATCAGTTTGCATCGTTCCTGTTTCAATCGGCTAACCGGACAGGCGATATTGCCAAATTTCAGCTCAAACCAAAACTCTTTTTGGGAACGATTGGCACACAACTCTTTCTGTTGCTGCCCGTGGCTTTCTTCGGATTGATAGCGCTTACCTTTAAAACCATTAAAAAAGTATTGGTTAAATGGAAATTACCAACCGACCAAATACTGTTTTTACTATGCTTTTTTTTGCCTGCGTTTTTGGGTTTCTTTTTGATCAGCCTGTTTTACTGGGTCAAAATCAATTGGATGATGCCTTCCTACATCACCGGTTTTATTTTCCTTGCGATTTTCACCTCCCAAAAATCAACCCGGATTAACGTTTGGATAGCAGCCGTTTTACATTTGGCTTTTGCCGTAGAAGTGATTTTTTATCCCGTGCCAATAAAAAGCGATGACACTTGGTTCGGCTGGGAACAATTGGCAAAGCGTGTAGAAACCCTTCAAAAAACCTATCCAAACACCTTTATTTTTTCTGCGGATGGTTACAAAACCAGTGCCGAACTGAGCTTTTTTCTTCCACAAAAAATCTATGCGCAAAATATTCTGGGTCAGCCAGCATTGCAGTTTGATTATATCGGCGATAACATACTTCTTTTAACAGGCAAAAATGCGCTTTTTGTAGATTCTGATCCTGGTTTTAAAAACACTGCGAAGAATGGGACTATTCCTTCGGAGTTAAAAACTTATTTTAACGAAGTGCAGGAATTGGAACCGATTATCATAAAAAATGGTAATGCTGATGCGAGGAAGTTTTGGGTTTATTATTGTGTTGGCTATAAAGGACCAAAAAGATAACTTTATGCAGAAGGTTTAACCGTGTTTTCAGATCGTTTTCGCTTAAAATAGGCTACAATTTCTTCTTTAGTCATAATGATTAGCTTTTCACTCAACTTTTCTCTTTGCTCTCGCATGTATTTTACCGAATCAAAATTTTTCTCAATTGTCGTCTTCATATCGCATTAAATCTCTTGGTGAACGAATCTCTAAATATTTATAACCATTTTTAATGTTAATCGCATTGTAACCCGTGATTCTTTGAACATTGACAATATGTTTAAAGTTCCAACTAACTAAAAAATCTGCATGATAAATGGTTGCTAAAGCAATATGCAAACAATCGGCATAACTTGTTTTTCCAACCACTTTTTCATCAATATATTGAGTTGCCAATTCAACCGCTTCTCTGGTTTCTTCAATAAATTCTGTGTTATCAGCTTTTAAATTCTTAACTAGGTTTCGAACATTATCTGGTGCATTTTCTAATTCTTCCTGGGTTACAGTAGAAAAAAGCAATACGAACTCGCCCTTTGATATTCTTTCAAAAAGTGGCTTCGTAAATTCTTCAAATTCCTGATCAAAATAGCCACCAAAAACAGAAGTATCAATATAAAGTCTTTGTCTCACAGTTTAAGATACGAAATTCATTACAAAACGGTTATAAACAGGAAACTCCCACGGAGTTGAGCTATCCATCATAAGCTTTTTGCAAATCCGAAATCACAATGTTGTTCATTTGCATCATCGCCTGCATCACACGTTTTGATTTTTCGGGATCTTTGCCTTGCATCAATTTGCCTAAAGCCGAAGGGATAATTTGCCAGGAAACACCAAACTTATCTTTCAGCCAGCCGCAGCGCCCTTTTTCGCCGCCATCCGAAAGCTTTTCCCACAATTCATCCACTTCCTGCTGCGTTTCGCAATTCACAAACAAAGAAATGCCTGGTGAAAAAGTAAAATGCGGACCGCCGTTTAACGCATAAAAATTTTGCCCGAACAATTGAAAGGTTACCGAAAAAACCGTTTCGCCATTTCTGCTGATATTGGTAATTTTTGCATCTTTAAAAACAGCAACGTACAAGTTTGCGGCTTCTTCGGCCTGGTTGTTAAAAGTTAAAAAGGTTGTAATTTTTTGCATTTAAATTTTTCTTCTATGTATATGACTTTAATCTAGTTGAATTTAACTTTGATGCGTAAGCGATAATTAACTATTATTTTCTGAAATCAAATTATGTTTTTCTGAATTGAAGCTGTTTTTTTACTTAAATAAACCCAAATTATTATTGGCAATAAACCAATACCACAAAAAATAATTAAACTAATCCAACCATCGTTCCATGTATAATTATTACTATCATAGCTGTTATTCCATGAAAAATAATATTCCATCCATTCACCACGCCAAGCACTAATAGCAAAATCTTTTGTCCAATCAGCTTTTTTAAATTTATCCTGATTGTTGGTAATTATATCTAAATTACGTCTAATATAATGAACCGATCCAAAGCTTTCAATTAAAGAATCGACGGGTTGTTTTAAATTTAATGAGTTGTCATGGTAGTATTCTTTTTCCCAAATATAAAACTCTCTATAAGTAGGCAAACGCCTGTTTTTAAATTTAAATTTAGTTACAAAGCTAACCGCTGGCTTAATTCTATTTGCTAAAAATGCTTTATCATTTTCAATCTGTTTAGGAGTTTCCAGAAATGATATAATTCCCAAATAAAACCAAAAGACTACCCAAAAAAATACAAATATTTTAAGGAGATATTTCATATGAGTTGGCAAAGTTTAACCTGAGCATCTTTTAATCAACCCAGCAAACTATCATCTGCTACCTTTCCTTCTGCCTTGGCCAAATTATCTTCACGCCGAACCATATCTGCAACGCTCGTATCACCTAAAATTTTTAACGTTGCATCACGTACATTGGCCATCACATCGCGGATGCCGCAGTAATGCTCGTCCACACATTCAGCACATTTTTCGTAAAAGTTTAAACTCACGCAAGGCAACAGAGCAATTGGTCCATCAATCACGCGGATAATGGCAGAAAGCTTAATGTCTTCTGCTGTTTTTAGCAAGTAATAACCGCCGCCTGCACCTTTTTTACTGCTTAAAAACCCGCCGCGTTTCAGTTCCAGTAAAATAGCTTCCAGAAATTTTTTGGGCAACTGGTCGCCTTTGGCAATATCGGCAATCAGCATCGGCTTGTTTTCTGTGTTTCGGGCCAATGCCATCAGGGCTTTTACAGCGTATTTTGTTTTTTTGGTGAGCAATGGAAATGGTGTTTAAATCTGGAACGACTAAACAAATGTAAAAAAATTTGCTAAGCTGCTTATTTGAAAAATATTGTGGAAACAATGCGCAGCGAAACCAAAATTACCACTACGCCAACAAACAGCATTAGTGTTTTTACCGGCAGTTTATTGGAGATGCGTACGGCAATTGGCGCGGCAATCATTCCGCCCAAAACCAAACCCAAAATTACCTGGAAATGGTGCAAACCAATCAGCAAAATAAAAGTAACGGCACTGGTAAAAGCCAAGCAGCCTTTGGTTAACGTGGAAGTGCCGATGGTGTAACGTACGTTTCGGCCGCCGGCAATTAATCCGGTGGTAACAATCGGCCCCCAGCCGCCGCCGCCAATCGCATCAAGCAAACCGCCAATGCCGGCCAGCAAACCAATCTTTTTGATTTTTTTGGTCGAACGTGTTTTATTTAAGGCTTTACGGATAATCAGCACACCCAAAAACAGCGTATAACAACCCACCACCGGTTTTAAATACTGACTGTATTGATGCAGCGAAGACAAAATGGTAGCACCGGAAACAGCACCGATAATCCCCGGGATCAACATTTTTTTAAAGAGTTTAAAGTTGACATTTCCTGACCGCCAGTGCATTAAACCGGAAGTGCCGTTGTTAAAAACTTCGGAAGCATGAACGCTGGCACTTGCCGCAGCAGGCGGAATGCCCAGCGAAAGCAGAAAAGTGGTTGAAGTTACGCCGTAAGCCATGCCGCAGGCGCCGTCAATCAGCGAAGCAATAAAACCGCCCAGCATGTACAGCAATAATTGCTGGTTAAATTGTGCGCTCAGCCAATATTGCACATTTAAAATCCGTTCGTGGTTAAGAAAAGTAAAAAGCACATGGCCTAAAATCATCAAACTAATGGCCGATAAAACAGCAAAAGTGATGGCAACAGGACGTGTAATTTTAACTTTCGCCGGTTGCTCGTTCACCAAACCTGCCGTAATTTCATTCAATTGTTTTACTTTGTCGGAAAAATCGCCGTTTAGTTTTTGGCGGATTTGCGTCATGTTGGTCAGTACGTCATCAATCTCTGCCGGAAAAGTCTCGTTTAAAACCTCTTTTACGCGTTTGGCAACTGTTGGCGATTTTCCATTGGTAGAAATGGCAATTTTAAGGTTGCCTTTTTGTACAACAGAACTGAGGTAGAAATCGCAAAGCGGCGGCGTATCTGCCACGTTAACCAGCAGGTTCCGCGCCTTGCACAACTCGTAAATGTGGCGGCCAGTTTGCTTGTCATCAACCGCAACAATCACCAAATCCCTTTCCAAAAGATCAGTTTCCGTAAAAGCGCGTTCTTCAAAAGGAATGCTTCTTTTATCGGTATAATTTTTGATTTCCGCAGAAACCTCGCGCCCGACCAGCTTCACGTTGGCATTCGGGCAATTGCCAAAAATCGCTTCCAACTTTTCCATCGCCACATAACCACCGCCCACCAGCAAAATATTCAGCTTGTCCGGCTTTAAAAAAACCGGAAAAAGCGTGTTTACTTCCGCTGTTTTGCCAATCGCTACGCCCGTTGTGTCCATGCTTCTTTTACCACTATAATTTTAGTGTCTTTTCCGATAATTGTTCGGCGCGATAATCCGCAGCTTTCTGTTTAAACAAACGCGATTGCTCGATGTAATAAGCGGCAAAATCGGCAGTTGGTTCCTGCTGGTTGATCTGGTAAACCAAATCTTCAAAACTTAAATGCAGTTCGATTTTGTTGTTCGCCACAAAGTTCTGGTCGAAATCCGTGATAATGCCAGCCTGTGTATTGGTTTTGATATTTTCAGAGATCAGCAACGCTTTTGCTGTGTGCACGAAAGCCGAATAAGCGTAATAAATGGCATCGGCAAAATCTTGTGCCCTAAAAGAAGCATCGGCGTTATCCAGTTTTTCTTCGGATTCCAGCAATAAAGTTGCCACCAAATCAATCATCACGCCGGCACATTCGCCCACGCCAATTTCGGTTTTATAAGGCGCATCTTGTTCCCAATCAATAAAATCATCCGGCGTAACGGTTTTGGTATCGCCAAGCGGATTTAACAAATCGTAGAAATAAATTTTGCCCTGGCGGTTGTAATATTGATTAAAAAGTTCGCCTTCTATGGAATTGGTTTGATAATCAAACAACAAATCGCGCAGCACTTGCGGGCCGCGTTTGCTTGGCACTTTAATCACTTTATCCGCAGCAACTCCGGCTCCGTTTCCGGTTGGGCCGCCGCCCAAAAGCACTTGCAAAGCCGGCGCAACCATCTTGTCAATCTTCATGCTCGAACCATGAAAACCAATGCTGGCCATGGCATGTTGCGCGCAGGAATTGATGCAGCCGCTGATCTTGATTTTGATATCCGTGTTATAAATTAAATCCGGAAACTCGTTTTTGATCACTTTTTCCAGTTCACGCGTAATGCCGGTACTGTTGGAAATCCCCAAATTACAAGTATCCGTTCCCGGGCAGGAAGTAATATCGGCCATACTTTCAAAACCTGGTTCGGCTAAATTTAATTTGTTCAGTTCTTCAAAAACGTAAGGCAGGTTTTCTTCGCGCACAAACTTCAGCAACATGCCTTGTGTGTTGGTTAAACGGATATCATCAGCCGCCGCTGTTTTTACCAGGTTAATTAATTGGCGTGCAATAGGCGTTTTAATATCTCCGTTTTGAATTCGCAAACCGATGGCTACAAATCCTGCTTGTTTTTGTGGGAAGACATTGGTTTTTAACCATTGCTCGTATTTTAAAGGGTTAGTGATTTCGGCACTCAAAATTTCCTGATTCGGAATTGACATTTCGTTCTCAAACGTGCTGATCTCAAAGGTTTTATTCTTCAACGCCAAACGTTCTGCTTCTGCTAAACGGATCAATTCTTCGGCACCAATTTCCTGCACCAAATATTTCATCCGCGCTTTGTGGCGTTTGTTGCGTTCGCCGTAACGGTCAAAAACCCGCAAAACTGATTCTGCAAAAGGAATGATTTGGTTGACCGGCATAAAATCAGTAACCGAATCTGCGATATAAGGCTGAGAACCCAAGCCTCCGCCCAAAACCACTTTAAAACCCCTTACTTCGGCTCCGTTTTCGATTTTTACCTTCGGGATAAAACCCAGATCGTGCATAAAAGCAAAAGCAGAATCATCTTCGGAAGAAGAAAAAGCGATCTTAAACTTGCGGCCCATTTCCTGGCAAATCGGGTTTCGCAAAAAATAAGCAAAAACCGCATGGGCATAAGGCGAAACATCAAAAGGTTCTTTTGGGTCAATGCCAGCCATTGCCGAAGCGGTTACGTTTCGAACGGTATTGCCGCAAGCTTCACGCAACGTAATATCGTCTTCTTCCAATTCGGCCCACAATTGCGGCGTTCTGTCCAAACTTACAAAGTGAATCTGAATATCCTGACGCGTGGTGATGTGTAAATTACCAGTTGCATACTCATCAGAAACACCGCTGATCTTGCTTAATTGCTGCATCGAAACTTTCCCGTAAGGCAATTTAATACGCACCATTTGTACGCCTTGCTGACGCTGACCGTAAACGCCGCGCGCCAAACGCAGGCTGCGAAATTTTTCTTCATCAATCTTTCCCTCACGAAACAAACGGATTTTCTTTTCTAAATCCAGAATGTCTTTCTCAACAACCGGGTTTTCCAGTTCTGTTCTAAAACTTTGCATTATATTCTATAAATTTAATAGACTATACAATGATAGATAAATTACTTAAAATAATATTACTTAAAAAGTCATAAAGTAGTATAATGCTTGATGTTACTTATAGTCTTTGATTTATAGTCAACAAAAGTGAACTTTTGAAATGTGGACGTAAGATTGAAGTTAGGACAAAGAATAAAGCAATTGCGAGAAGAAAAAGCTATGTCCCAAAAAGATTTAGCTTATGCTGCCGATTTAGATAGAAGTTATATAGCCAGTATTGAAAATGGCCAACGAAATGTATCAATAATAAACATAGAAAAGATAGCCGAAGCTTTGCATTTGAATCTTAAAGATTTTTTCGACAACAATGAGTTTAATAAATATCCAAGAGGCGATCAATAATTTTAAAACATTAATTGAAAATTCTATTAGTGAAGGTGGTGATAAAGGTAAAGAAGCAATGATTAGGTCTTCAAGACCAATTTTAAATTTACATGAAGCCGTAAAGTCTGAACTTATAAATGCCGGAATTGATAAAGATTTGATTTTTCCGCCTTTAAATAGCCGTACCCCCGAGCTTAAATTAGCAGGATCTCGCAAACAAAAAAACCAAGATGTATGCGTTATTAGTAATCATGACAAGGCCGTAGAAATTTTACAAGAAGGTTTATTACAAGACGTAGTAGATGAATATGGAGAAAAATTTACGGAAAGTACAATTTCTATTAATGTCAGAAGTCAGATTAGTAGCATTCAAAAGAATTTTGACACTCTATATGAAAGAACAACTTCTGAAGCAATAAATTTGCATGATCGATGTCCGCAAATGTGTTTAGGTGAATTGTATATGATTGCTATTCCTGAGTATGACGACAAGGAGATCAAAAACAAGAAAATTGTTTTCAAGAAACCAAATCAAGCAACTGTTATAAAATACATAAAGTCATTTCGAGCTATTAATAGTCGCAAAGGAACTGAAAAGAATTTCTATCAGTACGAAAAAGTTTGTCTGTTAATTGTTGACTTTAGTAAGTCACCAGCAAAAATTTATAATAGCAAAGAAGAATTAGAAAGTGATGGCTTAATTCCTGAAAATTCCTCAATTGATATAAGCGATTTAACTTGGGAAAAATTCATACCGGACTTAATAAAAGTTTATTCAGAACGATTTAGTAGATAAAAATTCAAGTTGATATTTTTCTATCAAAAAATCGTCAATATGGTGGATTTCTCTTAATGAACGAAGAGATTGTATCTCTCTATTTGTAAATTCTGGAATTGTGAACTTCTCGATGAAATTCTTTTGGTAGCATGGATATCCTCCTTCAATAGATACACTAGTTTTACTAATATAATAGTGCATTATATTTGAGTTTAAAATTTTTTGTACAACATCTATATTTTCAATTTGAGTAATAGGGTTAACAGAACTTGAAAACAGCTCGTTTTCATTTTCGCGATCTTTAAAAAATATCCCATAACCATTTGTAAAAAATGCATCTTTTTCCTCAACTAAAAGGAAGCGAGGCTTTTGACTAAATGTTGGGTTTAATATCCGTTTTCCTGTCTTTGTAAGTCCTTGTGTACGTCCCCAAACAAAAAATGGTTCAAAAGCTACTTTACCCTTGTCTCTTGATAAAAGATTTTCTTTTTCTGTTAACAAGTAAGCATAACATTTTGGAAATTCTTTTTTGAAATTATTTTCAGATATAGGTGTTGCGCTACCTTTTTTTATTTTATAAGGACAAATAATTCTTCTTGTGTTTTTTTCTGCTTCTTCTTGCGATTTAAAGTCAGATATTTTGTATACAGATTTTGTTACCTCCTTCTCAATTTCAAAAGTTCCCTTCTGTGTTATTTTTAAGTAACAACCGTTTTTTTCAAGGCTTCCGTCCACAAAAAATATTTCATCTTTTAAAGTTGCAATACCAACACAAATATCATAGAGTTTACCAATTGGTGTTCCTATTGTTTCTATGTTTTTAATGTTTTCTTGTTCGTCTGTTTTTAGCAATCGCCATTTTTTATAGTTTAAGTTTCTAAGATAGTTGGGTGAACCATTTGCGATTAGTAAAAAATCCTCAGGTTTGTAACCTTCTTTTATTCTGTCAAACGTTATCGCTTCATTCTCTTGTTTATTTAAAAAAGTAAGTGCTGTATAAGTTTGAGCGTCAAAAACCTTTTTATCACTGAAATCTATAACTCTTGAAACACATTTTTTTTGTTGAAAATATCTCCTAATTGATTCTCCCGCTAACGAAGTAAAATAATTATTAGGCGTTATGTAACCTAATTTTCCTTTTGGTTTTAAAAGGTCATACCCTAATTCAAAAAAAGCAAAATAAAGGTTAAAAGTTCCTCCTTCCACAGTTGTCCAATGCTTAACTAAATAGTTCCTATTTTCGTCTGATAGGTCTTGAAATTTTACGTAAGGTGGATTACCTAAAATATTATCAAAGGATAATTCCCATTTAGCTTTTAAACTATCTTGATGAAATAAATTGAAATCTGATTCTTGTAATATTTCTCCATGTTCCAATGCATAAATAGTAAAAATCAACTTTGTTCGATAAATATTATATTCAAGAATATCCGATCCATATATATTTTCTTTAATAATATCACGTATGGATTTATTGAAAGATCGTTTATAAAAATCTAACAACCCTACTAAAAAAGCTCCGCACCCACAACTTGGATCAAGATTAGTATCATTTTCTTTTGGTTGGATTTCATTTATAATGAATTCAATTATATAATCAGGTGTAAAAAAAGCTCCATTTAATTTTCGATCTGATTGAGGAATTATAAGTTCTAAGTATTTTTCAAGTTCTTTAATCGAATTTACATTCAATGAAGAAGTATCAAAAAATAATTTTATATTTTGTTCAAAGTCCTTAAAATAATTTGTTAAGATCGAGCTTTGTGTGTAATCAATGTTTTTGCTTTTAATATATAAATAAATCAACTGCTGCTCTAAACTCTTCAAAGGAATAGTTTTGATTAATTCATTTATAATGTTCTTTTTTATCATTACTAATGTTGACTATAGGTAACAAATATACATAAAAAAAATACCTACTAAAATCGTTAGCAGATGTTTTTTCAATTTAATTCTAAGGAACCTTATTTTGAGGTTTCCAATTCCATCACAGAAGTTTTCAACGCCTGCTCAATATCCTGCAAAATATCGTCGGCATGTTCCAAGCCGATAGACAAACGGATGGTTCCTGGCTGGATACCAACTTCATTCCGCTGCTCCTCCGTTAGTTTGGAGTGCGTGCTGGAAGCCGGATGTGTGGCAATCGAACGTGTGTCGCCCAAATTAGCCGAAATTGAAAACAGCCTTAAAGCGTCTAAAAATTTAGCTGCCCGTTCCAATCCGCCTTTCGGAATAAAAGTGATAATGCCGCCGCCTTGTTTCATTTGTTTTTTAGCGGTTTCGTACTGCGGATGTGAAGGCAGAAAAGGATATTTCACCAATTCCACTTCCGGGTTTGCTTCCAAAGCCGTGGCTACTTTCAGCGCGCTTTCGCAATGTCGGTCCATCCGAACGGCCAAAGTTTCCAGACTTTTGCTTAAAATCCAGGAGTTAAACGGCGATAAAGCCGGACCGGAATGACGCGCAAAACCTTCAATTTCTTTAATCAGTTCGCTTCGGCCTAAAATAATGCCGCCTAAAGCACGGCCTTGTCCGTCTATGTATTTTGTGGCCGAATGGATGGACAAATCGGTTCCGTACTTGATGGGTTGCTGCAAATAAGGCGTTGCAAAACAGTTATCTACCACCAGCAGCGTTTGGTGTTTTTTGGCAAAGTTGCCCAGCCATTCCAAATCAATAATGTCAATTCCCGGGTTGGAAGGCGTTTCCACAAAAATCATTTTGGTGTTGGGTTGGATGACTGCTTCCCATTGTTCGGTTTTATCCAAATCAGCATACGTATAACTGATGCCCCATTTTGGCAAAATATTGTTAAGCAATTGGTGCGTAGAACCAAAAACCGAACGGCTCGAAAGCACATGGTCGCCTTGTTTTAAAAACGTAGCGAAAGTGGTAAAAATAGCCGCCATGCCGGTTGCCGTCGCCCAGCCGTCTTCCGCGCCTTCCAAAACTGCCATTTTGGTAATGAATTCATCCACGTTTGGGTTGGCGTAGCGGCTGTAAATGTTGCCTTCCTGTTCGCCGGTAAACAGCGCGCGCATTTCTTCTGCATCGTCAAACTTGTAGCTGGAAGTCATGTAAATCGGCACAGAATGCTCTTTGTACTGTGTGCGCTCTAATTGGGTGCGAACGGCTTGCGTTTCAAAATGCTGACTCATGGTATTTAGTTGAGCTTGTAGGAAAAATTAATTTTTGCGGTTTTGCTGAGGATTAACGCGACGGAACAATATTTCTCGAAAGTAAGTTCCAAAGCGCGCTGTATTTTTGCTTCGTTTACCGCACCGAAAACATGAAATTCGATATCAATGGTTTCAAACAAAGAAGGTTCTTTACCTTCAAAACGATGACCGTTAATGCTAATCTGTAAATCTTCAATCGGTTCTTTTTGCTTTTTCAAAATGGAAATCATATCAATCGCGCTGCACCCGCCTAAAGCTGCTAATACTGTTTCCATCGGACGGAATCCTTGGTTTTCTCCGCCAATTGCCGGATTCGCATCCATGTTTAATGTGTTGCCTTGCGCATTCACAGCTTCAAAATGGTAAGCTTGATTTTTTCTGCTGAGGTTGATTTGCATTTTCAGTTGTGGGTTTTCAGTTGCGGGTTGTGAGTTCTTGTTTGATACTTGTGCCGATGCTTTAGGTTTTGTCATTTCGACCGTAGGGAGAAATCTTCTTTCAATTTGCAATGCTTCTTTTATCGGCCTAAATTCTCTATCGCTTCAATGAAAATCCCTCCTATCGTCGGGATGACAAAGCGACGAATCTGCAAGTGGCTGAAAGCTGATTGCTAACTGCTGACAGCTTCCTACACAATTATCCCCGCCGCTACCGTATTTTTAGTCTGTTCGTTGATTAAAATAAAAGAACCGTTGGCCTGGTTTTGTTCGTACGGGTCGAAAAAAAGCGGCTGCGCGGTTTTGATTTTTACGCGGGCAATATCGTTTAGTTTGATAGTTTTGGTTTCGGTGTCTTTGTTCAGCGTGCTTGTATGGACGATATAATCCACTTCCCGCACCATCGCTTTAATTAAATTATGACTGTGTTCGATCAAATATTTTCCGCCCTGAACCAAAGGCTGCGTGTCCATCCAGCAAATATCGGCCGTAATTTCTTTATCAATTTGCGGCGGGTTTGCTGTTTTTACCAGCATATTTCCGCGGGTAATGTCCACTTCATCTTCCAACAATAACGTAACGCAGGCGTTCGTTTCGGCAATTTCCAGATCACCATCAAACGTAACCACTTGTTTTACTTTGGATTTTTGTTGAGAAGGCAGCACCGTAACTTCCTCGCCTACCGAAAACGCACCGCTGATCACCTGGCCGGCATAACCGCGGTAATCATGAAACTCTTCGGAATGCGGACGGATTACATACTGCACCGGAAAACGTGCATCTTTCTTGTTTACATAACTGTTTACATCTACATTTTCCAGGTAATGCAACAAGGATTTCCCTTTGTACCAGGGCATATTTTCGGATTCGTTTACCACATTATCGCCTTTCAGGGAAGAGATCGGGATGAACGTAATGTTTTGTTTGAAGTTGGGGAAACCTTGCGTAAACTGCAGGAATGCTTCTTTTATCGCATCAAATTTTGCCTGCTGAAAATCAACCAAATCCATCTTGTTTACCGCAACCACAATCTCCGGAATCTGCAATAAATTGGCGATAAAAAAGTGGCGTTGTGTTTGCTCAATCACGCCTTTTCGTGCATCAATCAAAATAATAGAAAGCCTGGAATTGGATGCACCGGTAACCATGTTGCGCGTATATTCTACATGGCCGGGCGTATCGGCAATGATAAATTTACGGTTGGCCGTGGCAAAATAAATGTGCGCTACATCAATAGTAATACCTTGCTCACGTTCGGCACTTAAACCGTCGGTCAGCAAAGAAAGGTCGAGGTAATCAAAACCTTTGCGTTTGCTCGCTGCTTCCACCGCTTCCAATTGGTCTTCGGTTAACGAGCCGGTATCGTACAACAATCTGCCGATGAGCGTGCTTTTGCCATCATCTACACTACCCGCGGTTGAGAATTTTAAAAGTTCCATGTTAATTTTATAGGGATAAAAACAGCATTAAAAATATCCCGCCAATTTCCGTTTCTCCATCGCCGCTTCGGATCGCTTATCATCCATCCGCGCACCACGTTCTGAAATTCGGGAAGATTTAATTTCTGCAATAATATCATCCAAAGTGCCGGCGGTAGAAGAAACGGCTGCGGTACAAGTCATATCGCCAACGGTACGGAAACGAACATCTTGCGTCGAAACTTCTTCGCCATCCATATTTAAAAATTCTGAATATGGGAAGAGTTGACCATCGCGCACCAAAACTTCACGCGGATGTGTAAAATAAATGCTTGGCAAATCTAATTGTTCCTGTTTGATGTAATTCCAAACGTCCAACTCTGTCCAGTTGCTGATTGGGAAACAACGCACATTTTCGCCGTAATTAATCATGCCGTTTAAATGTGCCCATAATTCCGGCCGCTGGCGTTTTGGCTCCCATGAACCAAACTCATCACGAACTGAGAAAATACGTTCTTTGGCACGTGCTTTTTCTTCGTCGCGACGTGCGCCGCCAATGCAAGCATCAAACTTAAATTCTTCAATCGTATCCAGAAGCGTTACCGTTTGCAAGCTGTTCCGACTGGCATATTTTCCGGTTTCTTCGGTTGCTTTTTTCTGGTTGATACTATCTTGTACATAACGAACGATTAATTGCGCACCAATTTTTCCGACCAATTGATCACGAAAAGTGAGCGTTTCCGGGAAATTATGTCCGGTATCAATATGCACCAACGGAAACGGAAATTTAGCCGGATAAAAAGCTTTACGCGCCAAATGGACCAGCGTAATCGAATCTTTTCCGCCGGAAAATAATAAAGCCGGCCGCTCAAATTGCGCAGCCACTTCGCGCATAATATAAATGGATTCTTCTTCCAGTTCTTTTAAATGATTGGAGCTCATGAATGAATATTAGTTTGTTGTGTTAATTCCGGGTCGGTAATATCGGCCAATACTTTGGTCTGGTGCAATCCGCATTCTTTCTTCGAATCTTCCCACCACCAGCGTCCGGCGCGCGGGTCTTCGCCAAATTGAATGGCACGTGTACAAGGCGCGCAGCCAATGCTTAAAAAACCCTGATCGTGTAATTTGTTGTAAGGCGTGTGGTTTTGGTGGATAAAATCGGCAACGTCCTGGTCGCTCCAATGCAGCAGCGGATTAAATTTAACGGTTTGAAAAGCTTCGTCCCACTCAAATAGTTTAAAATTCTGCCGATTGGCCGACTGCGCCGCACGAACGCCGGTAACCCAAACGGCTACGCCTTTTAATGCTCTTTTTAATGGCTCAATTTTGCGGATGCGGCAACATTCTTTTCGGTTATCCACGGATAAGTACATACTGTTGATGCCTTTTTCCCGTACAAAATGCTGGATTTCTTCGGCATAGGGATAATAAGGATCAATTTGCAGGTCAAAAGCATTTGCCGTGGCCGACCAAACTTCGTAGGTTTCGTTGAACAAACGGCCAGTATCTAAAGTAAAAACTTTCATCGGGATTTTATTTTTACCGATCAGGTGCGTAATTACCTGGTCTTCCATCCCGAAGGAAGTTGAAAAAGCAACCTGCCCCGGAAAACGCGCTGCAATTAATTGCAATGCTTCTTTTAGCGGTATATTTTCAAATTCTTTTTCCAGTGCTGTCAATTGGGCTGCTTCCATTATGTCTATCGGTTTTGTAGGTTGTTTGTTTTATTCAATCTCTGGATTATCATTTTAGTTTGTCTCAGCAAAAATTACTAGAATGAATATGATAACCCAAGCTTGAATACACAGCCGTAAAATAAGTGGTAAATGTATTTTTTTTCATCTTCAATTTATAGTCCTCCTTGCGGAGCAGGATTTGGCACCTTGCCTCAAAATTGAAGCGGGTTGCCAGAGGGTTACGGAGCCTGATCTCTCACCTCTTCTGTATAAACCAAACTTTTTATCGTGTGGAGTGCTGCAAATATAGGAGTTTTGGAAGGAGCTGCAAACGGGAAGTTGTGGGAGGAAAGTAAAATTGGAATCATTCGTTTTTTGCGTCTGATAGTTTAAGCCTGATTTTTTCCCTTTCTATTTCTGTAATTAATTCTGCTTCGGTAGGAAGATAGGGTTTATATTTAGCAGCAAATAATGCAGGATTATCATTCATCACAGAATATTTTACTACTGTTTCGCTTTTTTCCAAACAGAGAATTATACCAATGGCAGGGTTATCACCTTTAGGTTTCTTCAAGTCATCAAACATTCTACGGTACATATCCATCTGCCCAATATCCTGATGAGATAATTTTCCTGCTTTAAGATCAATCAAAACAAAACACTTGAGCAGGTAATTGTAAAAAACAAGATCAATATAGTAATGCTCCGTTTCTGAACTAATCCTGAATTGTCTTGCTACAAAAGAAAACCCTTTGCCTAATTCTAATAAAAATTGTTGTAGGTTTTGGATCAAAGCTGTTTCTATTTCCCTCTCTGATGTGGTTATCGGTTCAGAAATATTTAAAAATTCGAAGATGTATGGGTCTTTTATAAAGTCGGCCAGATTTGATTTTTCTATTTGGCTTTCATTTGAATTATTCTGACTTTTTTGCGAAGAAATTAAGCGCTGGTAGTAAAGTGTATTAAGGTTACGTTCCAAAGTTCTTACACTCCAACCTTGCTCTGCTGCTTCTTTTAGATACCAGTTTCGAGCCTCATTATCATCAATTCTCATAATTAACCTGTTGTGGCTCCAGGTTAATTTGCTACACAGTGTGTAGCAAATCTTTTGGTTAGGATAAGTTAAATAAAATTGCCGGAAGTTACGAAGGTTAGCAGCAGAAAAACCCTTTCCAAATTCAGTAGTAAGAGCTATGGATAATTCCTTTAAAACCTGCTCGCCATACGCTGCACGCTTCTCTCCTTCCTGTTCCTGTTCCACAATACGTTTGCCTATTTGCCAATAAGCCTGAACCATTGTAGCATTAATGGTTGCATACACTTTTTGTCGTGCCCTCGACAAAATTTCCCGTATATCCTCAATATAACTGTTAACCATTTAAAGCACTTATTTTAGCTGGATAAGTAATGTAAAACTATTTTAAGTGCAGGTTTATTTTTTAATGTTGATTAAAACCTAACCCACTTTTCAACTTTGAATGCTTGAGAATATGAACTAAAATTACTTTTTCCCCATTTCCCCCAAAATCGCCCGTTCCAATTCATTCGGATACAGCGAACCGATGATATAAACCAAACCATCCCGGTCGGTTAAATGCACGGCGCAATTGCCGCCGGTATAAAAACGGATCGTTCCTCTTTTGTGCAAATTGTAAACCGGGTTGTTAAGGATGTAACGGCTATAGGGTTTCTGCTCCACGTGGGTGATGCTGTTTAAATCAATCTTCACCAACTGTGTCGTCCACAAACCATCAACCAGCACACTTTTATTGACTACACGGATGCGGAAATGCAGCATAAAACCCATCAGGATGGAAATCACCAAAATACCAAAACCAACCACCAACAGTAAATCGCCGTTGCGTTCGCGCTCGGCAGTAAAAAAATAAATGGCAAAACAAAGGATGGCCAGCGCCAAACGGATGGTGATCGGGATAAACTCGCGGCCGAGGTATTGCTTTTCGGTAAAAGCCGGTTTTGTGCTCATGGTAAAAGGTTGGACAATTCGAAGATAACAACTTTTTTGGTTTGGTCGCGCACTTTGTACCGGTCGTCCAGCCGCAAACCGCACAGCCATATGATTTCCTGGTTGCCGTTTACCAACACCGCAACTTTTGATTTTTGGTGCAAAGGCAGTTTTTGGTGCACAAAAAAATCGCTTAATTTTTGCCTGTTCTTCATCCCCAGCGGGAAAAAATAATCACCGGTTTGCCAGTTGCGGATAGTGAGCGGAAAGATCAGTTTTTCGGCATCAACGGAAACTGCCAGTGGGTTACTTCTAACAATCAATGCTGAACCTTCATGCAAAAGCTTCAACTTAAAATCCTGGAAACGGATTTCGTTTTGGTTTTCTTCGATCTCCACGCGCTCCGCTCCTCGCTCCTCGATCTCCTTTCCACGCTCTTTTCTTGGATAAATAATAATTTCTGCCCGATCTAAAATAATCTGGTGTGTAACTGATTCAAAAACTTTTCCCGGTTGTTTTTCCAGCGATCCAATCAAATCACCAACCACTTGTCCGCTGAAATTAAATTCGCGCAGCAAACCAAAAGTTAATAATTGCTGCGGATAAAGTTTTTTCAAGTCTGCAATCTTAATCCGCACCTCCAAATTTTGCCTGATAAAAACAGTATCGCGCAAATGCTGCAACTGACTTTCAAGCAAAGTTTCCAACTCGCGGAAACGTTCCAGGTTTTGCTCAAATGTTTTTTCGAGGTTTGGGTTGAGTTCTTTCAGCTTTGGCACCACTTCCAGCCGGATTTTGTTGCGCGCGTATTTGGCAGAAGCGTTGGAACTGTCTTCCACAAAACCCAGTTTTTCTTCGGCACAAATTTCGTCTATATTTTCTTTGGATAAAAACAGCATCGGCCTCACCAATTTTCCATTTTTCGGTAAAATTCCGTGCAGGCCGGCAATACCAGTGCCGCGTGTTAAGTTTAAAAGGATAGTTTCAACGGCATCGTTTTGGTGGTGCGCCAGGGCAATGCAATCAAAATTGTGTTCGGCACAAAGTTTTTCAAACCATTCGTAACGCAATTTCCGTGCGGCCATTTGGATAGAAACACTGTTTTTATCGGCATAATTTTCGGTGTTAAATGCTGTTAAAAAAAACGGCACTTGCAACCGATTGGCTAAATTTGAAGTGAATTCCTGGTCGCGTTGCGATTCTTCTCCACGGAGCAAAAAATTACAATGCGCCAGGGCAAACTGAAAGCCCGAACTTTTAAGCAGGTGCGCCAGTAAAACAGAATCTTTGCCGCCGCTTACTGCCGCCAGCACCAAATTTTGCGGGGTAAAAAGAGCATGCCTCCGGGCAAATTCCTGAAATTGTGGTACGGGCAGCATCATGTTCAAATTTAATTGTTTTGGTTACCCGTTCAAAAATTTAATTTTGTGTTGTGCAGAAAATATTGATCACGTTTTGTTTGTTGCTGTTGAATGTTTACGGTTGGGCGCAGCAGAAAAAAACAGCCAAAGTTAACCTTGTTTCTTCCAGCAAAACTATTTTTTCTAAAAATAAAGGCGTTGATTTTCTCAAAGTTTACAACGGCACTTTCCAACACGAAAATTCCACTTTGCAATCAGACAGTGCGTATTTTTATCCGCAAAAAAATGCTTTTGATGCTTTTGGCCATGTCGTTATCCATCAGGCCGATACTTTAAATATTTATTCTGATCTGTTGAACTACAACGGCAACACGCACATTGCCATCCTCACCAACCATGTGATTTTGGTGGATAAAGATGCCACGCTTACCACCGATCACCTCAATTACAACACCCAAACCCGCTACGGAACTTATACAGAAGGCGGAAAACTCACCCAGAAAGAAAACACGCTGGTGAGCCGGAATGGTTATTATTTTGCTTTTTCGCGCGATGCTTATTTTCGGTACAATGTGGTTTTAACGGGAAAAGATGCGCTGGTAAAATCAGACACGATGCGTTACAACTCCAATTCTAAAATTGCTTACTTTTACGGGCCAACGCACATCTACCAAAAAACCGACACGTTGTACACTGAATTTGGCACGT
>CAXTKQ010000006.1:19058-41273 GCA_964244955.1 uncultured Sphingobacteriaceae bacterium | reverse complement strand
AAACAACCGTTACGACAGCGGAAGCAGAACGTTGGTGGGCGATACGCTGTTTTTTGATGATTTAAAAGGTTTTGGCCGAGCCAATGGCCGCATTGTTTTTAACGATACCGAGCAACGCATCAACCTGCGCGGCGACCTGGCCAATTATTACAAAGCGCAGGAACGGACGGTGGTTACCAAAAACGCTTACGTGATTTTTGTAACCGAGCAGCGCGATTCGGTAAACCGCGATTCGCTAAAACATCCCGAAAAATATGTGGTAAAAGAAGCACCGGCAGCAACTTCTGCAAAAACTTCAAACACCAAAAACAGTACGGTAAAAACAGCATCGCCAAAAAACCAACCAATAGCCAATACCAAAAACAGTACGGTAAAAACAGCATCGCCAAAAAACCAACCAGTAGCCAATACCAAAAATAGTACGGTAAAAACAGCATCGCCAAAAAACGAACTGGCAAAAATTTCTCCGGCAAAACCGGCTTTGGCTGAAAAACCAATCCGAACGCTTGTAAAAGATACGGTGATTACGAAGCGGGATTCGATTTATATGACGGCCGATACACTGGAAACCCAAATCCTCACTTTTAAAGCCGAAAAGCAGAGGCGCGAAAAAATGCGTTTGTATGGTTTGCGCGATACTTCCGTTAAAGCACGAACACGGCCAAAACCACGCATCAAAGGCAAAAACGAACTGGAAGCGGTGCAGCTTGACCTGCGGAACTTGCAGGACACCACTTACCGGCACCGCGAATTTTTTGGCAAGATGATTTTGCCGAAAGTAGAAAAGAAACGTGCGCCGGACACGGCCGCTTTGCGAAAGTTGCGGCTGGCACAGCAGGATTCCATCAAAAAAGCGTTGGAAAAAGACCCGGTTTATGCTTCGCGGAAAGTGGTTTTGAGCGATACTTCCCGCGTTCGGAATATTACGGCCTGGCACCATGCCAAAATTTTTAAATCTGATTTGCAGGCCGTTGCAGATTCGATCACGTTTAGCAACAGCGATTCGTTGGTGCGCTTGTACATCAAACCGATTATTTGGGCGGAAGGTTCGCAGTTGACGGCGGACACAATTTTCCTTCAACTAAAGAACAAAAAACTAGACAACATGGACTTGATCCGTTCTTCTTTTGTAGTGAACACGCAAGGCGATTCGACTTATTTTAACCAGGTTTCGGGCAAAAAGATCAGGGGGATTTTCAGGAATAACAAATTGAGCACTTTGTTTGTGGATGGCAACGCCGAAAGTTTGTATTACACGTACGAGAACAACCAGTTTACCAACATGAACCACTCGCTGAGCAGCAGGATCAGGATCAACCTGAAAAACAACAAACCGAGTGAAATTGTGCTTTTAAGCAAGCCTGATGCTTTTATAACGCCTATTGCCCGCTTAAAAGATGACGATAAATATTTAAAAGGCTTTATCTGGAAGCCGAAAGACCGTCCGGTTTCCAAAGAATCCATCATTCCGGGCTTGGCACGAAAAGCTAAAAAAGCAGTGTCGCCGCCTAAACCAAAAACAGCGCCGCCGGTAATTGCAAAACCTGTTTTGGCCAATCAAAACCCTTTAAAAAAGTAGGATGCTGTTTTTAAGGCACGAATTTTAGGGCAGTAAAAGAAGCATTGGTAAAAATTATTTTTCTTGTTATGGATTTCACGGCAGTACGGGCATTAAAATACCCCAATTTCAGGTTGTACTTTTCGGGCCAGGCCATTTCGTTGATCGGCACCTGGATGCAACGGATGGCTGTAAGCTGGCTCGTTTTCAACCTCACGCATTCCGAACTGATGTTGGGCGTGGTTGTTTTTGCCGGGCAAATCCCGATCATGCTGCTTTCACCTTATGGCGGCGCGTTAACAGACCGGCACAGCCGTTACAAAACTTTGTTGTTTACACAAATTGCTTCCATGATCCAGGCCGGTTTGCTTGCCGCGGTGGTGCTGACCGGCCACCACAATATCACGATCATCATTATTTTGAGTGTGGTTTTGGGGATCATCAACGCTTTTGATACGCCTGCCCGGCAATCGCTGATGATCAATCTGGTGGACGATAAAAAGGATTTGCCCAATGCCATTGCCCTAAATTCATCCATGGTTACGCTGGCAAGGCTGCTTGGCCCGGTTGCGGCAGGCTTGATTTTAAGCAGTTTTGGCGAAGGGATTTGCTTTTTGGCCAACTTCCTCAGTTTTGTAGCCGTGATTGCTTCCTTGCTGCTGATGAAAATCCCGCCCATCGAAAGAAAGCCCAACAAGCAGGATATTTGGGAAGGCCTGCGCGATGGTTACAGTTATTTGCAGCAGCACACCGGCATCCGTTCGGTTATTTTGCTAATGGCCTGTACCAGTTTTTTCGTGATGCCTTATTCTACTTTGCTGCCTGTTTTTGCAACCAACATCTTTCATGGCAACGTTACTACTTTTAGCTGGCTAAACGCAGTATCGGGTTTGGGCGCGTTGGGTGGAGCAATTTACATGGCCACTTTAAAGCCCGGAAACAGTTTGTTGAAAGTGATTGCCTATTGTAGTGCACAGTTTGCCATCGGCCTGATTTTATTTTCGCTGACCGGCCTGTTTCCGTTGGCTTTGTGTTTTATCATGGCTGCAGAGTTTGGCATGTTATCGCAAATTGCTGCTTCAAACACGTACATCCAAACGCATGTGGACGAAAACATGCGCGGCCGCGTCATTAGTTATTATGTGATGGCTTTCCAGGGCATGGCACCAATCGGCAGTTTGCTCATCGGTTTTTTAGCGCATTATTTTGGTGCTTCTACCATTGTTTGTGCCGAAGGTATTGCCGGTGTGATTGCCGTTGTTTGTTTCATTCCGTATCTGAAAAAAGCCGGGACCGGAGATTTAAGCGATTTGCGGAAACGCGTGCTTACGTCCAATATAAAATCGTAGCTTTCGGAAAACGCCGGGCAATTTGTTGTTCAAAAAAGGATTTCAAAGCTTTCATCGTATCCTTGATGTAAACGTATTTTGTGCCGCCAAATTTATTGGTTTTGGTTGCACGCGATGCTTCATCCATTTCCAAACTCGTATTCGGATACCATTCCAGCAAAACATCTTTAGAACCCGGCGTAAAACGATGGCTGATCAACTCAAAAGTCAGATCACAAGGAAAATCCAGGTTTTGCTCCAACTGGTCGAACAAATTGCTGTAATGCAATTCCCAATCCGGTATCGGCATAATGGGTGCCAAAACCACACCGATTGGATAATTGCCGCCACCCAGTTCTTTCGGCTGCGCTAACTTTCGCAACGCTTTAATCCGGGCCGGAACAGAAGCCGTGCCGCCTTCCAAACGTTTGGCAACAGGTTCGGCATTTAAACTGATACGGAAACGGGAATGGCCGTTGTGCGGAACATTAAGCAAAGGTTTTACCGCATCAAACTTGGTAACAAAACGCAAGTAAGAGTTTTCACGTTCGCCAAAAAACTGAATCGTTTTTTCCAAGCCGCCTGTTAAATGCTCTAAACTTAAAGGATCAGTGTAACAACTGGCCTCAAAAGTAACCGGCTTGTTCAAACGCTCAAAACGTTCCAGATTATTCAAGATAGAAGGCAGATTTGCAAAAACACGGATGGCAGGCGGGCCGGACAAACTTCCAGCCAGATAACAATACTGGCAATGCGCTGGGCAGCCTTCTGCCAAATGAAACTGCCAATCCGCAGAAGGCGGAATCGGGCGCAGATTGAAAGCACTCGGCGGCGCGTTTACAATAGCCAATGTGTTTTTAGCTATTTTATAAGTTTCGCGTTCGGTCGCACCGCGCAAACCGGTTATGCGGTTGTTCTTTAACTCTTCAACCTGCAAACCCTGGCTTTTAATGCGTTCGTACATTTCCTGGCCGTAAGGTTCTTTCAAAGCATCAGGCGTAATCACCACGCGTTTAGGCATCCACAATTTGTAAGGTTTGTAATCGTCTTTAGGAGCCGATACTTCTTTTACCGTATCAAAATCTTCGCTTATTTGCATATATAAAAATACAAAAAAGCCTTGTCCACAGAAAGAAAACAAAGCAATATGACGGTTGCTTTACACAGCAAAACAACCTAAAAAATCAATAGTTAGATGCTTCTTTTACAGCATTAAATTAGCGGTGTGCAAAGCCACAATATCCTCCAAAGTACCAATGGTCGGGTCGTTTACGTTGGAAGAATGCACTACTTTTTTCCGCAGGTAATAACTGCCGTAAGTTGCGGCAACAGCAATGGTACTGCCAACTATAGCACCTGCAAAAGCACTGCCGTTCCTGGATTTATAAAGTGCCGCGCCGGTTAAAGCACCAGCCAACCCGCGGCCAATTAAACCCGGTTTTTCTATACGGTCTGGCGCGTCGGGCAATTTATCGCCGGCCATTTCTGCCAGAGTTAATGCCTTCAAAATAATAGCGACATATTTTTTTTGCATAAAACCTAATGGGGAACCTGTTAAAAAAGGCGAAGGCTTTTTGGCAAGATGACTGCTTAAAGCAGAAATGGAAGCCATGGTGCGCATGCCCGAAACAAGGGCCAGGCCAGTGGTTGGCCAAAAACGTTTCAATGGTTTAGGTTTGTTCATTTTTTGTAATGCTGTTTATTGTTGCTATGCTTGCCCGGTTGGGGAATGCGGCGTAGAAACTTGGTTTACAATATTTTCCAGTTCTTCCAAATCAAATGGTTTGGCCAGAAAAGAATCGGCACCGGCTTGTTTTGCCAAAGATTTTATATCGTTGTTGGCCGAAAAATAAATCACCGGGATATGCTTCAACCGTTCCTGCTGCTTGATGGCCTGTGTGGCAACAATGCCGCCCGAATCCGGGATCCAGTTGTCCATAAAAATCACTTCCGGCATTATACTTTCCACTTTTTCAATTACGTTGTTGCAGTTTGAAAATGTACTAACTTCCCAGCCTTGTTCTTCCAAAATATAAGTACAAATCGCCAGGATATCTTCATCGTCATCAAAAATCAATACTTTCTTAGGCATGTTATTATCTGTCATTATAATTCTTCATTAGAAATAGCTCATTGCAATTCATTTTCTGTTTTTTACGTACGCTGTTTCTAAACGGATTATTTTTTTTCAACTAAACGAAAATTTCCTGCGCTACTAATTAAAAATTCATTTTTGTTTTGGAACGGCCAACTTTGTTTTGTGAACAGCATTTTCTTTAAAATGTTTAAATGCTGCAACTAATAATTCGGTTTAAAATAATTGTCGGATGCTTCTTTTACCACTTAAAAATGAACAAAGGTTTCAGCCATTTTCAATCCCCGAACAATTATTTATCTTTGCGGCACATGAAGCAATTGCTTAACAACCTGTTTTCCTGCTGCTTCTGTTCACTAAAAACTTTAAAAACAGCAAAAAAACTGCCCTATTTGCGCAGCTTAACGATATATGGACTATCCTGAAATAGAAAAAAGAAAAACCTTTGCCATTATCAGCCACCCCGATGCCGGTAAAACCACGTTGACCGAAAAATTTTTACTGTTTGGCGGTGCCATCAACACGGCCGGAACAGTAAAACGCAACAAGGCCAACCAAAGCAATACTTCGGATTTTATGGAAATCGAAAAACAGCGCGGTATTTCGGTGGCTACTTCGGTGATGGGTTTTGAATATAAAGACAAGCGCATCAATATTTTAGATACGCCCGGCCACAAGGATTTTGCCGAAGACACTTATCGGACCTTATCAGCAGTTGATAGTGTGATTTTGGTGGTGGATAGCGTAAAAGGTGTGGAAGAGCAAACCGAAAAACTAATGGGCGTTTGCCGGATGCGGAACACGCCGGTAATTATTTTTATCAATAAAATGGACCGCGAAGGTAAAGACGCTTTTGATTTGCTGGACGAAATCGAGAAAAAACTGAGCCTGAGCTTGTGCCCGCTTTCCTGGCCAATTGGTCAGGGTTATACGTTTAAAGGTGTTTACAACATTTATAACCATCAGCTTAACTTATTTCAGCCTGATAAATCCAAAGTAACAAAACCAATTATCCAGGTAGAAAACCTGGACGATAAAACGCTGACAGAACATCTTCAACCCAAAGAAATAAACGGTTTGAAAGACGATTTGGAACTGATAAACGGCGTTTACGGCAAATTAGATAAAGAATTGTATTTAGACGGCTTGCTGGCGCCGGTGTTTTTTGGCAGCGCCGTTAATAATTTTGGCATTCGTGAACTGCTGGATACTTTTATTAATATTGCGCCAAGCCCGAAAAGCCGCGAAGCGATAGAACGCGAAGTTTTGGCAACGGAGAAACCTTTTTCCGGTTTTGTGTTTAAAATCCACGCCAACTTAGATCCAAACCACCGCGACCGGATTGCTTTTTTAAGGATTTGCTCCGGAAAATTTGAGCGGAATAAGTTTTATTACCACACGCGTTTGGGCAAGAAACTGAAGTTTAGCAACCCGATGGATTTTATGGCCAACGAAAAAAGCCTGGTAGAAGAAGCATGGCCCGGCGACGTGGTTGGTTTGTACGACAGCGGAAACTTTAAAATCGGCGATACCTTGACCGAAGGCGAAAAGCTGCAGTTTAAAGGCATCCCAAGTTTTTCGCCGGAGATTTTTAAGGAAGTGGAAAATGCCGACCCGATGAAAACCAAGCAGTTGGAAAAAGGCATCCAGCAATTAACCGAAGAAGGGGTGGCGCAATTGTTTACGCAGCAGCCCGGCAACCGCAAAATTGTAGGCACCGTTGGCGAGTTGCAGTTTGAGGTGATCAGCTTCCGTTTGGAGCACGAATATGGCGCAAAATGCCATTTTCGTCCGCTTACTTTCCGCCGTTCCAGTTGGCTCACTTCTTCCGATAAAAAGAAGATGGAAGAAATTACGTACCGCAAACAACATCAGATCGGCACCGACAAAGACGGTAACACGGTTTTTTTGGCGGATAACGATTACATGATCAATTTAGCGAAACGTGATTTCCCGGAGATTGAGTTTCATACCACTTCGGAATTTACCAAAAATTAGGTGGTAAAAGAAGTATGGGATTAGAAGCAATAAGTAATATTAAGAATGTATTTTTAGTTTAAGCAAACCACTTAAAAATGGAAAATCCTAATTTACATATTGAATCATACTTGGATCATTATCTCAATCTAAAGTACAGTCCGGGATATGCCGTTCAGCTAACTGGTAAGTGGGGTGTTGGAAAAACATGGTTTATTAAAAAATATATAGAAGAAAAAAAAGCTGAAGGATTTGATTTCTTGTTTGTCAGTCTTTTTGGAATATCAAGTTATAAAGAGATTGAGCAAAGTTTTTTTCAACAGCTTCATCCACTATTAGCATCAAAAGGAATGAAGCTTTTAGGTAAAGTTGCCACCGGTTTAGTTAAGGCTACTATAAAAGTTGATTTAAATAACGATGGCAAAACGGATTTAGATATAAGCAATACAAACATTGACTTAAATATTGGAGATTACTTAAATAAGAATAAATCAAAAATTATTGTATTTGATGATTTAGAAAGATGTCTTATTCCTATTACTAACATATTGGGTTACATTAATCAAATTGTTGAAACGCAGCAATTGAAAGTACTTATTTTAGCAAATGAAGATGATTTTTTAAATGAATCAAATAAAGAACCATATTTCAAAATAAAAGAAAAACTCATTAGTAGAAGTTTTAGTGTAAAACCAAATCTAAATCAGGCATTAGGAGTTTTCATTGGTTTATTAGACAATAATTCTGCAAGGTTTATTCTTAAATATAATGATTATATTAAGGACTTATATTTATTAGCTGATTATTCTAATTTAAGACATTTAAGACAGTCTATTGAAGATTTCGGAATATTTTATAAATTTTTACCAGAATCAATTTCAATAAAAAAAGAGCTGGTTGAGCATATCCTGTACATTTATTTTACTATACAATTTGAAATAAAAAAAGGATTAATGTCACTCGACAGGGTAGTGGATTTGTTCTCATTGTATGGCAATTCGTTATTTGATAATGATGAAGATGATAAAGATAATGATGAAGATATCGTAAAAGTTTTTTTTAAGAAATACAATCAGACATACTTTTATAGATCTCCAATTAGTGATCTTTTGTGGAATGATTTCTTCACATTCGGCACAATTGATATAAACCAAGTGAAAATTTCAATAGAAAATAGTGAATATTATATTGAAGAAAATACACCTGTATGGATTAAGCTTTGGAATTATTGGAATTTGGAAGATGATGATTTATTAATAAATACTGAATTAGCATTTAATGAATTTAGTAATAAGACAATCTCAGATGAAATTATTCTTTCGCATTTAGTCGGGATCTTTTTGCTTTTTAGCGAAAATGGCTTTCTAAATAAAACCAAAAATGAAATTCTTGATATTGCTATTCAAAATGTAAATAATTTGAAAATTAAAAAAGCACTTAGAGAACCTGAATATAGCCCATTTGGAAAGTCGGGCTATGGGAAAGGTTATCATGCTTCTAAAACTTTAGAATTTGAATCTTACTATAAATATTTAAACACAGCAATTGAAGAATCTAAGAAAACAAGCATAGAATTTAGTGCAGCCGAATTAGTAGCATCGATTAAAGAAAACCCTGAAACCTTTGTTGAGGCTTTGTCAATAGGAAATTCTGATAACAACAAATTTTATGATATTCCCATACTTATGTACATTCCAATTGAAAACTTTTGTAATTCTTTTATAAATATGTTAAATTCAAAAAAGCATTTAATTTATAATCTCATTAATAAACGTTATCCTCATGGAGTTTTTACAGTTAAGCTTAAAGATGAATATGAATGGCTAAAAGAAGTTAACGTAAATTTAAAAAAAGAGGAATTAGGAAAAACAGTTAGTAATTTACACAAAGAATTTCTTATCGAGGCAATCGAAAAAGCCATGATGAATATTGAAATCCAAGTTAATAGTGAAAATTAAAGAATACTTTACTAATATAATACTAGTTTGGATTTGCAATTCCAAACCAGAAGCCAATTGTTTTAACGTCCAACTTACTGGTGGCAATACGCTTGTCTATCAGAAACCTACTTTGCAAAATCCCGAAGAATACCATTAATAGAAAGATCTTCGTCAATTAAAGGCCAATGTATGCCATAACCTGAAGGAGAAATTTTGCACATTGCCCTTTCTACATCAGTTGCAGATTGCAATTTAGCAGATAATTGATCTAAAGGTATGGTAAGTTCATTACCATCAATAGTTAGGATAATAAAATCCTTTTCAAAATGGATGGCCTCTATTTTATGTGTAGCTATCATATTGTCTTTTCAAAAAAATTATTCCAAGAATCAGTTAACATATCAAAGTTTTGAAATATGATTTTTCTTATTTCCCGTTTGTCTTTTGGCGACATATTATAACTAAACTCTTCTTTTATATCCATTTCCTCAAAAAAATTCAATATTTGCAGTCCATATCGCCTTTCTCGGCATGGATATGAATTGGCTCCTTGTTTTCATTGGCGTAAAAATAAAGCCTCCATCCCCAAATAAATAAAACTGTTGGCATACCACTCAAAAGTAATAATTATCATTCTGATTTATACATAAGTTCTGCGCTAAGGATTTCTAATCCTATTTATTAACGCCAGCCAAAACCCAAAGATCAACAGCAACAAAATTTAACCTGATGCTTTTATAATTGCAGGTAGAACTTTACTTTTAGCTTATCTTTATACCAAGCAAAAAAAGCAAAAACATGAAAAAACTGATCCTTTCCATCGCCTTTTTTACACTCGTTGCATTAAAAGGCTTTAGCCAAACCACTACGGAAACAAAAACCATCGATATAAAAGATATCGCGAAGCACAGTGGCGAAAAAGTAACCATTTGCGATCAGATTTATGGCGGCAGGGTTTTGGACGGGCCGGACATTACCATTTTAAACATGGGCGGCGAAGGCGATAAAAGTTTGATTACGCTGGTGATTATGAGTGCAGACAAAGCAAAGTTTAAAACAAAACCGGAAGAAACTTTTAAAGGGAAAAAAGCCTGCGTAACCGGAACGATAGGCGATTACCAGGGCAGGCCGATCATGAACATCACAGATCCTGAACAGATTAAGGTGCAGTAATTTCTGCGAAGCAATAATATTTTTAAAGGGCAACACAAGTATATTTGTGTTGCCCTTTTTATTAATGATTTTTCATAAGTCAAGCCTATTTTATCAACAAACCAAGCGCGGTTTCCCGGAGATTGAATTTCATACCACTTCTGATTTTACTAAAATTTAGGTGGTAAAAGAAGTATGGGAGTTTGTGGTTGCAGAATTAAAAATGTTAACCAAGTAAACCTTAAACATTGCCTGCCGCTCCGGAGTGTCCGGTGGTTATCTTGCACTTGTTGAACAATCTTTTCAGATGCTTCTTTTACCGGCATAAATTAGGTGGACGATTTGAAGAAGATTTCCCTCTCCGTTCAAAATCACAGCAACACATTCGGCAGATATTTCAGTTTATAATTTCATGGATCAAGCTGATACAATCATCATCGGTGCCGGGGCCGCAGGTTTAATAACGGCTTTAAAATTGGCCAAAGCCGGACAAAAAGTAATCGTTTTAGAAGCAAGAGACCGGATCGGCGGACGTTGTTTTACGTTTTCGGGCGATAACTTTACGGTTCCGGTAGAGTTGGGCGCAGAATTTATCCACGGCGAATTGCCGCTTACGTTAAAGCTGCTAAAAGAAGCACAAATTAAATATAAAGCCGTTTCCGGAGAAAGCTTCCAATCGAAAAACGGGGAAATTGTTGCGTCCGAATTTTTTACGGAGAACTGGGACGCGTTTGAAAAAGCGTTGCAGGAAGTACAGGAAGACCAATCGCTCGAAACGTTTTTGCAGCAACATTTCCACGAAGAAAAATTTGCAGCGTTGCGCAAATTCATCCAACAGTTTGCGGCCGGTTATGATACGGCCGACGCGGCGCGCGTTAGTCTGTTTTCGCTGCGCGACGAATGGCTGGGCGATCATAAAGAAGAAACGCAGTTCCGTATTCCCGGCGGCTACGTCCAACTGATGAATTATCTGGCAAAACAGGTACAGGATTTAGGCGGGGAAATTCACTTAAAAACAATTGTTCGGCAGGTTAACTGGCAGCCAAACTCGGTCGAAGTTATTGCCAATCAGCATGCTTCTTTTACCGGCAAAAAATTGGTGTTAGCTGTTCCTTTAGGTGTTTTAACTTTAAACGGAAACGAAATGGGCTCCATCACTTTTAACCCTGATTTGCCCAAACAACGAAAAGCAGCTACCGAAATGGGTTTTGGTGCCATCATCAAAATCGTGATGGAATTTGCCGATCCTTTTTGGAAAAAACAAGGTTTAAACAATATGCAGTTCCTGTTTTCCGAAGAAAAAATACCAACCTGGTGGACGCAAAACCCACAGCAAAACAACGTTTTGACAGGCTGGCTGGGCGGCAAACCGCAAGACGAAATGCAGCATTTAAGCGACGAGGAACTTTTGCAGGAAGCCATCACATCGCTGGCACATATTTTTAATGCCGGTGCTTCTTTTATCGAGCAAAAATTGGTGGCCGCAAAAGTTTATAATTGGACGGCCGACCCTTTTGCCCGCGGTTCTTACAGTTATGCCACTTTGCAAACCGCCTCAGCCTTAAAAATTTTAAAAACGCCGGTTGCCCAAACTATTTATTTTGCAGGAGAAGCTTTGTTTGAAGGCGAACAATTGGGCACGGTGGAAGCTGCGCTGGTTTCGGGTTTGGAAGTGGCGAAAACAATAACCGGGGCTTAATCTTTCGAAGGATAATCAAACTTAAACTTCCTCAAATCTGGCGAATGCTGCTTTTGCCTTTGCAATTCGTGCTGATAAACCACTTCGCCCAAATGTTTTAAAAACGGCAAACACACGGTTTCGTATTCGTATTTGTTGTCGTTGTAAATGCCGTCTTCGTTGGATTGGATTACGGCAGTCAGCATAAATTCAACTTTGTTTTTAAAATCTATTAGGTAAGCATTGTCAATATCGTATCCGTAAGAATCGCCAACTTTGTTAAAAATTCGAATGTTTGGATTGAGCGTGGTGTCTTTTTGAGAACCATAAAACAAAAACTTGCAATAAGCTGGCCAATACTCCAGACTTGGATATTTCGGATAATCACTTTCAGTTGGAAACATACTCATGTACTTATAAATCAAATTATAATCTTCTTTTTTAAGTTGAAATTGTTCTAAACTTGGATAAACTTCCGGGAACAACAACCGCTTTAAAACTTCCTGCTGGTTGGAAATTGTGTAAATGTTTTTTTCCAAAAAATCAAAAGGTTGATTGACCAATTGGTCGTGGCTGTCCAAATAACCTTTTCCCTGCAACATATTTTCCAGTTGCATCGGGTAATCCTTCGGGTCAAATTGAGCAGGCTTTTGATAGATGCTTCTTTTACCGGCAAAAAATTCGATTGGG
Source organism: uncultured Sphingobacteriaceae bacterium (assembly GCA_964244955.1). GTDB lineage: Bacteria > Bacteroidota > Bacteroidia > Sphingobacteriales > Sphingobacteriaceae > Mucilaginibacter_A. The sequence continues at coordinate 28,855 of CAXTKQ010000006.1, read as the reverse complement.
TTGGTGTGCTTAGTACTTTCGCCCGCATCGCCAACGGCCAACCGGCTGATAATGCGCGTTTGGTTCAGGCCATATTTTTTCAGTTTTTGGTTGATTTCTTCGCGGCCCACAAACTCGTACAAACGGTTGTAAGCGTCGTTATCGCTCACCAGCAAAATCTTTTTGATGTACTGATTAATGCTTGGCAAACCGTTTTCGGCAGAAGTATCAATGCTGACTTTGGTTTGCCCGGCAAAAGCACTGTCGGTTTGCATGGATGCTTCTTTTATGCCCTTGATTTTAAGCTGGCTGCATTTCTCCAAAGCAAAAATAGCCGTTGGCAATTTAACCGTACTGGCCGGATAGAAATAGCGTTTCGGGTTTAAGTTGAAGCTGTACGAACGGAAATGCGGCACGTTGTTTTTATCGCGGTCAATCTGCGTGTACAAAACCTGGACTTCGTTTTTGGTTGGATGGTTTAGGATTTTGGCGAAATATTCGGGATGCTTTTCAAGTAAATTTTTCAGAAAAACGGTATCGGTTTTTTGGGCGGAGGTTTGCAAGGCGAGGAGGAGAAAAAGGGTGGATAAACGAAGCATCATATGGTTAAATATAGCGGATTAAATTTGATGCTTGGTTTTGAAAACTTGTTTAAATTTCAATGTTGATGTTTTGGCTAAAGCATACAAATTAATTTTCATTCGAAACTTTTTTGGCGGTGATCAAATTTTATGCGGTAAAAGAAGCATTAAGTTGCTTTACTGTCATCCCGAACCGCAGGGGAGGGATCTTGTTTGAAGCAGTTTCAGCTTGTGTTTTCTAAATAAGATTTCTCCCTTCGGATCGAAATGACAACGCAACCGGCAATAGTTAAATCCGACCGGCATTTTGTAAGTTTGTGGCAGATGGAACAGGAAGCAATAGAAAATTTAAGACGGGATTACCGTTCGGCCACGTTATCGGAAGCTGATGTAAGCCCGAACCCGATCAGGCAGTTTGAAAAGTGGTTTAACGAAGCCATCAACGCTAAGATGTACGAACCGAACGCCATGACTTTGGCCACGGCAACAACCGACGGTCGGCCTTCGGCAAGGATTGTTTTGTTAAAAGGTTTCAGCGAAAACGGCTTTAAATTTTACACCAATTATTTGAGCCGGAAAGGAAAAGAACTCACCAAAAACCCTTTGGCCAGCCTGATTTTGTACTGGCCGGAAATGGAACGCCAGATACGGATTGAAGGCACGATAGAAAAACTGAGCAAAGAATATTCTTCGACGTATTTTCATTCGCGGCCAAAAGGAAGCCAAATTGGTGCCGTAGTTTCTCCGCAAAGCCAGGAAATTGCTTTGCGCGAAGAACTGGAACAAAAGTGGCAGCAACTGGAGCAGGAATACGAAAACAAGGAAGTGCCAAAACCGGCGCATTGGGGCGGCTACATCGTAAAACCGAGGCTGATCGAGTTTTGGCAGGGTCGTTCGAGCCGCTTGCACGACCGTATTTTGTATAAAAAAGCCGATCAGCAAAACTGGAAAATAGTACGTTTGGCACCATGAGTTTTGAAGAGATCAAGCTTCTTTTATCGGCAAAATTTGGCGAAGGCGTAATTTTGGGCGAAGAAACCAACGGCCTGCAACCTGCCTTGCTCATCGAACCAAACCAAATTGCGGCGGTTTGCCTTTTTCTGCGCGACCATCCGCAAACTTATTTTGATTTTCTGGCCTGCCTTTCGGGCATGGATTATCACCAGGAAAACCGTTTTGGCGTGGTTTATCATTTGGCCTCGCTTCCGTATCAAACACAATTGACGCTCAAAGTAAGTGTAGAAAAACCTGCCGATCCGGAAGTGCTTTCCTCCTTTCCAACCATTTCCAACGTTTACCGTACGGCTGATTGGCACGAGCGCGAAGCCTACGATTTGTTGGGCATTGATTTTAAAGGCCACCCGGATTTACGCCGCATTTTACTGCCTGATGACTGGGAAGGTTTCCCTTTACGGGAAGATTATAAAAGCGCCGAATATTATAAAGGCATCAAGATTGATTGATGCTTCTTTTATGGCAGTAAATTTAGTATGGTAAACGAAGCATTTAAAAGATACCAGCAGCGCATCCAAAACCTAAGCGCGGAGGATTTGGTGCTGAACATGGGCCCGCAGCACCCATCAACCCACGGTGTTTTGCGTTTGGAGCTGATTACCGATGGCGAAATTGTGAAAGAAGTGATCCCGCATATTGGCTATTTGCACCGCTGTTTTGAAAAGCACGCGCAGTCCATGTCTTACCAGCAAACCATCCCTTTTACGGATCGCCTGGATTATTTGTCGTCCATGAACAGCAGCCACGCATTTGTGATGGGCGTGGAACGGATGCTGGGCATTGACAAAGAAATACCAAAACGGGTAGAATACATCCGCGTTTTGGTTTGCGAACTCAACCGCATCGGCTCGCACCTGATTGCTTTGGGCACTTACGGCATTGATATTGGCGCTTTTACGCCTTTTTTGTGGTGCTTCCGCGACCGCGAACACATTATGGGCTTGCTGGAATGGGCTTCGGGCGCAAGGCTGCTGTACAATTTTATTTGGGTTGGCGGCTTGTTTTACGATTTGCCGGTTGGTTTTGAAGAACGCTGCAAAGAGTTTGTAGATTATTTTAAGCCGAAAATGACGGAACTGAACCAATTGCTGACCGATAACCAAGTTTTTATCAACCGCACCGCCAATGTTGGCGTGCTGCCAATGGATGTGGCGATTAATTACGGTTGTTCCGGGCCGATGCTGCGCGGATCGGGCTTGAAGTGGGATTTGCGCCGTGTTGATGGCTATTCGGTTTACCCGGAACTGGACTTTGACATTCCGATAGGAAAAGGAGAAATGGGCAGTGTAGGCGATTGCTGGGACCGGTTTAAAGTGCGGATTGATGAGATCGGCGAATCGTTAAAAATGATCGAGCAGTGTGTGGAACGTTTGCAAAAAGAACTGAAACGAACTCCGGAATTTGACCCACGGGCTAAACTTCCCCGCAAAATTATCCCGAAAGCGCAGGATTATTATATGCGCGCCGAGAACCCGAAAGGCGAACTGGGTTTTTATTTTATCACCGACGGCAAAACGGAAATCCCGAAACGCGTCAAAGCACGCGGCCCAAGTTTCAACAACCTATCAGTATTGCCTGTTATCAGTAAAGGTGCGATGATTGCCGATGTAGTTGCCATGATCGGTTCTATTGATATTGTTTTGGGCGAATTGGACCGCTAACAAAAAAGTCCCTTTTTACAGGGACTTTTCGAATTTATAGATAGATTTTAGGGGGCTAAAAGAAGTATCAGTTATAAACTATCACCATAAACACATAGTTCTGCAACTTTTTGATCTGCTGTGAACGGCTTAGTTTCGCCATGTTGTTTTTGCTGTTGAGCACGATCTTTTTACCAGCAGAATCTGCAGGCATGGATTGGATCGCTTTCATCAAATAATTGGATTTAGTGGCAAAAGCAGCGCCGTCAACTTGCATTTGTTTGCCTTTAATAATGCCGATGATGTTTCCGTAATTGTCCAGCAACGGTCCACCGCTGTTGCCTTGATTTACGGGAATGGAAACCTGGTAAGCCAGGCTATCGTTTTCAAAACCGGTGAACGAACTTAAATAACCTTTTCCGATCACCACCGAATCTTTTGGATAACCGATGGTAAACACATCTTCACCCAAATCAGCTTTGTTTTTTTTGAAAGCATACGGAATCGCGCTTAAACGTTTAAAAGAAGGATCGGTAATCCGCAAAACGGCCAGATCGTACTCTTCGTTAAAATAAATTGGTTTTACTTTAAAAGATTCGCCGTTAGAATTTTGCACATAAACAGAATCTGCCCCGTTTATCACATGAAAATTGGTGATGATATCGCCGTTGGTATTGATGGCAAAACCTGTCCCGCCAAAATTGCCCGGGTTCAAGTTGTTTTTTCTGATGCTTTTGCCCGAAATATCACGCATCAAAGCACTTTGCGAACGTTTCACGTTATCCAGTTCGCGGCGCAAAGCACTGTATTTTGATTGCTGGCTTTGGTTGTTGAAATAGCCGGTGAAAAACAAAGTGAGCATTACCGCAAAAATGGCAACCGAAGCGGCAACCGATATTTTTGAATGATGGTTTCGCCATAAAGCAATCACGCGGTTTTGGCGGAAACCCAAAGTTTGTTTAACGGCATCCACATCAATTTCATCATGGATGGCGTTCAGTTTATGTTCAAATTCTACGCGCTCGTTCCAGCCCGATAGGTATTTCATAAACTGCTGATGTTCTTTGATCCGCTCGTTCAAACGCGGGTCGCCCAGGCGCATCACCTCAAATTCCAGTTGCTCATCCTCAGAAAGCTTATGGCCGAGATACCTTTCAATCCAATCCAACAGTTGTGGCTCGCTCATTTTAATTCAAATTTATAGCTGAAAAAACAGCTTTTTTAAACGTTGCAGGCATTTGTATTTCTGCGTTTTTGCATTCTCGGCATTGGTATAGCCAAACTTCTCACAAATCTCTTGCATAGACCGGTTCCGTATGTAAAAATCCTGAATAATCGTCCGGCAGGGTTCGCCCAGCATCAGCAACGATTCTTCCATTTTACTAAACTGCAAGTCGCGCATTTCGTGTTGTTCCAAATCGTTTTCTACAGGCAAAAAATCGTGCACATCTTTCAGTTCGCATTCTTTTTTGTTCAACTGGTTCAACTTTTTTAGCCAAATACGCCTGCAAACCGAATAAATATACGTTTTCAGTTTGCTGGTCAGTTCAAAATCACCGGCTTTAACCTTGTTGTACAAAATGATGATGCTTTCCTGGTAAACATCTTTCGCATCGGCTTCGCTCCCGTTATTGTTCAGCACCATCTGCAGCACCATCGGAAAATGGGTTTTGTAGATACGCCTTAACGTATCCGGGGAATTGTTTAAAATCCCCAGTATGTCTTCGCTGTCGGTTGGAGCCGGGTTTTTTATCTTTAAATTCACTAATTAATACAGTTTGTACAAAAATGTAACCCATTTTCCGAAAAAAAAATATTTTTTCAATTAGTGGGTTACCTTTTTAAGGTTTAGGTATTAAGTTGAAATTTCACTGCAATTTAAAATTTAAGAAACACATGAAAAACTCATTCAAATTAGGCTTTTTAGCTTTGGCAATCACTTTCGCTGTTAGCGCTTGCAACTCAAACAAAACTTCTACTTCTGCTGATTCCACTTCAGTATCTACTTCTACCGATACTTCATCAAAAATGATGGACTCTACTAAAAAAGGTATGGCTTCAGGCATGGACACAGCTAAAAAAGCAATGTCTTCAGCTATGGATTCTACCAAGAAAAAAATGTAATTTTTTAGCAATTGCTAAACCAATAGTTAAAACAGAACTGGGTTATTAGTGTTATAAACCCAGTTCTGTCAATTTTTTTTAAAACATTAACCAAACATTATGAAAAACGCATTTAAATTAGGCTTTGTTGCCTTTGCAATATCTTTATCTGTTGCAGCTTGCAGCTCTGATAAAAAAGCCATGGGCACTTCTGATTCTTCAGCAGTTGGCACCACCAGCACAACATCTACTGATTCTTCAGCAACTTCAACTACCGGTACAACTGGTACAACATCTACAGATACCACTAAAAAAGACACCACTAAAAAACCATAAGTTTTTTACCAATTATAAAAAAAGGCCGTGCAATTTGTACGGCCTTTTTTTGTGTTACCAATTTTTAGGGCATAAAAGAAGCATCGGCAACAAGAAACCGCGCAAACAGTTGCGGTTATTTCTACTTTTGCAGCTACAAGTTTAAGCAATATGCCTTTATCCCCACTTTCTGCTATTTCGCCTGTTGACGGCCGTTATTACGCTGCGACCCATCAACTAAGCCCCTATTTTTCCGAGGCAGCACTCATCAAATTCCGGGTTTTTGTAGAAGTAGAATATTTTATCAGCCTGTGCGAACTGCCTTTGCCTCAGCTTAAAAACTTTTTGAAAAAAGATTACACGGATTTAAGGAAGGTTTATGTTGATTTTTTGGAGAAAGATGCGCTGGAAATTAAAGAAATCGAGAAAACTACCAACCACGACGTAAAAGCGGTGGAATATTTTTTGAAAAAGCATTTCGACCGTTTGGGTTTGGGCGAATATAAAGAGTTCATCCACTTTGGTTTAACCTCCCAGGATATCAACAATACCGCCATTCCGTATTCTTTTAAACTGGCCGTGATCGAGCAATATTTGCCGGCTTTGAACGGGTTGATTGATCTGTTAAAAGCTTTGGCCGAAGAATGGAAAAACGTTTCTATGCTGGCCAGAACGCACGGACAGCCTGCATCGCCAACACGCTTGGGCAAAGAATTGTTGGTTTTTGTGGAACGGTTGGAAGCACAAATTAAGTTGTTGCAGCAAATCCCTTTTTCGGCCAAATTTGGCGGCGCAACCGGAAATTTTAACGCGCACCATGTTGCTTATCCGCAAATTGATTGGAAAGCTTTTGGCAACCATTTTGTCAATGAAGTTTTAGGTTTGAGCCGGTCGCAATTTACCACGCAAATTGAACATTACGACAATTTTGCCGCGCAATGTGATAATTTGAAACGCATCAACACAATTTTGATTGATTTGGACCGCGACATTTGGACGTACATCTCCAACAATTATTTCAAACAAAAAATCAAAGCCGGCGAAGTTGGTTCTTCGGCCATGCCGCACAAAGTAAACCCAATTGATTTTGAAAATTCCGAAGGAAACTTAGGATTGGCCAATGCTGTTTTTGAACATCTTGCTGCCAAATTGCCCGTTTCCCGTTTGCAGCGCGACCTTACGGATTCTACCGTTTTGCGCAATATCGGCGTTCCGTTTGCGCATACCATCATCGCTTTTAAATCAACTTTAAAAGGCTTAAATAAATTGGTGCTAAACGAAGCAGTTATCCGCAAAGATCTGGAAGATAATTGGGTTGTGGTTGCCGAAGCTATTCAAACCGTTTTACGGCGCGAAGGTTACCCAAACCCGTACGAAGCATTGAAAGATTTAACGCGTGTTGCCGGAAAAGTTGATGAAAATGTGATTGCTGAATTTGTAAACAATTTACAGGTTTCTGCGGAGCTAAAACAGGAACTGATTGCGATTACGCCTTTTAATTACACTGGCATTTAGTTGCTGCGTCAACAAGTGGTAAAAAAGTACCGATAAAAGAAGCATTCTAAACAAGCTGTTTTAAATTTTGTAATTTTATAAAAAAAGATCATCATGAACATCAACGTATATACCGAAACCACGCCGAACCCGGCAACTATGAAGTTTATTGTAAACAAGTTATTGATCAACGGAAGCGCGGATTTTCCAACTGTAGAAAGCGCAGAAAAATCGGCTTTTGCAAAAGAATTGTTTAAGTTTTCCTTTGTGAACGGTGTTTTCTTTGCCAGCAATTTTGTAACGGTTACCAAAGCCGAAGGTTCTGATTGGAATGACTTGGAGCCAATTTTAAAAGAATTTGTAAAAGGCGCGGTAGAATCTGAACTGAGCGTGCAGGAAAAAGAGCAGGAAGTGGTTGCTTTTGAAGGCGACGATGCCGAAATCAAAATCCAGCAAATTTTGCACGATTACGTTCGCCCGGCTGTAGAGCAGGATGGCGGCGCGATCACCTATAAATCTTTTGAAGACGGTGTTGTTACCGTTGAGTTGCGTGGTTCTTGCAGCGGCTGCCCGTCTTCCACCATCACCTTAAAATCCGGCATCGAAAGTTTATTGAAACGCATGGTTCCGGAAGTTACGGAAGTGGTTTCTGAGGCTTTGTAAGTTTTAGGTTTTATTGATTTTATAGGGGTAAAAGAAGTATGATACTTCTTTTACCCTTTGTTTTTTTATTTTTCTTCAACTTTACTAAATAAATTCTTAAACTATCAAGTTGCAAAGTTTATAGAATCTAATTTAACAGTTATAATTTGTTAAGAATGAAAAAGTCGTACAACAAGAAACTGGCACTATTCAAATTATTTTCTCAAAATTTAGAATGGGTAAAAGAACATCCTGCGATTTCTTTTAGACCCGATTTTTCAGATGGCTATATTTGTCCTTTATGCTTCGATACTTTTTTCGAAAAGGATTTAGATAACAGTTTACAAAACTATTTAACTCTTGAAGATATTCCACCGAAATCACTTGGAGGTAAGCCTTTAGCATTAACTTGTAAGAAATGTAATTCAACAAGTGGACATGAGTTAGATGTTCATTTGCTTAATAATCTTTTAGATACAGACGTCAATATGCTTCTTCCTAATTCAAAAGCAGAAACAACATTTGAATTGAATGGAAATAAAATGAATGGTACTGTTGAAGTTGATGAAAAAGGAACTTTAAAATTCGACTTACATCCGCATCGCTCAAATCCAAACCAAGCTAAGCATTTTATGGAAGATATGTTCCCACCTCGAACAATCTATAGTCCTATATTTTATCCTGACAAGATGTTTAGCAATGGATATAAATCTCCAACATTTCATATGAAATTTAAAAATACATCAAATGAAAGAAGAGCAGAAGTTGCATTGTTGAGAATTGGTTACCTTCTTGCCTTTGCAACTTTAGGAAATGGATTTCTGATTAATGGTGGACTTTATAAAGTCCGAGAACAGATTTTAAACCCAGATATGGATATTTTACCTAAAGTTTTTTGGATAAAATATGATTTTCCAAAAGAAATAGAAGGAGTAAATATTATTTCATCACCAAAAGAAATGCAGTCATTTCTTGTCGTCTTTACACTTAAAACACCAAGTCAATCAAGACAATTTGCAATTGTGCTACCAGGGCCTTCCAGCCCAGGTACTGAAGTATATGATTATATAATAAATGAATTATGTGTTGGTGATGGCACCAAGTTTTGGGAAGGTACATACGAGCATATTCCTAGAAAAGATTATCTGCGCAAGAAAGAGTATACATTTATTGGGAATATATGCTGGCAAGAATATACAAAAAAAGATTACAAGCCTAAATTACGACCAGATAACATTGAATAGGTACTGCGGTCTGTCTTTTATCACTGATTTTATTCCTAATTTATCTACTTCCTAAACGCAAACAAAACCTTGTTCAACAACTCCTGGCTAACCTTGCCATTTGTAGCAATTACATCCCGCGTTTTCAACATGTTTCTGCCACCGGAAAAATCAAAAACCTGTCCGCCGGCCTGTTTGACGATGAGGATGCCGGCGGCCATATCGTAATCGTTCAGGTTGTATTCGTAATAGGCATCAAAACGGCCGCAAGCGGTATAAGCCAAATCAACCGCTGCCGAACCTAAACGGCGCAAACCCTGGCAGCTTTGCATCAAATCTTTAAACAAATCCATGTACGCATCGGCTTTCTCGAAATTGTAATACGGGAAACCGGTGGCAATCAAACTATCGCTTATGGTTGGTTTATTAGAAACGTGAATTGGTTTGCCGTTTAAAAAAGCAGGTGCATCTTTCCAGGCGTAAAAACATTCGTCCTGGTTAATCTCATAAACTACGCCCAAAACCAATTCTTCATATTCTTTCAACGCAATGCTGACCGAATAAACCGGCAAACCGTGAATAAAATTGGTGGTTCCGTCCAGCGGGTCAATTACCCAATTGTACTGCAATGCTGTTTTTACCACTGTTTTTTCTTCGGTGATAAAGCCGGCTTCGGGCAAAAGCTGCTGCAATCTGGCCACAATCATTTCTTCTGAAGTTTTATCCACGTAAGAAACCATATCGTTTAAACCTTTAAACTCTACGCTTTCGGCCTTAAACTTTCCGGCTTCGGTTTTGATAAATGT
>CAXTKQ010000006.1:12678-19048 GCA_964244955.1 uncultured Sphingobacteriaceae bacterium | reverse complement strand
CCGGCTTGTTTGGCCAATGCAACAACTTCCCGGCATAATATTTCTAAATTCATTTTGGGTTCCTTTTAATGTTGAACGAAAAAAACTTGTGGACGAAATAACTGGCCACGCCCAAACTTAATGCGGCAATAATCCGGGCCAGTGGCGGATAAACTTTGAAGATAGAAACAAACAACCGCAGCATCAATAAATTTGCAAAAAAGCCTAAAAAAGCAACGGTAAAAAAGCGTGCAAACTGGTTTCGGGAAGACAGCTTAGAATGCGCAAACACAAAGTATTTGGTGAGCAAAAAATTACAAACAATGCAGCAACTGTAGGAAATGATTAAAGAAATTACATCCCTCGAAACAAGAAAGCCTAAGACTTTTACTTCGGCCAGGATAAAAATATAATGATAAACGAAGTAGTAAACCAAAGCATCAACAATAAAACCAACGCCGGTTGACAAAAAGAAACGAACCATCTCGTTTTTGAGCAGCTTTTTGATCAAAGGGTTTCGGTTAATTCCTGCCATCAAACTTGAGGATGAATGCTTCTTTTATCACCTAAAAATGCGTGGGCAACAAATCCAATCCCGGTTAAAACCAAAACAGCGGATATAAATTCAGCCTGGGTAAAAGAAATACCGGCAACATGGTATTTGGTATTTACGCGGATCAGTTCGATCAAAAAACGCTCAATGCCGTTTAAGATGAGGTAAATGCCGAACATCAATCCGGGCGTTTTGATGTACTTACGAATGCTCCACAAAAACAAGAACAATAAAATACAAACAACAGATTCGTAAAAAGAAGTCGGGTAAACCGGAACAGGAAGCTCATGACAATATTTGCCAACACAGCCCGGAATAGGAATGCCTTCATCGCCAACATTATGCGGAAAACGGAAAGCCCACATCCAATCGGGCGCCCAGCTTAACCAATTGGGTTTTGGTGCCGTGTTTGTTATTCCCCAATCGCCATCGCCGGAAAGCTGGCAACCAATACGGCCAACCCCGTAAGCAATCATCATCCCTGGCGAACCAATATCAGCCATGTGAATGAGTTTGATGTGGTTTTTATGGGCGATATACATCACCGCTGCGCCACCGCAAATCAAGCCGCCATAAAAAGTTAAGCCGCTGAAACCAACCAGCATCCCAACCGGATCTTTTACCAGTTCGTTCCAGTTTTCCAACCCGTTAAACAATTTCGCTCCGGCAAAACCCCAAAACGCAGCCCAAATCAGCATCGTTCCCATCAACTCGTATGGTTGAACGGTTATTTCTTCTTTTTTGGGTTGCGCTAAGGCGTATTTTTTCTTTTCGGCATAAGCCCAGTAAGCAAAAACAGTGGCAACGAGTATTCCGCCAATCAGGTTGCCGCGGGTAGAAAGCAAAAATTCTTGCGGGTTATCAACCAAAGCACGGTAATGAAAAACAGCATCCAGAATTTTGTAGCCGATGAGAAAACCAAAAAGCGCATTACCAACCAACTCGCCAATAGAAGCAGGCTCGCCAACGGTAATAATTCTCTTAAAAGGATGGATGTAGCCCAGCTTTTCTTTGCGGATAAACTCCTGTTCGAAAGCCCAGTACGAAAACATAAAAGCCAGTGCCACGCAAAAACCGAAAGTTTGTATGGGAAGCGGAATGTTTAACCCGGTTAAATACCGGAGCAGTTCGGTGATGGTTGGAAACATGGATAGCGCTGTTTCGGGCGAAGATAAAACTAATGAACCAGAATTTCTGCTGTTTCCTCAATTTCCATATTGCCGGATGCGGCAATTGCGGTTAAAAGCACTGGTCTAATCTCATTCACCAATAAAGGATCGTAAACGGTTTCAATTTTAACGTAATTACGCGTGAAACCATGCATCAGGCCATCGTTCGTTTCGCGCTCAAACAAAATATCGGCCGTGGTGCCAACTTGGGATCCGTAAAAAGCACGGCGTTTTTTATCCGACAAAATATGCAGCATTTTGCTTCGTTCTGCCCGTGTTGAACCCGGAACTACGCCGGATAGTTCTTTTGCCGGTGTATTTTCGCGTTCGCTGTAAGTGAAAACGTGCAGGTAAGAAACCGGCAATTCGTTTAAAAAGTTGTAGGTGTCTATAAAATCTTCACGCGTTTCTCCCGGAAAACCAACGATCACATCCACGCCAATGCAGCAGTCAGGCATCAATTCTTTGATCTTGGCAACCCTCTCTACATACAATTCGCGCTTGTAACGGCGGCGCATCAAACTCAATATTTTGTTAGAACCCGATTGCAAAGGAATATGAAAATGAGGCACAAAACGTTTGGAAGCGGCTACAAAAGCAATAATTTCATCGGTTAACAAATTGGGTTCGATGGAAGAAATACGGATGCGGTCAATGCCTTGCACTTCATCTAAAGCTTTGATCAGATCGATAAATTTGTACTCGCGAATGCCGTTAACCAAACCAAAATCGCCCAAATTAACACCGGTTAAAACAATTTCTTTGACGCCTGACAAAGCTATTTCCTGCGCTTGTTTGATGACGTTTTCGATGGTATCGCTTCGGCTTGCACCACGTGCCATCGGGATGGTGCAAAAGGAACAAGAATAATCGCAGCCATCCTGTACTTTGAGGAAAGTGCGCGTCCGGTCGCCAAAAGAGTAAGAAGGAATAAATTGGTTTGCTTCTTTTACCGGTGAATTGTAAACCAGCGCTTTCGGGTTTTTGGTGAGATTGGTGATGTGGTCAACCAATTGAAATTTCTCGGCAGCGCCTAAAACCAAATCCACGCCTTCAATTTCCGAAATCTCTTTTGGCTTCAATTGTGCGTAACAACCCACAATGGTAATATAGGCTGCGGGCGAAATCTTTAATGCTTCTTTTACCACCTTTTTACATTTGCGGTCAGCATTTTCGGTAACCGAACACGTGTTGATTACATACACATCAGCCTGCTCTGTAAAATTAACAATTTCATAATCAGCCTGTTTAAACTGTCTGCCAATTGCAGAAGTTTCGGCATAATTGAGTTTGCAACCCAGCGTGTAAAAGGCAACTTTCCTGTTCATTTTGATTTGCAAAGATAGAAATTTGGGTGCTAAAAGAAGCATTGCTGTCATTTCGACCGAAGGGAGAAATCTTCTTTCAATTTCAATAATGATAATCGCGTTGATGAAGATTTCTCCCTTTGGTCGAAATGACAAAAACAAGCAATTTTACACTTCCCCTTCGCTCCAACGATAGCTTTCGTGTTCAAAACCCGCCAGATCTATAATGCGGTTAACCACCGTCATAGCAACTTCTTCAATCGTTTTGGGCAAGCTATAAAAAGAAGGAACCGCCGGACAAATAATTCCGCCAGCCTCGGTAACCGTTTGCATATTGCGTAAATGGATGAGGTTGAGCGGTGTATCACGTGCAACTAAAATCAGCTTTCGTCTTTCTTTTAAAATGACGTCGGCGGCACGCGTAGTCAAATCATTGGAAATACCGCCTGCAATTCGGCCCAAAGTACCCATCGAACATGGAACAATAACCATCGTATCAAACCTGGCCGAACCCGAAGCAAAAGGCGCCATAAAATCAGTTTTTCCATAAATTTTGAAAGGTATATTTTGGTAGCTTTCATCGCCCAGCTCAAACCGCCAAACATCTCTTGCATTGTCAGACATGACCACACCAACTTCTGCAATCTGTTCCTGCAAAACCTGCAATTGCTGCAACAACAACTTGGCATAAATAGAACCGCTGGCACCGGTTATGGCCACTACAATTTTTTTCTTCATCAATTTTTGTGGGGTAAAAACAGTATGCTACTTAAAGTTTTCTTCGATCAAAGTTTGGATAATCCCGTCAACCATGCCCACTTTCGGTACGTAAATGTTTGCCACGCCTGCCCATTTCATTACCGTAATAAAAATTTGGGCAGCCGGAATAATCACGTCGGCGCGGTCCTGGTTCAAACCCAAAACCTGGATGCGGTCTTTCATAGAATACGAATTGAGGTGGTTGTACAAGCTTTTTAACTTAGACAATGACATCGGTTTCCCTTCTTTTTCTTCCGAAAGCCGGAACAGTTTGTTGATGTTGCCGCCGGTGCCGATGCCGGTAATGTTTTTATGGGATTTGACTTTGGCTTGGATGAAACGTTCCATTTCTTTCCAGGTTTCGGCTTTGTCCTGGTTGTCCAACATCCGGATGGTGCCGATATTGAAAGATTGGGAAGCCACTAAAACACCATCCGAAAAAAAGGAAAGTTCGGTGCTGCCGCCACCAACATCAATGTACAGGTAGTTCTTTTTCCGGTCTAACTTTTCTTCAAAATGGCTGGCGTAAATAATTTTTGCTTCCCGCTGGCCGCCAACAATTTCTAGGTCAACACCAGCTTGCTCTTTTACCTGTTTTACAATTTCCGGCCCGTTTTCTGATTCGCGCATGGCCGAAGTTGCGCAGGCCAGATAAGTCGCAACGCCGTAAACATCCATCAAAAGCCGGAACGAATGCATGGTTTTTACCAGATCATTGATCTTTTTTTCGGAGATTTTTTTCTGGATAAACGCATCGTCGCCCAAACGCAAAGGCACGCGGAGCAGGGTGTTTTTTTTAAAAGTAACCGGTTCGCTGTTTTCGGATAAGTCTGCAATGAGCAGCCGAATCGCATTGGAACCAATATCAATGGCAGCGTATCTCAAAATGTTATTTTTTTTGTTTCAAATAGGTGTAAATGTCAAACTGCGAGCGCACTTTTATCTTTTCGTCCGTTTTGTGGTAACGGTTGTTGTTTAAACTGTTGATTTCGCGGGCTTTGGTGTTATCGTGCAGTTGGATATTGATGATGTCGCGGATTTCCTGCTTCAGGTCCTTATCGTAAATCGGGAAACCAACTTCCACACGATGGTCTAAATTTCGGGTCATCAAATCAGAAGAGGTCAGGAAGATCAGCTCTTTTCCGCCATTTGCAAAAATATAAACGCGGGCATGTTCTAAGTATTTATCCACAATGCTAATCACCTCAATGTTTTCGCTGTAACCTTTTACACCCGGAACAAGGCAGCACATGCCGCGCACAATCAGCGTAATTTTAACACCGGCATTACTGGCTTTGTACAATCGGGCAATCATTTGTTCATCGGCCAGGCTGTTCATTTTTAAGATCATGTATGCCTTGTTGCCTTTTTTGGCATTCGCAATTTCCTTGTCAATATAACCAAACAAAATCTTACGCGAATCTATGGGCGATACAATCAGGTTTTTTACGTTCTGCGGAACGGTGTTTTTTTGAAGTGCATCAAAAATGGTTACCAGGCCCGAAGTGATTTTTTTATTGCAGGTCAGCAAAGTATGATCGGCATAAATCTTAGCTGTTTTCTCATTAAAATTTCCGGTGGATAAACAAGCGTAGTAGGTTACTTTTCTGCCTTCCAGCCGTTTAACCAAACATATTTTGGAATGAACTTTATAGCCGGATACGCCATAAATTACTTTGATGCCTTCTTCTTCCAACCTGCGGCTCCAAAAAATGTTGGCTTGTTCATCAAACCGGGCTTTTAATTCTACCAAACAATGCACTGTTTTTCCGTTTCGTGCCGCGTTTATTAGTGCATTGATGATGCGGGAATTGGCAGCCAAACGATATAAAGTAATGCTGATTTCCCGAACACCGGGATCAATGGCAGCTTCCCGCAAAAAATGGATGACGTAATCGAAGGATTGGTAAGGCGTGCTCACCAAAAAATCGCGTTTGCTGATCATGCCCAGCAAACTTTTGCCAAAAGGCAATTGCGGCACTTCCAAAGCGTGGACTTTCGGATATTCCAGTTCCGGCCGGCCAATGTTTGGGAAGGAAATAAAATCTTTAAAGTTATGGTAACGGCTGCCCGGAATGAGGCTTGTTGCCGTTAATTGCATTTTTCGCACCAAATAGGAAAGCATGTCCAGCGGCATATCGGTATCGTACAACAAACGCATTGGCTTGCCTTTTTTCCGTTTTTGCAGGCTTTTGGAAAGCGATTCGATAAATTTTTCGCTCACTTCTTTATCTAAATCCAGTTCCGCATCGCGCGTTAACTGGATGGAATAAGCTTCGATTGTATCGTAATCAAAAATGAAAAAAATATCGTCGAGGCAATAACGGATAATATCATCCAGCAAAATGATAAACTTTAACTGGTTCGTCTCCGGCAAAACCAAAAATCGCGACATGTTTTCCGGAACCTCGATCAGCGCCAATTTCGACTGGCTTTCCAGGTCTTCTTTCGTCAAGCGCACAAAAAAATAAATCGCCTGGTCTTTCAACTGCGGCATTGCCGTGTGTTTGTCCAAAATAATCGGCACCACGTTGGAAAGCAGTTTTTCCCGGAAATAATTTTTTACAAACTCACCGCGCGTAACGTTGAGCTGTTTATCGTCC
>CAXTKQ010000006.1:0-12598 GCA_964244955.1 uncultured Sphingobacteriaceae bacterium | reverse complement strand
AATGATGTTTTCGTACAGGTTGTTAAATTTCTTTTCCTCTTTGATCACTAGATTTTTGATCTGGCTTAAAACTTTGCGCGGGTTGTAGCCTAAAATCTCTTTTGCCTTTTCGTTCAGGTTGGCCAAGCGGTTTAAAGTTGCCACACGAACGCGGTAAAACTCGTCCATGTTGGAAGAAAATATCGCCAAAAAGCGCACCCTTTCAATCAAAGGCACGGCTTCGTCTGCGGCTTCCTGCAAAACACGGTCGTTAAAATAAAGCCAACTGATTTCGCGGTTGGTTAAAGGAATATGCTTCGAGATCATAACATAACTAACAACAAAAAATTCCCGGAGATTGCCGGGAATGCAAAAATGTGTATTTGTTTATTAAGCAAAGGTTAAATTACACGCTGCTTAAATCCTTGTTTTTACTACAAAACTGCGGAACCTGTTGTTTCTGTTGCCGGTTTTTCTTCGGATGTGGCAACAAGTTTTGGTTTATTGGGCGAGCGTTTGCGTTTTACCGATGCTTCTTTTACCGCCTCTTTTTCTGCGTTTGCCGCTTCGATTTCTTCCTTTTTTCTTCGGGGTGCACGGGTGCGTTTTGCCGGTGCTTCTTTTACCGCCTCTTTTTCGGCAGACTCATGGTGCTGCGGATCTAAAGTTGGTGCAGCAGGTTTGGCAACCGAACGGCCGAAAGCCGTAGAAGATTTGCCGGAAGCCGCTTTTGCAACTGCCGAAACCACCTTGTCAACTTTCGCTTCGGCTTTATTGGCCACTATTTTAACTTCAGTTTTCTTTTTATCAACCTTTTTCGTCAGCTTTTTTGCTTTGTCTGCTTCTTTTGCGGTTGCTTTTTGCGCGTCGGCTAATGCTTTGGCAATTTTCTCGGAAACCGTTTTACCGGCTTTGGCAATTTCTTTTTTCAGGCTTTCTACATTATGGCCCAAACCATGCAACGCTTCAGAAAATTTGGCGGTGATGCTGGTTTCCAGTTCTTTGTTTTTTACTTTTGACTTGCCTTTCTTTTTCATCGGATAATATTTGTTTTTTTGTCGGTGATAAGCTTAAATGTGCCGTTGCACATCCTTTAATTGTGCTAATTTCGCCTATAACTTTAGAATTTATAAAGCTAACCGTTAAAATTTAATTCCCTTAAAATAAAATACATATTATGCCATCTTTTGACATTATCAGCAAAATTGACGCGCAAACGTTGGACAACGCCATCAATAACGCCAAAAAGGAAATTTTGAACCGTTATGATTTTAACGATTCGAAAAGCACCATCGAACTGGACAAAAAAACCAACGAAGTAACCATTGTTACCGAGAACGACATGCGTTTGAAAGCTATTCAGGATTCGATCATCAGCCGGATGGTGAAACAGCATTTGGATCCAAACGCGCTGGATTTTGGCGAACAAGAATATGCATCGGGCAACATGATTCGCAAAGAAATTAAAATTGTGGAAGGGATTGATAAGGAAGTGGCCAAAAAGATCGTCAAAAAAATAAAAGACAGCGGTTTAAAAGTGCAGGCTTCAATCATGGACGATCAGGTGCGCGTTACCGGGAAAAAGATTGACGATTTGCAAGCGGTTATTTCTTTGTGCCGCGGCGAGGATTTTGGCCAGCCGTTGCAG
This sequence comes from uncultured Sphingobacteriaceae bacterium, assembly GCA_964244955.1. Lineage (GTDB taxonomy): Bacteria > Bacteroidota > Bacteroidia > Sphingobacteriales > Sphingobacteriaceae > Mucilaginibacter_A. The sequence goes on along the minus strand of CAXTKQ010000006.1, from coordinate 10,971 downwards.
TATAGCAATATGCGGAATTGAGGAGGGTTGATATTTAAACAATAGCGCTTACATTAGTTCAAAAGTTTTGGTATGGATAAGATAAAACAATTAAACCTGGATGAGTTGAACATCAGCATATCAGATAATAATAAAGTATTGAGCTTTTTGTTGTCTGATAACCTTTCGAACGAAATAACCAACAATCAGCAAACTGTTGATACCATTGCTTTTATCCGAAATGGTTTCCCAAAAGAATCCGTAACACGGGTGATAGAAAAAACAGACCTTCCCGCCGGAAAAATATTTAATATTCTTCACATCGGTTTTCCTCAGCCTGCTTATTACAACGATGATGAAAAGTTATCTGTTGAACAATCAAACTTTTTGTATGAATTTGCCCGGCTTTATTTAAAAGGCTTGAATGTTTTTGGCGATAAACAAACTTTTGACCATTGGTTGAACCGGCCAAACTTGGCTTTGGGAGAAAAAACACCTTTAGAATTGCTGGACACGATAGAAGGGTTTAGATTAGTTGAAAATGTATTGTCCCAAATAGAATATGGTTTCTATTCATGATCCTTTTCCGTATTGCCCGCGAACAATATGCGCAAGATTTAACGGGCAGAGGTGGTTTGCTTTCATTTGCTCGATGGCATGATCATTTGCCCGTAATCTATAGTTCTTTATCTTCATCAACTTGTATTTTAGAAAAACTTGTCCATTTACAACCGGAAGAAATTCATCATGATTTAGTGATGGCGAAAATAGAGGTTGACGGTAATGCAAGCAGCCTAAGATTAGAAACCGGCCAACTACCGACAGGCTGGAAAAACTATCCTTCACCAGATATTTTAAGAAAAATCGGTAATGCCTGGCTGCAAAGCCAATCTTCGCTACTGCTTTTTGTGCCAAGTGCAATTGACCCATTTTTTCAAAACGTGTTGATCAATCCTTTGCATACCGAAACTAACTTGCTTACCATAAAAGAGATAAGCCCATTTTCTTTTGATGATCGATTGTTAAAGTAAATTGAGTTTCAATAGTTGAAAAAATTAGTGATAAAAGAAGCATACTTCTTTTACGGTATCTTTTTAATGCTTGTAAAGGCAGAATGCTCATTGCTGATTTTTGACGGGTTGCCTTGATATTCTAAACTACCTGTCCCACTAATGTTTACACTTAATTGTTGCAACACGTTGATTTTACAGTGCGTTATGCCGCTCGATTCAATACGATAGTTTGCAACCACAAAATCAAGCGCGTTCAATTTTCCTACCCCGCTCATCGTTACCAGGTTTTCTGTTGCTTGCCCCATCAAGTCAATATCTGCTGCGCCACTGCTCTTGATTTTTACATTCGCCGCGTTCAAATCTAATTTAACTTTGGCTGCGCCGCTTAGTTCCATATCAAAATCTTTCAGGTTTAATTTTCCGTCAGAGCTTAAATCCAAAGCCTCCGATGATTTTACCGACTGAAAATCCGGGTTGCTGATGTCAATTTCCATTGTTCCGGCGTTGCAAATATTTTTTTCGGTTTTGATGGTCAGTTCATCGCCGCTTACACTGGTTTCGATCAGTTTCAACAAATTATCATCCGCAGTAACTTTGACCGATGGATTGCCTTGTTTCAGCACAATTTTATAAGCACCGGAAACATTTAATTTGGTAAAAGCGCCTAGTTTCCGGTCTTCAGAAGCTGCTTTGCCCGAACCTTTTTCGCAGGAATCATTGCAGGAAGACAAAACTGAAAACAACAAAAGAAAACCAGACAGGATAAGTAGCGGTTGCTTTTTCATATTTTTTAGGTTGATAATGATTTTTATGCCGATAAAAGAAGCATTGCGAGTTACCGAAAGTTTTGGAGAATTAAAGATAATATTTTTCGCCGTCGGATTTTATTTTTCCGGCGTCCAGCAAACGGCGGATGGTTTCCAACCGGTCTTTTTCCATTCCGCTTTTGATGGAACGCACCAAATCTTCCACCGTTAAGTTTTGTACCGAAAGCTGGTCAATCACTTCCTGCGTAATCCGGTCAAACACTTCGGAAGCTTTTTCGCGCCGCTTGTTTTCCAAACACACATCGCAGTGGCCGCAATTTGGCGCGTCCGGCTCGTCCAAATAAGCCAGCAGCATCCGGCTTCGGCATTGTTTGGTTTCGGCATAAGTAAAAACAGCCTCCATTTTTTCGTGGAAAACCTGTTTGCGTTCTTCCAGAAATTTGCGGTCAATAATGACATGCAAGTTCTCCTGCCGCGCCCGCGTAAAAGTTACTTGCGGCATATCGGTTTGCGGCAAATAACTTAAAACGTTTTGTTCCTGCAAAGTTTTTAGCTGGGCGATGACTTGCTGCACGCTCAAATTTAAACGCCTTGCAATGTCCAATTCGCGGATGCGGACGTAGTTTTCAAAAGAACCGCCGTAAGTGCGCAGCAAGGTTTTGATGAAATAATCGAAGCCTTCGTTCTCGATCTGAAAACGGTACAAATCCTCGTTCCCGATTTCGAAACGAAAACGGGAAGGCAAAAAAACGCTTTCCGTGAACGACAGATAATCGTTCCGCTCCAAAAACTTCAACGCATTTAACGTTTTAACGGGATCGAGTTTAAACCGAGCGCAAAAATCGCCCAGATCCAAATCAAAACTCAAACCTTCGCCCGCGCCGTAAGCCAACTGCGTGTAATTCCCCAAAAAATGGTAAATCTTTTTAATTTCTTCTATCGAAGGAAAACTCATTTCAAACTTTTTTTCCAATTGCAGCCGGTCGCTTTTGGTGTACAGCAGCACGGCATACGCTTTTTGCCCGTCGCGCCCTGCCCTGCCCGCTTCCTGGTAATACGCCTCCAAACTTTCGGGCAAGTCTTTGTGGATCACAAAACGGACGTCCGGCTTATCAATGCCCATCCCGAAAGCGTTGGTGGCGACGATGACGCGCGTTACATTATTTTTCCAGTTCTCCTGTTTGATGGAACGCTCTTCGGCAGGCAAACCAGCGTTATAATAATCGGCCGGGATTTGATGCTGGTTGAGGTATTTGCTGATTTCAAAAGTTTCGCGCCGGCTGCGCACATAAACAATGCCGCTTCCTTTTACGCCGTGGATGACGTCCAACATTTTACGCAGTTTGTTTTCATCGCCCTGAACCACGTAACTTAAATTTTGCCGCTCAAAGCTTTGCTGGAAAACATTGCTTCTTTTAAACAACAATTTTTGCTGGATATCTTCCCGGACCTGCACCGTTGCCGTAGCCGTTAAAGCCAGCACCGGAACGCTTGGATGAAGCAGCCGCAAACCGGCCAAATGCAAATACGAAGGCCGAAAATCATAGCCCCATTGGGAGATGCAATGCGCTTCGTCCACGGCTATTAAATTCACGTTCATGTAACGGATGCGTTCCTGCACCAGTTCGGACAACAGCCTTTCGGGCGACAGGTACAGAAATTTAATGTTGCCGTAAACACAGTTGTCCAGCGCAATATCCACTTCGCGCCTGCCCATCCCGGAAACGATGCTGATGGCTTCAACGCCTTTGGCCTGCAGGTTTTCCACCTGGTCTTTCATCAACGCAATCAGTGGGGAAACCACGATGCAAATGCCTTCTTTGGCCAACGCCGGAACCTGGAAACAAACCGATTTTCCGCCGCCGGTGGGCAGCAGCGCCAATGTATCGTAGCCCAATAAAACGGATTGGATGATTTCTTCCTGCATCGGCCGGAACGCTTGGTGCTTCCAGTAATGCGAAAGGATTTCTTGTGTCGTCATGCAGCAGTTCTGTTCCAAAGTTATCAAAACAGCGCATATTTCTAAATTTGGCCGATGCTTCTTTTATGCCGGTAAAAACAGTATTGGCCAAAAAACATTTTTCACAGCTCACTTAATCACGTTAAACTTAAATTCCTTTTTACCAAGTAGGCCCTCTCCCCCTACACCTTCAACAATGCCCATAAAACCACTGTTGATATCCGAGCAAAAAAATTCTACGGTCGCTTCTCCATTTTCGTTGGTAATTACTTCCGGTGCCCACAGTAACGTGTTCCGGTAATCTGGCAACGGGTCCTGCTCCTTATCATAGTTCGGCTGATAGAATTCCCGCTGTTCGTAATAACCTTTGACCCTTGTAAGCCTGAACTTTTTTAACAGCTCCTCCTCGGTGAACTTTGGATAATGATAAACAACATCCTTGAAATCACCGGCACCAAAACTAAAGGGGTGTTTCGTCGGTGGGTTAGGCCCAATCCACATTGTGTATCTATGCCCTTCAATTGGTTTTGTACCGCTTGTACATGCCGGACAATTGAGCCAACCACCAGGATCCACAAAATCAGTGTTTCCTTCGAATTTAGCCAGGCTGTCCAAATGACCCATGTACTTATCCCGGAAAACGTCTTGCTTTTTAGCGACAACTTTTACCTCGGTCAGGTTGATTGCACCCATGCTTATCCTGCTAAACAAAATCTCGTCTTTTTTCTCTGCTACAACCTTGCCAGCAATAGGATAATTAAACTGCAGGTTTTTACTTACATCCCCTATTTCCTTAAACTGGTTTTCGACAGATACGGTATATTCCTCTTTTCCCAAATCAAAACGTTTGAGATAACTCCATCTTCCTTTAACAAAATCCACCGGTGCAAGGGCAAACCTTCCTAAACTATCGGTGAACAAGGTGCGCTTTTCACGCTCGTCAGTACTGAACGCCATCAGCATCTGTATCTTTGGCTTAGTCTTTTTAGCGTTAACAGCTACCAGCCGGCCTTTCGTACTGTCGGTGAGCACTTGTTTCCGGTTTTTAAACCCCTTCAGCTCGTCCTCGTTCCACAAATAACAGCGCCAGCCCTGGGTAAGCAAAAGCAGGTCTAAAGCTTCTTTGCGGTCTTTGTGGTTGGCATCAAAATAATAACCCGGATTGTATATCTTTCCCTTTAGCTGTATGGAAAGGTAGTAGTGGGTAAGGATGTCCTTGGCATCTTCCGCATTGTGGTACAGCTTGTCATACACGGTTACGCCAACGTTGGCCGGAACAGGATTTCCATTTTTATCGGTCGTCTTTATCTTAACAGTAACCTTTTCCCTGGTTTTATAGGTTTCTTTGGTTAGGTTGGTGATGATGTTTAATCCTTTATTCTCGTTTAGGTAAACAAGGCGCTCGGCCAAAGGCCTCATCTGCTGGTCAAAAACGGTTGCTTCGGCAATACCTTGCATGGCATCAATTGTTGGTATCTTTACCTTAAGGCTGTCGTCGAGCACTCCCGCGGCCATTGCCTGGACCCTGCCACGTACCTGAACCCTTAAAAAAACTGGCTGCTTTTCTAAACCGAGGCTTTGCACGATGCTAAACAAAAGCGTGTCTTTTTTATTTTTTAATAAATGAAGCACCACGCCCTTGTCCTGGATTGCAGGAAAAGGGTACAGCCTGTCGGTTTTAGGGCTGGTCAGCCGAACCTGATAACTTGCACCAGCCACAGGCTTGAAAGAAAAACTGCCCATGCCAGCATGTGTGCTTTTAAAAGTTGTTACCTGCAAATTTCCCCGGAGCAATTCTCCTGAAACCTCTACCGGCCCGCCACTTTGATCCACTGCTTTAAAGGCAACCGTGTTTGCAATGCCCGAAACAAGTTGCCCACCTTCGGGAAGAAGGCTAAATTGTATATTCTGTCGGGTACTGGCATCGCTTGTTATAACGTGAGGCTTTTCCTTTAACAATGATCTCGTTTCCCTGACAACCTTAACCATTTTTATTGCCTGAAAATAAGGCGTATTACCATAAAATGAATGGGCGGAGTAGGCGGTTAAAGAATAGTCCCCTTCCGGCAAAGAATTGTCAAGAAAGACATGCCCGCTCGTTATACCGTTCTTTACAGGATATTTTTCTTCCCATAAAACACTGTCCCGATCACTTTTTACAAGCCGGACATAGAGTGTTTCGTCCAGCCCGAAAAGGTTGTGGTACTGCGTGTCCAGCAGATACGCCTTAAACCAGAGGTCTTCCCCAGACTCGTAAATATCTTTGCTTGTCCTCAAATAAACAGAAGCCCTGGGCAAACTATCGGTATAAGCGTTTAACTGCCTGGCAAGTTGGTTCATCAACGTTTGGTTCTGCTGCGAAAAGGCTTGGAGAGCGGCACTTAACAACAAAAATAGTAAAGAACATTTTAATGGTATTTTCTTCATCTTATTCAATTATATGGTTGTTACTTAAATTAACCAAAAAATTTCTAATCATTAATGCTTCTTTTATACCCATAAAAACAGTATTGGCCAAAAAATCATTATTAGGAAATGAAAACTTCGCCCATAGCCATTTCGCACGACCGTTTGGTTGAATTGAAACCGATTGAACAACAACACGGTCAGTTTGTACAAGATCATCAGCATCGGTATTTTATTTACGAAATTGACGATAACCGCTGGCAAAACGTAGAACCCGACGGGGAAACAGATTACGATCTGCAATCCATCAAACAAGAACGCGTAAAATTACCTGTTGGAATTTTAACAGTTGATCCTGAAAACAATACTTTTTCTTTTGAAGGCGACCAAACTATCACACCGGAAGACCAGAAACTGATTTTTGAATCTTCTAAATAAGGGATTTTTACCCTTTTTTCGATATTTTATCTTTTTACTTAAAAAACTTACAGGATAATTTGTCTTTTTAAACTAAAAGAAGCACAGTAACTAAAACATTACATATCATTTCTCCTTTTAATTTAAAATGAAAATGATATGTACAAATTTTACAACAAACTACTAATTACATCAATTTTATGCCTGTTTACTTCGGCGCTGTTTGCCCAGGGCATCCGCGGCAAAATTACCGATGCCTCGAATGGCTCTACCTTGCCAGGCGTTAGCGTTTTAATCGTTGGCACACAAACCGGCACGGCAACCAATGAAAACGGCGAGTACTCTTTTCAATTGGCCAAAGGCACCTATCAGCTTAAAATTTCTTTTATCGGTTATCAAACTATAACCACTTCGGTTACGGTTGATGCTTCTTTTACCACACAAAATTTTAGTTTGAAGCTGGCTGGTTCGGCTTTGAACGAAGTGGTGGTTACCGGTTCACGTTCGGCAATCCCGCGCACCAACATCGAAACTACGGCCCCGGTTGATGTGATCTCTACAAAAGAACTCAGAAGTTTTCCACAAACGGACGTTTCCCAGATCCTGAATTACGTTGCGCCTTCTTTCACTTCCAACCGGCAAACCCTTTCGGATGGAACGGACCATATCGACCCGGCTTCGCTGCGTGGTTTAGGGCCAGACCAGGTTTTGGTTTTGGTGAATGGCAAACGGCGGCATACTTCGGCATTGGTCAACATCAATGAAACATTTGGCCGCGGAAGTGTAGGTACAGATCTAAACGCCATTCCCGTTGCTGCGATTGACCATATTGAGGTTTTGCGCGAAGGGGCTGCCGCCCAATACGGCTCGGATGCAATTGCCGGTGTGATCAACATCGTGCTGAAAAAAATTACGCCTCTAAATGTTGCGTTTAGTTACGGGCAATCAGCTTCCCATACTTTGGGCCGTAGTTTTTTTGATGGAAAAACCTACCAGTTGGAAGCCAGCAAAGGCTGGAACTTAAACGGAAAAGGTTTTGTAAATATCGGTGCGCAATATATTGACAGAGGCGCAACCAACCGCAGCGGTGCCGATACGCGCCCTTTGCTTTACTCGCCGCTGCCATCAAAAGGCGCTGCCGAAACGGAAGCTGGTTTTGAAACCCGTTATGCCGGACTAAAAGCAGCAGACGATGCCAAAGCACAAGCAAACGGTTTAAGCCGTATCAATATGATTGTAGGCAACTCGCAAATGAAAACTGGCGGCTTTTTTGCAAATGGCCAATACACAGTAGCCAAATGGGCCGATGTTTATGCCGATGCAAACTACAACCATAAAGACGGTAAGTCAGCAGGTTTTTACCGTTTGCCCAGCCAGGCCACGCAAGTTGATGCAACCATTTATCCCAACGGTTTTTTGCCTTTTATCAATACTTCCATCAATGACTTGTCTTTTATTGGCGGTGTTAAAGGTAAAATTGGCAACTGGAACTATGACCTGAGCAATACTTACGGACAAAACAATATTAGCTTTGATATTACCAATACGGATAATGCATCGTTCCCGATCGGCACCAGCCCTACTTCTTTTAAAGCAGGAAAATTGGTGTTCAACCAAAACACAATCAACTTTGATGTTTCCCGAAAATTCAATTTCGACGGGATTTTAACCGGTTTAAATACCGCTTACGGTGCAGAATACCGTATAGACAATTACCAAATTCATGCTGGCGAAGAAGGTTCTTATTCCTTCGGTATCCCGTCGCAAGGCATTGCGGGGCGTAAAGTCGGTTCTTCTTTTACGGCAGCAGGCGCGCAGGTTTTTCCGGGTTTTCAGCCTTCCAACGCAGTAGATAAATCCAGGAACAACAAAAGTTTGTATGCCGATTATGAAGCAGATTTCGGCCCTCGCGTATTATTGGAAGCAGCCGGCCGTTACGAAAACTACAGCGATTTTGGCTCCAACTTTTCCTACAAATTATCGGGCCGGGTCAAAGTGGCAGATGAACTAAATATTCGCGGCGGTTTTGCAACTGGCTTTCGTGCGCCTTCGCTACATCAGCGTTACTTTAACAACGTAAGCACACAGTTTGTAAACGGCAACCCGGTACAAGTTTTAACAGTTAACAACGATGATAATGTTGTCCGGCAGTTTGGTGTTGGTTCTTTAAAAGCCGAAAAGTCTAAAGATTACAATTTGGGGCTAACCGGTAAAATTGCCAACAGTTTAACTTATACCATTGATGCTTACCAGATTGATATTAAAGACCGGATTGTTTTTTCGAGCCAGTACACACGCGAACGCGATGCAAGCGGAAACCTGATTGCCAGCGGAACAGTAAACACTATCTTAAGTACTGTTGACCCGAACGCACAAATAAACAGCGTTCAGTTTTTTACCAACGCTATTTCTACCACAACACGTGGCTTAGATGTAGTTGTTTCTGATCGTATCCCGATAAACAGCAGCGGAAGCAGTTTAGTACTTTCGGCCGCTGCCAACGTAAACCGTACAAGGGTTACCAGCATTAACGGTTCTGATAAAATTAATGGTGATGTAAGCTTATTGTCGAAATTGTTTAACCGGACAGAAAAATCCCGTTTTGAAAGTTTTGTTCCTGCCACTAAGATTAACTTAAGCGGCGATTATACCATTAAAAAACTGAATGTGGCATTAAGAACAGTTTACTTCGGAAAAGTAACTTACCTCAATCCTGTTGACCCGACTATTCCTTCCAATGATTTACCTTTAGAATTAGACCGGACGTTTTCGGGCAAATGGGTTACCGACCTTTCTATCGGTTATAAAATTACCAAACAGCTTAATTTTACCGTTAGTGCCAGCAATCTGTTTGATGTTTATCCTGACTTGGACTATATTGACCCAAGAAACAACCAGAACAACCTAAGCGGTGTTTCTGCCAGTAACTATACGGCCGGCCGCGATAATACTTCAAACGGAAGGTTTAGGTATAACACTAATGTTTCGCAATTTGGTTTTAACGGAAGGTTTATCTTAGGAAAACTAACTTTTAATATGTAAAAAAAGCATTAGTTTTTTTTGATCGGCGGCCAGGCTTTTTGTAAAGCCTGGCCGCTTTGTTTTTTGCAGATGCTGTTTTTACAGGTATAAAATTTATACTGTTTTTATCGCCTATTTTAAAACAATTGAAAGCTGACTGCATTTGGCAAAACAATTTTAGAAATCCAATGACGAGACTAATTCCATAACTTTTATAAACATTTCCTTAAAAGATTGCATTGTACCTAAATAGTATAAGGAACTGTTTATGGATTTGGAAGAAAAGATAGGATCGGTGGAAGAATATTTGCAAATCATCCACAAAAACAAAGAGAAGAACATTGAGCAGGGAAACGACGAAGATTTTTTGTTCCGCGGACAGAAAGATGATTTTATCCTGATCCCCAAAATTGCCCGTTTGCAACCGAAAGGGGAATTGTTTAACACTGAGTTTTTACTTTTACAGGAGTTTAAAAGAACAAACCCTTTATTGATTGATAACCAAAGACCGATGGACGATTGGGATTACCTGACCATTGGCCAACATTTTGGCCTGCCTACGCGGCTTTTGGATTGGTCTAACAATGCTTTGACTGCTTTGTGGTTTGCCATTTGGGAAAACGACCTGCAATCTCAGGAAGCACCTTATGCGGTTGTTTGGATTTTGATGGCCGAACCAAAAGACTACGATATTAATATTGAAGCCGTCCATCCGTTTGAGGTTAAAGAAACCAAGATCATCCGGCCGAGGATCATCAAGCAAAGGATCAACAACCAATCTGCTGTTTTTTCGATCCAGCCAAATCAGGAAATCGAAGAAAAAATACCGCTGAACAAAGCAGACAGCTTTAAAAACAAACTTTTGAAAATTAAAATCCCGTCAGAAAAATTCCAGGACATCCGCACCGATTTAAACACGCTTGGCGTAAATGCTTTTACCATTTTCCCGGAGCTGGAAGGTTTGTGCTCGCATTTGCAATGGCGCTATTTTTATAGTGGTAAAAACAGTATGCAAGAAACGCCTTGCGCCCAGCCCGATGCTTCTTTTAGCACCTAAAATTTAGCCGGCCTGCTTTTTAAAAACCCAGAAGTTTTGCAGCACGAAATTAAAACCAAGCGACACAATAATGTCAACCACAATCCGGCTGATGCGGTAATCCAATTTTAGCCAAGTGGTTAAAACATAAGTTCCGGCAGCTTTCAGCAAAACGCTTCCGGCAACCATAAAAACGAACTTGATTAACTGGGAACCAACAGGTGATTTTTCTGATCCGTGATCTTTGAACGACCAATACCGGTTTAAAGAAAAGTTTAAAACCGCGCCGACAATGCCGCTGATGATGATGGAAATAGTATAATGAATGTGCAGCAGTTCGGTGCAGGCAATCATCACCACATAATCCAGCAC
>CAXTKQ010000005.1:62413-66438 GCA_964244955.1 uncultured Sphingobacteriaceae bacterium | reverse complement strand
GATGGAATTTCGCTGACCGCTGTCCCCAACAATTCCTGGTAAACCGTTTTCAAATCGTTCCGGCTTAAACCGTTGATCACATATTCGGGCTTTACCGGATCTTCAAAAGAGATAAAACCTTGTGGCTCGGCAGCAGCAAAAAGCTTTTCGGCTGGTTTGATAAAAATACAATCCGAATCAGAAATCAAATATTGATCGTTCAAATTCTGGGCGTTTTGCGAAATGTATTCTAAAATCGAAAACTCGTAAAACTGGTTTTGGAACGAGCCAAAATAGTTTTTGGGCGTTTTGTATTTGAAACCGGTGTGGATGACTTCGACCTCTAAATCCTTTAAAACCGAACTTATTTCGCGCCCGTCAATCTTTGGCAACGCTTCAACATTGGTAAATAAAATATGCTTCTCCTTTTTGTTGAAGCGCTTACTGCTTGCAAAGAACACCAAAACGCAGCGCCAATAAATATTTTGGTGTTTTTGGGAAGAAGACGGCAAACCTGTTTGCGGGAAATTACCTTCCTCTCCTTTTTTATCTGCACAAAGCCAGGTACATATATAATTCATAGTTTAGCTGATGCTGTTTTTATCGGTATAAAATTGGTGGATTGCTTTGCGGCCTTTAAAAAACGGTTCGTGCAATTGCGTTTGCTGCTCTTCAACGTCGTCATATTCCACTTCATCAATTTCTTCTTCCTCGTGCAGGTCGTCTTTTTCAAGATAATACAAGCACAGGCCAATATGCCCCCAAAAAACGGTTTGCGGCACATAACTTAACGAAAACAGCAAACCGGAAAGGCAAAACGCCATTAAAATGATGGTGGATTCGCTTAAATTTTTGCTAAAAGCGCGAAAGGCCAAATAAAACAAAAAAGAATATTTAAACAGTAAACCAACGATGCCGTGGTAAAAAAGCACTTCCATAAACCCTTCGTGAAAATGCTGTCCGGTTTTTTCGGGCCACCAATCTACTAAAGGGTTGCTCATCTCGAAACCTTCAAACGTCCATCCAAAAATTGGGCGTTGCAAAAAAAGTCTACCGTAAACTTCACGTTGTTCTATCCGGAAACGGCCGGTGCTTTCCTGCTGGTTTGGGTCGAAAATCTCGCTGAACCTTTCTCCTAAAAAAGCAGTAAGTTCTGGGAACATGGAGGAAATGAAAAAGTAGGTGAAGAACAACAGGATCAACCCGCCAACCATTAAACTCCAAATTTTAGGGATATTTTCCTTGTTTACCCGCATACTGATGCCGAGATAAATAAAGGCGGCAAAAATAGCACTGCTCCAAACCGAACGGTGTTGGTGGATCAGGATGACAACGAAGCAGAACGCAAACGGAATAAAATCAATCCCTTTTTTGGTTTTAACAAATTTATTAAGATACCAAATGAACGGCAAGATCATCATAAAAACGGAAGTAGCGTGGATGATGCGGCCGTCGCCTGAGAAAACGCCGAGATCTTCCAAATCCAAACCTTCCAGGCTGAAAGAAAACCCGCGGCCGTAAATCGCCATGAAAACGATGTAGGTGTAGAGGTAAAATTTGGCCATAAATTCAAGCAGGTCGAAATCATACTTTCGGCACAAATTTTTGATAAAGATGGAATAGATGGCCGGGAACAGCACGTAATACATGGTTAACTGCTGGAAAAAAGTATTGTAAACATACAGCGATTCTAACACCAGCCGAAGCATGATGAGCGTGAAAATGCCGAGGAAAATCCTTTCGTTAAATTTCAGCTCGTTAATGTTGATCAGCATGTAACCATAAATTACAAAGCCAAATATTTTTTGGTAAGGCTGGATGATGGCAGAAGTTGGCGCAAACAACCACGAAAAAATCTGCTCCATAAACAAATACCCAAAAAACAGCAGCAAAAACTCTTTTACAGTAAAGCGGTAATTGAATATTTTGATAACGGTATTCATGGTTACTGTACTTGTTTTTGCGGGTTTGGCTTCAACTTGCTTTTGATAAGCCCTTTTATTTTATTTACAATTCGTGGGAATATGGTTGTCAGCCTTAAATATGTTAAAAGCCAGTTTAGTTTCTTCACTTTTAAACTGCTTCTTTTATCCTCCCATTTTATCTTTCGCTCGTTGTGCAGGTACATTTCCTGAAATGTTTCTTCCTTTTCAGGAATGATGGCACGGTATATATCAGCCTTTTTATCTACGATTTCTTTGTTAATATAACCTAAATGCTTGAGCCTGAAATTGGTGTTTACACGCAAACCGGAAATGCCTTTTACATTGGGCGAATCAATGATAACATCTTCAAAATAACCTTGCGGCGATTCGCGCCATAGCAAACGATCATGCCCGGCCGAGTAATGCAACCGGTAACGGGAACCGGCAAAATGTTCACGGTCTACAAAATGAAACCTGCGGAAGCCGTATTTATTCACGATTTTACTGCGCATCAAACGTTCAAAATCTGCCCGTGTAAGTTCGGGTTCAAAAACCTCGTCTACATCAATCCATAAACACCAGTCCGGGTTTCTTTTCCGGGCCATGGCATACACTAAGTTTTTGTCGCGCCCTTCGTTAAAGCCTTCTGTTTGTACAATATCCGCCACTTTTGGGTGCGCTTTTAAAACTTCAAAAGTACCATCGGTCGAGCCATTATCCACCACGACAATCTCATCCACCAATTTCCCGACGTTTTCCAGCCACTCGTGCACGAAGAATATTCCGTCTTTTACCCGAAGCATTACAACCAGTTTTGGCATCATTCAAAAAATATTAACACGGCTATAAATTAAAAAATACAATTATAATTTCAATTAAGCCCTTCTCAACTTTAATTTATAAAACGGGCCGATCAAAAACTTTTCCTTCAAATTTTTAATGGTATTACGGATCTCGGCATCAAAAATAAAAACCGCGACCATAAAAATAATGGTGAACAAAGAACCGCTAACCAATAATTTGAACAGGTAAATGTTTTCGGCAAAGAGATGCCCAACCAACAACTTGCAACCGTAGCCGGCCAATAAACTGACTGGAACTATGGCCAGCCAAACGCCAAAAATATTTTTGATCAACGAAAATTTCAAATACCCCAATTTGTGCAAGCGGTAAGAAAAATAGGTAACATCGGTGGATGCGCCGATAAAAATGAAGACACAAAGCGTACCAATAATGCCAAACTTTTGGGCAACGAAATACATGGAAACGCCTAAAAAAATACCTTTTACCATGTTGACCAAACTGTTCATCTTGATATCGCCCAGGGCATAACACATGTTGGACATGAAGTAGCCGATCAGCCCGAAAAAGAAGTTGGCAATCAATAAATGTAAAATGGTATCACCTGCATATTTTGAACTTCCGGTCCAGAGCGAGATGAGGTTTCGGTATGTGAGCCAAAACATAAAAGATGTAAAAAGGACACCATACGAATAAATCCTGAACTGGCTGCCAATAAAGCCGACCATCTTTTCATCGTCGCCTTTTCCTTTTCCATGAGAAATTAAAGGCATCAAGGCGACAGAATGGCGGCCGATTAAACCTGAGGTCATGTTGATGGGGCGTTTGTTGATCTCAAAAACGGTGATCATACTTGGCGGGATAAAACGGGCCAGCATAATCATGTCTACACTTCCCGAAAGCCCGATAATGATCCTGGAAACAGAGGTAAAAGAAAATATTTTGATAAATTTTTTAAAATACGGAAGGTCAAACTCCGCTTTCAGGTTCTCCTTTTTCAACGCTTTGAACATCGAGGCAAGGTTGTAAATGTTGATAAAAACAGCACGGGCAAGGTTAGAAAATGCAATGGAAATCACACCAAAACCTTTGTACAGTAAAATAACATTGGTGATGAGAAAAAGGATATTTGCCAGGATTGTAGCAATAGCAACATCGGCAGAATTTTGCAAGCCCTGGTTGATGCCCGACATGCTGAACGAAACCAGCGACATGCCGATGGCGATAATCGAAAGCATCAAAGCGGTTTGCAAATGCGGGTAGATGGAAACGTCTTTGTTGATGATCGTGCCAAGAAGAAAATAAAACACAAAGCCAACT
>CAXTKQ010000005.1:25410-62403 GCA_964244955.1 uncultured Sphingobacteriaceae bacterium | reverse complement strand
AGAAATAACCAGGATGATGGAGGATGCAAAAAAACCGGCACCGATGGTTTGGCCAACTTCTTTCAGCAGGTTTTTCCCTTTCAGTTCGGCAATTTTTTGTTGAAGGACATCGCCAACGCCCGGATCGGTCAGTGTAATCCAATTTAAAATATTGCCCGTGGCCAGCCAGATGCCTAATGTTGCCGAATCAATATGCTTTACATAAAGCGGCAGTAAAATGATGGAATTAAATATATTAGTGAGGACGTAACCATATTGAAAAACGAAATTCCACTTTAATACTTTATTATTCATGAACGAGGTTTAACACAATTTTAAAAACCCACTCAATCCAGCAAGCAGTAGATTGATAAGCAATCAAATGGGCAGGCATTGATGGACAAAAGGCTGATATGATGAAAGAATTACCAATGCTTCTTTTATCGGTTGTTTTTTGGTATGACCAATTTTTTGCAGGTAAAAGAAGCATGCGGTTAATTTTAGTTGAAGATGGATATGTGCATTGTTGGCTCTCAATCTGACAGTTACTTTCTCAACGCCGGAAGCGACTTGGCTTTTTTATCGTCGTAAGTATAACCATAGCCGTAACCATAACCGTAGCCATAGCCGTAACCGCTGCCTAAACCTCTGGTAGATACACCGTTAAAAACAATGGCGGCGTTCGTCAGCTTATTTAAGCGGTTGTTTTCATCAATCCTTTCGATAAAAACTTTTGGCGTGTAGCCATGCCTAACGATGTAAAGTGTGGCATCGCAAAATGGAGAAACAATATACGCATCAGAAACGGGGCCAACCGGGGCAATATCAATCACGATGTAATCAAAGATACCGTCGAGATAATTTAACAAATCTTCTGCTTTGCCATTCATAATCAATTCTGAAGGATTTTTTGGCAACTTTCCGGCAGAAATAAAAGACAGGTTTTCGTCAATCGAAGTTTGCGCAACAATGGTATCCGGGGAAGCTTTTCCCTGTAAATACTCGGTTACACCGGCCTGATCAGTATGGATGTTTAATTTTGTGGCAAGCGATGGGTTGTTCAAATCGAAATCAACCAAAACCACTTTTTTGCCGGTCAACGCGAGGCTGATGGCCAGGTTGGTAGCCACAAAACTTTTCCCTTCTCCGGAGATGGCTGAAGTGATCAAAATCCTTTTTTGCTTGTTGCCGATACCAAGATAATTCAGCGTCGTCCTTAATTTTCTAAATTGCTCTGCAATCAACGTTTTTTGGTTGTTGCCAATCACAATAGCGTTTTTTGATTTTTCTGCCGTGATCTCGCCGATAACCGGCAGTTTCGTCAGGCTTTCAATTTCTTTTTGGAACATCACTTTGCTGCGCAACGTTTCTTTTCCAACTACAATTCCAAAACCGGTAACCAAAGCAAGCAAGACGGCACTTAAATAAGCAAATTTCTTTTTCGGGCTAACCGGATATTCGGACGCTTCGGCACGGTCAACTACTTTGCTGCCAAACAAATTAGAAACATAAGACAGTTGGGTTTCTTCTTTCTTTTGCTGCAAAAACTCGTAAAGGTGGCTTTTTAAACTTTGCTCGCGGTTAATGTCCACCAGTTGCCTTTGTGTTTCAGGCAAAGCTTGCAAAACGGAAGAGTAAGAGTTGTTTGTAGAAGAAATGTTGCCACGGCTGGCCTCCAAACTGCGCTTTTGGTTTTGGATGTTTGCCATAATTTGCGGCCTGATTTTATTAACTTGATCTACAACAGCTACATATGTAGGGTTATTTTCGCCGGTAGTTTTCCGCATACTTTCAGCCTGGATCTGCAGGTCGTAAATATTTTTGACCATTTGGGTTAAAGAAGGGTCATCTACGCCGGCCATCGAAGGAATGATACCGCCCGATAAACTTCCTGAGCGTACAGAATTTTCTACCTGGTTCAAAACCGACAGTTTTTGGTTGATATCACCAACCTTTTGATCGTTGCTGCTTACGTTTTCGAGGAATAATTTCCCCTGTGTATCTACATCCACAGCGCCTTTGTTGGCTTTATAGGCCTGCAGTTTGTGTTCGATCGTAACCAAATCGTCTTCTACACGTGCCAACCGTTCGTTAATAAATTCCAAAGTATTGGATGCCAGCACGTTCTTTTCGTCAATAATGGATTTGTTATAAACTTTAATCAGTTCGTTAACAATATCTTCTCCGCGTGCCGGGCTTTCATCAGTAAAATTCAGGTCAACAATACTCGACATTTTGTTGGCCGCAGTTACTTTTAACCTCGAAGCCAAAGATGAAGCTACTTTTTTAGGCGCAATCAGCGAAAAATACAACTTCTTGTCGGTTTCCTCTGGTGTGCGGTAAATGTTTTTTTTGAATTTTAACCGGTCGTACGGCGTATCCACCCATTCATTCAAAAGATAACTTTTGCCGCCAAATTTAACACTGTTTTTATCGGCCGTAAAATATACTTTGGCTACTTCGCGCATATTATTGCTGTCGGCAACAATCGTAACCGGGCTGCTGCTATAGGCCGAAATACTTTTAAAGCGTTGCTCTTCGGAAACTGGCGCATATAAATCAAGGTTTTTTACCACATTGGTCAAAAGTGTTTTTGATTGGATTACCTCCATTTCGTTGTCAATGGTTTTTTTTGGCGAGATCAAATCCAATGATTCTAAGGCTTTTGCATCTTCAGAACCTTTTTTTTCGTCCTTGATTAAGATACGGGCATTAACTTCGTATTGGGGCGTTGCAAATTTTAGGTAAAACCACGCTCCGCCTAGAGCGATCAGGGTGAGCAATAAAAATAGTGGCCAGTACGGCAAATATCTAAATATAAAGCTGCTGCTAAAATTGGAGTCCTTATCTTCAGAAATTTTTTTGTTCATGATATTTTTTAATTATTATTTTCTTAAAATGCTGGAAACTATAATTGCGATAAACGATAACCCGCTCAAAACGATAGGCAAAACTTGTACCGTTTGTCCGCCGCTGGCTGCTTTTGCCTTATTTGCTTCCACATAAACAATATCATTGGATTTTAAATAGTAATATGGAGAATTAAAAAGCTGGTTGGAGTTTAGGTTTAAGTGGCGGATGATTTTTTTGCCGCTTTCTTCCCGGATCACCAAAACATTGTCTTTGCGGCCAAAAACGGTAATATCGCCGGCCAAACCTAAAGCCTCCAACAAAGAGATTTTTTCGCTGGGCACATTGATAACGGTTGGACGGGCAACTTCGCCCAAAACACTTACTTTAAAATTTAACTGGCGCACCACTACTACCGGGTCAACCAGCAATTTGCGGTCAATTAAACTTCTGGTAAGCTGCTCGCGCAATTGGTTGGTGGTTAACCCGGAAACTTTAAGGTTGCCAATAATCGGGAACTGGATATTGCCATCGGTATTGACCAAGTAACCAGGCGATTGCAGGTTTATGCCCGTTGCAGATGAAGAGCTGACGTAGGAATTATTTGGTGTGTTGAAAACAGCCGTGGCCGCAGGGTTTAAGCTGCTCACAGCAATACTCAACAAATCATTTGGCTGGATATAAGTTAAAGGAGCCTCATTTTTTGAAGCGAGTGTGGTATCAGATTGGTTGACAAAGTAAGTTGACTTTCTGGTATTTGCACAGGACGAAAGCAGCACTTGGCAACAAAAGAACAAAAAGAGGATCCTAAAATTTAACTTCATAAGTTTGGATGATTTTTTAAAGAACTGGACACAAATATAGTTTGATAATACCAAAAAGGCGTTTTAAATATGAACTTTGTAAAATTTAGTCAAGGTAATGTTTGTGAAAATGCTTCTTTTACCTACCTAAAATCTGCGTATTTTATATATTGCTGTACTTTTTTATCTTGATAGGTACAAATTTATACGGGTAAAAGAAGCATTTGGATAATGTTATTTTAAAAAAATAACCTACTTATTTGGCTATCTCTTTAAGTTTGATCTCTACGCGGCGGTTTTTTTGGCGTCCTTCGGGTGTTTTGTTAGAAGCAATCGGAATGGTGCTGCCAAAAGGGACGGTTACGATATGGTCTTTTTTTACACCTTTTGCAACTAAGTAATCTTTAACTTCCACCGCCCTTTTTTCTGACAGCACCCAATTTGGTTTAAACTGGCCTATAGAATCGGCATGGCCGCGCAGCGATACTACGTAGTCGTCATCAATCACCAATTTGGCCAGCTTGTTGAGGTTGGCATAGTAAGCGGTACGGACAGTAGCCTTGGCAAAATCATACTCCAGGTTGCGGGTTACTTCGGCAATCAAAGTGCTGTTGTCTGTTGCTGCTATTTTACGGGCAGTTTTTTTTGTCGGGCCTGCGTCAATTGCTTTTACACCTGCAAAAAAAAGCAACAGGGCCAAAGCTGTAATAAATAATTTAATTTTCATAAGGTATTGGTTTTAAATGGTTAATTAATATAAATAAACACAGCTTGAATTTATTTTTGTTTGCGTACAAAAACATTGGATTTTGCATGTACAGGCAAGTACGAAATTTTAGGGGAAAAGATTTTTATCCGATTTGCTGATACTTCTTTTACCACACAAAAATTATTGGTTGGATTGTAGCAAATCAAATTCCATATAAATGCTGGATACAAAAAGAACCAACAGGGCGTATTATTTTCAGCTTGTAATTAAAGTTATTTTTTAAGCAGGAAGAAGGCTTGGACAAAATGTTTGAATTGAATCTTTGTATTGGACAAATGGTATTACCCTTTAATAAGAACAACAAATATTACGTTTATTAAATTACTTATATAACTTTTTACTCCAAATTTACGTTACAAGGAATAATTATAAAAAGGAAATATTAATCTGATAGAATTTTTATAAATAAAAATATATGTAAAAGGTGGATTTAAATCATAATTATCTAAAATTTAAATTTTAGATAATTATACAATTGTTGAAAGCACTTTTGCCTTTTAATTAATGATCACAATATATTGCTAAAAAATTAACTTGCTCAGGTTTTTATAAACTATAAATGAAGACGCTTTTTTGTATATTATTATCATTCCTTACAGTCCTTAAGTTACAAGCTCAAGATTTTCAAGTTACCTTAGTTGACCCCTGCTCAACCATTGAAAAAAAATCTACCATCATCATTAATGACAACGCTGTAATGGCTGCTAATACGCTACCAACAACAGTTATCCAAAACAACACCTTTAATTTCACCCTAAACATTAGTGCTAATACTTCTGCCGGTGTTTACAATGCTTCAGGAAACCTGATACGTACTTTATGGAACGGTGTTCGATATGCAGTTGGTAGTTACAAAGCTATTTGGAGCGGCGTAATGGATGATGGCACAATAGCACCTCCCGGAAACTATCAGGTTAAAGTATTAACTAATAATGTGCAATACACTTGGGAAGGGGTGATTGGTAACAGCAGTACTGATTTTACCGGTGATTATATCCTGAAAGGCAACGAGATGGAGGACATGTGTTTTGTTGGGGCCAAAGGCTTTATGGCTTTGGGCTACAGCGAACATGCACCGGCGCAAAAAATGTTTTTGACAGGCAATATTGGGAAACTGGCGAACGAGCGCGCCGAAGCAACAACACAAACCTCCCTTCATGTTTGCACAGATGGCAATATCGTTTACTGGGCCGGCGGAAACTATTTCAACAAGGATTCATGGGTCTATGGCGCTTACCCCGCAGATAATGCAAGCCCTTATGCCGCAATGGTGCCATTTTCTGCTGGCGTTGCCGAAAGTTTCGCTGATGCCTCTGGCGGGGCAACCTATAACAATGCCATATCGGTAATTAAAGCCAACTATGGTGCCTTTATCAGTTCCATTTGTGTGCAAAAATCTGGCAACCTGCTTTTTATTGCAAGGGCAGGGCTGAACCAGTTGCAAATTTTAAACAAAACAAGCGGTGCCATACTTCAAACTTTAACTTATGCCAACGCTGCTTCTTTGGCCTGCGACAACAGCGGCAACCTGTTTATGGTTTATAATAACGTATTGCATAAATTTGCTGTTACCGCGGCAGGTGTTTTAACAGAGTCGGGTACTTCTTTTACCGGGCTAAATTCACCGGGCTACATGGATGTTTCCCCTGATTATTCTACTGTTGCCATAGCAGACAATGACACCCGGCAAGTCAAGTTTTACAGCGTTAACGGAGGCCCGCCCTTAAATACTTTAGGTACGGGCGTTAGCTATGCCACCAGCCCTTATGTTGACAATTACAAATTTTATTCTATTGGCTTTGTAAAATACCAGCCAGACGGCAGTTTATGGGTAGGCGACAAGGAAAACTACCGCTATTTACATTTTAATGCAGACCGGACATATAAAGACCAAATGGCATGGGTTGGACAATCGCGGAGCGCAAGTGTTGACCCGAACATGCCTACAAGGGTATTTTCCGGCTTTGTAGAATACGAGCGGGACTATTCTAAAACTTTAGACAACGGGGCCAACGGCAGTTGGAAACTGAAAGCAAATTGGAAAGCAAATATCCCTGATTTTGACGATTACACCCGCTTTACACAAGTTGTAACATTAACAAATAATGGCGTTGGCCATACTTACGCTATTGTTAGGCACACAAACAACACTTACGAAATTTACGAACTAATGCCAACAGGCGCACGGGCAACAGGTATTTACCCGCCCGGGAACCCAGGCAGGGACATTTCGAGGGACGGGACCTATATCAGCACGGAAAACATTGGCAATGACCATATGGAGGCATATAAAAGCTCCTTTAATGGTTTTGATGGTTCCGGTAACCCTATATGGGGAAGCAGGGGGGTTATGGCCACAAGCCCATCGCATGTAAGCAGTTATACGCCTGCTTTTTTTAACGAGCCAACAACAGGGGTAACGAACGCCTCCACAAAATATATTTGGTTCAACAATTCTGTGCCGATAGATTCAACAAGGTATGGCGTAAACCCTGACCGTATATTAGGCTGGCACTTAGGCGCAGTCCCGATTGGCAAAAACGCTTATTCCTGGAAAGCATCTAAAAGTACGTTTACAAACTACTACGGTGCATACCCTAACAATGGCGATTTTGACATTGGCAACGGCTGGCCACAGCAACACAGCCTGACCCATGCGATGGTTTATGACAAAGACATTTTTTGGAACGTTAACGCCGAGTTTTGGAAGGGTGGGCAGATCAATGTTTGGAACCACTTTTACGATGACGGTTTGCAGGTGGGGAATTTTGGCGTTTCCGGGATGAAAAACAACAACGGTGCGGCAGGCATGGCAGGAAATGCTTTTGGAACGGCAATGGCCAAAGTAGGGAACGATTATTACATTTACCATTGTGATGAATCTGTACACGCCGGTATCCATAGTTGGCATGTAAATGGTTTAAACACAATTAGCGAACAAAGCATGCCCATTACCGTTAGTGCGACCATCACTACCATTGCGTCAGACCCAAATAGCTTAATGAGCGGAATTCCTTTCAAAAGCAATTTTACAGGTGGAAATGGGTGGACGGTTGACCAACCAGCAGCAGGACTAACAATGTACGGAGGCCAATTTCACTATCAGAAAGACTCGACCGATCTTTACATTAGTGGTCAATGGACACAAGTTGTTAAGCGCACTTTAAACAACAACAACAGTAACTTAACCACCTGGAAATTAAGCGGAGGGATGACCATGCAAGATTCAGAACCCACAATAAGCGGCAATAATTACAATTATTTAGAGGTATTAGATAATGCAGGAAAGATTATTGCACGCTTCCAAGCTTATGCAAATACAAATGCTGGTTACCATACCTATCTGCTCGTCAACTCTAATATTACCGTTGTAGATGGTGGCATCGATGATATTTATAACAATAATACATCTTACAACAACAATGCTGCCCTGCGCAGTAGTTATAATGATTTTACGTTTGCTTATGCTAACGGTGTTTTAACATTTAAATTAGGTGCTTACAACCCTGTTACGGTAAGCAATACATTTGATACCGGTGCTAATAAGTCGGCGCCTGCTTATTTAAGAATAAGCCAATCAAGTCCTGGCAATCAAAACCATGCTATGGATTTGTATAAGTTAAAGTTTACAGGCAATTAATCCCATGCTTAACTTTTGCTCAATTATTTCTGGTGCTTCTTTTATCACCCAAAAATCATCAAGTTTCTATACTTTTTGCAGGTTCTGTAATGTGTTGTGGGTAGAATACGGACATTTAATTTACCTGGCTAAAAGAAGCATTACTATCATTCTAAACATCTGATAATGCTATTTTATCTATCATTTTTGCATCTTTATGTATAAAGGAATCCAGTCTAGTTCTATACTTTCAAATCCTAAAAAAGTTTAATTACAACAAATACGGGTACAAAAAATATTAAAAGTTTTAATTATTTAGAGTTCGGGTTTGAAGATGACCTTAACAGGTGTACTATAAATCAACATAGTAATTTGTACAACAAAACCTTTAAATTATCGTACAAATCAACAGCAGCTAAGCAAGCATAGCATATTCCCTTTGATTTGTAAAACTTATACTACTATATTTACCCCAGATTAACTTCAGCTATATGATTAAAAATCTATCCTTTGGCATTTTGTTCGTTTTTTTTATTTCTTCCTGTGCAAGCAATAAAGATTTAGTTTATTTTAAAGATGTAAACCGCTCGGTGGTTACTGTTGAAAGTGCAGAGGCATTTAACCCGATTACCATTCAGCCGCTGGATGTTCTGTCTATCAATATCAGCAGTGCCAGTGCAGAAGCTTCGGCAGTTTTTAACCACGGTGTTGTGAGCACTAATCCTAATACTAACCCTACCAGCGCCACAGATCAGGTAGGGACAGCGAATGGCTATTTGGTTGATAAAAGCGGACAGATACAACTACCAACATTGGGAAATGTAAAAGCTGCCGGTCTTACGGTTCCTGAATTTAAACAAGAGCTTACAAAAACACTATCTAAATACCTAAAAGACCCGTATATTACAGTTAACATTATTAACTTTAAGGTTACTGTTTTAGGCGATGTAGGACGGCCGGGAATATTGCGTGTACAAAACGAACGTATTTCGTTTACAGATGCCATTAGTTTGTCCGGCGACCTTACCCCTACCGCTGTTAGGAACAATGTTTTAATTATTCGCGAACAAAACGGCAAAAGGCAATACATCCCTATGGACCTTACTTCTAAAAACATATTCAATTCACCTTACTACTATTTAAGAAATAACGATATTATTTATGTAACTCCCGGCAAGTATAAATCTAACTTAGCTGTTGATAATTTCAATCGGACTTTTGGTATTATCTCTGCTATTGTTTCAATAGCCATTACTGTTACCTACTTATTAATCAGAAAATAAACATGAATAACGACCAATTGTATTATGAATCGCCTCCTGCTGTTCAGGAAGACAATTTTAAACAATTAAAATACTTTTTTTCTCAGTGTTTATACCATTGGCCGCTTTTTTTAATAGGCGTATTACTAACTACAGGTATAGCTTATTATATTACACGGTCTGCTAAACCCTCTTATCTGGCCACTGCAAGGTTGCTGGTTAATATTGGAAAAGCAAATGAAACTCCAACTTTGCAAAGCTTAAATACAGCGAATGTATCAAAAGGGGTTGACAACGAGATTGAAATATTAAAAAGCAGGCCATTAGTAGTTAAAGCGGTTAAAGACCTTAACTTGTACATCAACTATGAAGAAGTTGGCAAATATTACCAAAAAGATATTTATGCAACAACACCCATTCATTTCAAATTAATTGGCAATGGAAAAATTACAAACCAACAGGTTTTTGACATTATCATACTTGCAGGCAATAGGTTTGCCTTATCCAAATCAAATGGTACATTTTTAAACGCTTCATTTGATAATATTTTAAAGAATAATTTTGGCGAATGGAAGTTAGACCCTACTGCCAACCTTAATAATTATATCGGTAAAAAAATCAGGATAAGTGTTTATAACCCTGATTTAGTTGCCTCAGGTTTCCAAAGTAGGATATTTGCGATGACACCGACACCCGAATCGAACATGGTAAATTTAAGTGTGAGCGATGAAGTGCCTGAACGTGGAAAAGCGTTTTTAAACGCTTTAATTACAAACTATGTAAACGCTACTAAAGAGAACAAAAAACAGGCAACTGCAAATGCGTTAAGCTTCCTAAATGACCGTCTTGCTTCTGTTTCCCAGGATTTGAACAACGCAGAAAAAAAGGCTGCAGGTTATAAAAGCAGTAATCAATTTACAGATATTTCTGCAAAGGGTAGTACGTATCTGGGGAATGTTACAAACAATGATGCTAAACTTGCCGAACTGAACATACAATTAGACCTGTTGGCAGGAATAGAAAATTATGTTAATGCTGCGCGTAACGAAGGCAATGCACCAACCATAACAGGCATTACAGATCCGAGTTTAGGAAATTTAGTAGGGCAATTATCTACCGCAATACAACAAAAAAACAAATTACTGGCTACTACACAGGAAAGCAACCCAATCCTTGAACCACTTAACAAACAAATAGCATCCTTAAAAGACGCTATAAAAGAAACTATACGTGGTGTACGAAGCTCTTTGAACACTACTAAAAGACAACTGGAAGCCAATAATTCCCGTTACGAGTCTTCGTTTAAAGAAGTGCC
This sequence comes from uncultured Sphingobacteriaceae bacterium, assembly GCA_964244955.1. Lineage (GTDB taxonomy): Bacteria > Bacteroidota > Bacteroidia > Sphingobacteriales > Sphingobacteriaceae > Mucilaginibacter_A. Next base: position 51,806 of record CAXTKQ010000005.1, on the reverse strand, counting down.
CGAACAAGAAAAAGAATTTGTTAACATTACGAGGCAAAAGTCGCTTAAGGAAGACCAGTATCTTTATTTATCGCAACAGCGTGAAACTATTGGACTCAATTATGCATCCACCATTTCTGATGTACAAATTGTCGATCAACCACACGATGCCGGCCTTTCACCGTCCAAAACACCCGTTATATTAACTTGTGCTTTTTTATTAGGCTTAATTTTACCTGCTGGTTTTGTATATGGCCGCAATGCCATCAAAAATCAAATTGTAGATAAAAGGGAAATTGAAAACAACACTAATATACCTGTAGTTGCTGAGGTTAATTACGAGGAAGATAATTCTTTACAATCAACAATTAGCCGTACAGGAAACCTGCTGGGAGAGCAGATTAGGGAACTTCGGACAAAACTATCTTATCTACACCAGAAAAAGCCTATTGGGCGTGTTACCTTATTAACCTCCAGTACATCTGCAGAGGGTAAAAGTTTTATTTCGAGTAATTTAGGTGCTGCCATTGCCGCATCCGGAAAAAAAACTATTATTTTAGAATTGGACATGAGGAAGCCCAAAATTTCCAAGATATTTGATCTTGATCCAGGGCATTTGGGAATAAGCGATTACTTGTCTGGAAAGGTTAACGATATCAACAAAATTATCCAAACCTCTTCCCTGCGTTCAAACTTGTTCATCATTGGCGCAGGTACTTTGCCTGATAACCCGGCCGAGCTTTTGGAAAACTACAGGATGCAGGAGTTGATAGAAACGCTAAAGACAGAATATGCCGATATTTTACTGGATACGCCTCCAGTACATTTGGTAACAGATGCTTTTATTATAGCTGATTTAACCGATGTTACGCTTTATATTGTAAGACAAGGCTATACTTCAAAAGAGGAGCTTGATTTTATCAAACGTTTGGCCAAAGATAAAAGGCTAAGCATGCTTAACATCGTTTTTAATGGTATCCAGAACAAAAAATTTGGTAATGGTTATCACTACGACAATAGTTATTATACCCAGAACACAAAGAAAAAAACTACTACATCTGTCCTTAAAAACTTTATGGACAGGTTTTGAGAGTCGGTTTAATCTTATTCAACTATTTTCCATGCTTCTTTTACCACATAAAAATCAGTGAAATTTTTTGTATCGGTAAAATATTTGTATAGAATTTACAGGCATAAAAGAAGCACAATAAGTTTTTTTTATGGCAGAATTTAAACATACCTTGATATTTTTTCGTATAACCCAATCACACAAGCCACTCTTTAACAGGCTGTAAAACACAAGTGCGCTTGCTATAAAGCATACTGCATTGCAATAATAGAAATCAAATTTTATTTGTTTTATCAATATAAGTATAATTGCAAATAAAAAAATCAGCAAAATGGGACTGAATGGGCGAAGCTGTATTTTATCACTCCTGAACTTACTTGTAAATTTTATATGGTTACTTGTATAGTTCAAAAAACAAAATGCTTCTTTTATGCCCTATTTTTTAATATTTAGTTTAATTCTAAAAGATTCAAATTTTAACAATTTATTTATATATCAATTCAGAAATTTATTTGCAACAACCACACAATTTTTACTGGCACAAAAACATTTACTGATTACAGGGTTATAAAAAAGAACAATAAATAATGAGCTTACAAGCTTTAGATCAACATAAACAAACCTTTCCAAAATTTTTATTAAACAACAGCATATAATAATGAATAAAGATGTATTAGTACAAGATCAAACCTGGGACCTGGAAATTAAACCGCATAGCAGCGCATTTGACCTGCACTTAAACGATGTTTGGAAATACCGCGACTTATTAGGGCTTTTGGTAAGAAGGGACTTTGTTTCCTTTTACAAACAAACCATCTTAGGCCCAATATGGTTCTTTGTACAACCATTATTGACTACCATCATGTTTACCTTTGTATTTGGAAGGTTAGCAGGTATTTCGACAGACGGGCTTCCTCAACCACTATTTTATATGGCTGGAATTACCGCGTGGAATTACTTTTCAGATTGTTTGACTAAAACTTCAACTGTTTTTAAAGACAATGCCGATATTTTTGGAAAAGTTTACTTTCCAAGGCTAATTATGCCTTTGAGTATTGTATTGAGCAACTTGGTACGCTTTGGAGTGCAATTTTTACTATTTGTATTAGTTATGGCCTATTATGCTTATAATGGAGCTGCCTTTCATCCAACTTGGGCAATTTTTCTATTTCCGTTAGTGGTTATTTTAATGGCCGCAATGGGTTTAGGCGCCGGTATGATTATCTCTGCCATGACTACCAAATATAGGGACCTTGCATTTTTGCTTGTTTTTGGCATACAATTATTACAATATTCAACAACAGTTATTTACCCATTATCACATGTTTCACTAAAATACCGGTGGATAATTGCAGCAAACCCTATGACAGAACTGATTGAAACTTTTAGATATGGTTTTTTAGGAAGGGGTAGCTTTAGTTGGCCTGCATTAGGTTATTCAACCTTTGTAACAATAGTGTTTTTGATAATTGGTACTATTATTTTTAACAAGGTAGAAAAAAGCTTTGTTGATACGGTTTAGTATAGTTATATAAACTTTTACCAGGCTATAAAAAATAATTAATGCTTACTACAGCTGCTGTCGAAATTTTAAATGGCTATTTTGATAAAATATTATTATTGACCATTGAAAGAAACCTGTACCGGTTGGATGAAATCAGTAAAAATTTCAACGGTTTAAATTTCGAAATATTTATGGGGGTAGATGGCAGCAAATTAGATGTACAGGAGTTACAAAACAACGGTGAAATTGCACCTAATATTAATCAGATATACAAGCAAAATAATTTAGATTATCTAAACCTGAGGGTTGGGCCACTTTTGAAAAACCAGATTGCTGTTGCCTCTTCGCACAAAAAAATGTACCAGTATATTAAAGATTTTCATTTACAAAAAACCCTTATCTTAGAAGATGACGCGGTACCGGTAGAAAAAAATCTACAATATCTGGCAGAAACCTTGAAGCAGGTACCAGAAGATTGCGAATTTCTATTTTTGGGCCATATTTATAATAATGATTTTAGTTTTTTTGGCAAGTTTAGGTATTACTACCTGACAAACTTTTTTTATAAGATTGGCATTAGGACTAAAGCCGTTATCCGTAAGAAAAAAAGTTATCCTGCCAATTATTCTTCTATGTTAAAAAAACAAGGTGGGCACATTGGCACACATGCTTATGCTTTAATGGGGCAGGGCGCATCAAAATTGCTGGCCTTGCAAACCCCTTTAACTTATGGCGCTTCTGATTTGCTAACAATGGATGCTGTTGCAAACCATAAAATCTGTGCTTATACTTGTAGATACATGTTTTTTAAACAAAATGCTCGGTTGCCCTCCTCTGTTTACAATAATTAGGTTTAAGCGTTTAATTGGAACACCTTAAGTTTCATCATACTTCAAATCATTGGATTTTAATAAAATTAAACTTTATACTGATCTTTCGTTGTTAAAAATAGACCAGCCGGTTGTTGATTTATTAGTTCCATTTTGCGGACAAGACAGCGAAGAAACAGATCCTGAGTTAAATATTACCATTGGACGGTTTGATGCTTATGAAAAAGCCGGCAAAGAGTTTATAGAACTTACATCTATAGAAGATTGTGATGCTTGCTTGCTGCCAATTAGGCATTCGCAAAAACACAATGATTTAGCTTTTGAAAAAGCAATACAATCTTTTTCGCAAAAGGCAGAAGCTTGCGAAAAAAAAACATTTGTATTTTTAGGTTCTGATATAGACTATTTTGATATTAAGATTAAAAATGCTATAATTTTTTGTAATACTTTATACCAGTCTAAAAGAAAAAGTAATGAATTTGCATTTACATTTTTCTTTGAAGATTTTATAGCTAAATATTACAACAACCAATTGCCTGTTAGTGCTAAACCGGGCATACCTACAATTGGTTTTTGCGGTTACGCCCCTCCCCTGGCGCAAAAGTTCGGAATTTATAAGGTAAAAGAAGCATTTAGGTTAGGTATCAATTATTTAGGATTGATGAAATATTTCCCTTCCAAATCTGCCCATTCTTACCGCGCAAAAGCGTTGCTTGCTGTATTAAAAAGTAAGAAAATTAAAAACAATTTTATTATACGGTCTAAATTTGGGTTTGGCGGCCCACTGGGCGGTTTGTATCCGGGCGGTGTTAAAGAGTTGAACAGCTCTTTCAGGAAAACATATGTACAAAACATTATCGACAGTGATTATACGCTTTGTGTAAGGGGATTTGGCAATAATTCTATTCGTTTTTTTGAAGCTTTATGCTGCGGCCGAATACCGGTTTTTGTAAATACCGATTGTGTTTTGCCTTTTGATTTTTTAATTGACTGGAAAAAATACTGTGTGTGGGTAGAAGAAGATGAGATCCATAGAATTCCGGAAATAATATTAGAATTTCACAACAAATTATCGAACGAAGAATTTAAAGCCTTGCAGGTAGAAATTAGAAACATCTGGAAGACTTATTTTACACCGGAAGGTTTTTTTAAAAACCTGCATTTATACCTTAACTTGTAACTACCCTTTACAAAGGGATACTGTTTTTATCGACTATTTTTTAAAGTAAAATATACCATTATGTCAACAGCCATCAAGGTTGAAAATCTTTCCAAAGCTTATCAGTTAGGTACAATAGGCACTGGGACGCTTTCTCGCGATTTAGAACGCTGGATCGCTAAGGTACGCGGCAAAGAAGACCCATTTTTAACCATAGGCGAAGCTAATGACCGTTCTGTAAAAGGTAGCAGCGATGTAGTGTTAAGTTTAAACAACATCAGCTTTGATATACAACAAGGCGATGCCGTTGGTATTATTGGCCGTAATGGTGCCGGTAAAAGCACATTGCTAAAGTTATTAAGCCGGGTTACCTCCCCTACTTCCGGAAGCATTAAGGTAAAAGGGCGTATAGCAAGTCTATTAGAAGTGGGCACAGGCTTTCACCCGGAACTGACCGGGCGCGAAAACATATTTTTAAACGGGGCTATTTTGGGTATGCGCAAAAAGGAAATAGCCCGAAAGTTTGACCAAATCGTGGACTTTGCCGGTGTGGAACGGTATATAGATACACCGGTTAAACGTTACTCATCAGGCATGTATGTACGTTTGGCCTTTGCTGTTGCAGCCCACTTAGAATCCGAAATATTGATTGTGGATGAAGTATTGGCTGTGGGCGATGCTGACTTTCAAAAAAAGTGTTTGGGAAAAATGGGGGAGGTAAGTAAAGGTGAAGGTAGGACTGTATTGTTTGTTAGTCATAATATGGGAAGTATAGCACAGCTTTGCAGCAAAGGAATACTTTTACAATTTGGTAATGTTAAGTCCACAGGCAAAATTGAAAAAGTACTTCAAGATTACATTGCAACTAATAAAAATGAAAGCACCTATGTCAACAAAGAACATAAAAAAGGAACATATTTTGAAAAAATCACTTTTTTTAATAGTAAAAATTTAGCTGTTAATAATTTATTCTTACTTAATGAAGATATAAACATAAAATTTGAGATCATAGTTGAAGAAGCAATTCCTAATACAAATTTAAGTATCATCATTAAAGATTTTTATGAAAATCCAATTTTTGCATCTCACTACAGAATTCCAGAAAATCTGTCAGAAAAAAAGGTAACTATTATTGCAAAAATAAATTCGAATACCTTATTAACATCGAAGTATAAACTTGAACCTATACTACATGTTCCCAATTCGAAATATCTTGATAAAATTGCCACTGATCTTACTTTTGAAGTTGAGGATAGTGGTAGCGAACTTAGCCAATACAACAGTGTTAATTTAGGAAAAGTTATAATTCCAGTAGATTGGTTAACAAGTAATTAAATGATAATAAGTAAGTTAAAATCACTCTTCAGACTAAAGATTTTAAATATAGTTAGTAATGAATGGAATGAAATTAACAAGTTAAAATCTGTTTTTTTAAATTCTTATAAAGGTAAACACGTAAAATTGTATCCTACTTATAAAATAGTTAATAGTGAAATTGGTGATTACACTTACATTGCTGAATCTGCTATAATTTCAAACACTATCATTGGTAAATTTTGTTCAATTGGTCCTAATTTAATAAGTGGATGGGGGATTCATCCCACAACAAGTCTTTCAACATCACCAATGTTTTATTCTACAATGAAACAGAATGGTCTTACGTTATCACAATATAATAAAATAGAGGAAATAAAAAAAATCACTATTGGAAATGACGTTTTTATTGGAATGAATGTTTCTATACTTGATGGAGTTACAATAGGTGATGGTGCAGTAATAGGTGCAGGTGCAGTAGTTTCAAAAGATATTCCTCCATATGCAATAGCAGTTGGATGTCCTATAAAAATCGCAAAATTTAGATTTACCACCGAACAAATAGAAGCATTGCTAAAAATCAAATGGTGGAATTGGGATAAAGATAAACTACACGAAGTTGAAGAATACTTTAATGAAGTTGAAAGTTTTATTAATAAGTATAACTGTTTTACTTAAATACCAATAAACCTACTTTCAATATAATGCAACTTTCTATTATTACAATAAATTATAACAATCATTCTGGTTTAGAACAAACTTTTAAAAGTGTTGAAAATCAATCTTACAAAAATTATGAATATATAGTTATTGATGGAGGTTCGACTGATGGTAGCTTAAATATAATAAAAAAATATGAATATTTACTAAATTATTGGATCAGCGAAAAGGATACAGGTATATACAATGCAATCAATAAAGGGATTAGTGTTGCAAACGGCAAATATATGTTTTTTCTTAACAGTGGAGATTTATTGCACGATGATAATGTGTTAGATATCGTTATTCCTAATTTAAACAATGAAGATATCATCTATGGAAATTTATTAATTAATGATAACAATAAAACTTGGTTAAAGGCTTATCCGAGCAGACTATTTTTCAGCTATTTTCTAAATGATAGTTTACCACACTCTGGAGGAGTTTTCATTCTTAAGAGTGCTTTCGAGAATGAGTTGAGTATATATGATGAATCTCTTAAAATTATTTCTGATTGGAAATGGTTTATATTGGCACTCTTTAAATACAATTACTCTTACAAGTATATAGACACAACAATTGGAATATTTGATTTCTCTGGAATTAGTGCTAGACCAGAAAACTCTAAATTATTATTATCAGAAAAAAAACAAGTTTTAGAAAGTGTTTTCCCAAGATTGTATCCTGAAATATTGGATTTATTAGATTATAAACACAAATACATTCAGTTAAAATCATCCAGATATTATAAGTTATACTTTAAATTTAAATCATTGTTAAGTTTTGGCAGAAAAAAAAAATGAGATAGATGTATCAGTTATTATACCATGTTATAACAGTGGGAAATATTTGTTAGAAGCCTTAAATAGTGTTGAAGCATATAGAGGTTCTTATTCTTATGAAATTATAATTATAAATGATGGATCTAATGATAACGAAACGGTCATTTTACTAAAGGATTTAGAAAGGAAAGCATACCACATCATCCATCAAGAAAATAAAGGTCCTTCTTCTGCTCGTAATGCAGGAGTTAAAACTGCTAATGGAAAATACCTTTTTTTTTTAGATAGTGATAATACAATAAAAGAAAATTATTTGGAGAAGGCTGTTAAAATTTTGAATACAAATGACAATATTGGAGTTGTTTACGCAAACCCCATATTCGTTGGAGACAATTTAAATGAAATCCGCTTTTTCTACCCGCAACCTTTTAACATTCATAACTTACTTACAGGCAATTATATTGATATGTGTAGTATTGTTAGAAAAAGTTGCTTTATAAATGTTGGGGGATTTGATGAAAATTTAATTGGACATGAAGATTGGGAACTTTGGATTAAAATCTCAAAAGCTGGATGGGGTTTGTTTCATATAAACGAAGAACTCTTTTACTACAGAATTACAGAGGGCTCATTAACAACTGTTGTTGACCAAGAGAAAGATCAACATAGATTAAAATACATTTATGAAAAGCATTACGATTTGCTTAATAAATCGTTAATTGAGTTAACTGCGGTATCTAAACTATATCAAGAAGATCAAAATAGACCGTTTAGATCATTTTTTAAATTTATTTACAATAAATATTTTAAGTTATAATAACAACTATTGTTGATAGATACAAAATATGATTTCGATAATTATTTCAACATACCAACCTCAATATTTAGAAGCGGTAAAGCAAAATATAGCACAAACGATTGGAGTACCATTTGAAATAATTGCAGTAGAAAACAAAAGGGCAATGGGTATTTGTAAAGCTTACAACATTGGGGCGGAAAAAGCAAAATATCCATACTTATGTTTTTTGCATGAAGACATTGAATTTAAAACACAAGATTGGGCCAATCCGTTGATCAACCAATTTAATTTGGATCCAACAACTGGATTAATTGGCGTAGCCGGAACAACTTATAAAAGCTTAGCCCCCGGCGGCTGGGGAAATGTATCAACAGAAACAGACCGTTTGCAAATTATACAGCATCACAAAGGCAACCGCGAGCCGGAATATTGCAATCAAACCCAGAAAGATTTTGAACAAGTAGTTTGTGTAGATGGTGTATTTTTATTTACTAAAAAAAGCATATGGCAACAGCACCAATTTGATGAAAATACTTTTACCGATTTCCATTGTTACGATCTTGACTTTTCGTTAAGCATTAACAGAAACTATAAAGTATTTGTAACTAACCAGGTTTTGATAGAACATTTTTCCCCAGGCGGCATGGATTCTAATTGGATAAAGGAAACGATTAAATTGTCTGAAAAATGGTCGAGATATTTACCGGCTGGCAAACTTAGCAAAAACATGCAATTGGATATTGAGTGGCGGCAGAAAATTTGGACACTATCAAAAATGATAGCTTATAAAAACAGCATCATCCAGGTTTTAAAACTGTATTTCGGCTTCGGCTTTTTCAAATTTTTTTCCCTAAAAGAAGCGTTGGAAGCTTTTAAAATGATTTGTATTTATATCCTGAAAAAAAATTCAACGCCTGCAACCAATGCCTAAGGTATCTGTCATCATTCCAAATTACAATCACGAACGTTACTTAAAACAGCGGATTGAGTCGGTTTTAAACCAAACTTATCAGGATTTTGAGTTGATTATTTTAGATGACAAATCAACAGACAACAGCAAAGACGTAATTGAACAATACCGCAACCATACCAAAGTTTCTAAAATTGTATATAACGAATTTAATAGCGGAACCACATTTAAACAATGGAACAAAGGTATTACACTGTCAGTAGGCGAATTAATCTGGCTGGCCGAAAGCGATGATGATGCCTCGGAGTTTTTTTTAGAAGATCTCGTTGAAAAATTTGATGAAAACCCCAAATTAGGTATAGTTTATTGTGATTCTTATTACTTAAATGAGAAAAACGAGAAGTTGCAATGTACTCATATTTGGAAAAATGAAAGGTTTGCAACAAACCGGTGGGATAACGACTATGAAAATTCGGGCATAAAAGAAGTAAATGATTATCTGATCTATCATAACATTATAGATAATGCAAGTTCGGCCATGTTTAAAAAAGAAGCCTTGTTTAATGCAGGATTGGCTGATGAAAGTTTTAGGTATGCCGGTGATATGTATTTATATATGAAAGTATTGTTGGTATCTGATGTTGCCTATGTTGCTAAACCTTTAAATTATTTTAGGGAACATGCTGTTAATACCAGTAAAGAATCTTTTGTAAATGGTTTGCGACCGTTAGAAGGCGTGTTAAGTTATAGTAAACTACTCCTTAACAATAAATTAATATCAAAAGAAACCAGAACAAAAAGGAATAGACAAGCTGTAACTGAATATAGGTATTTTTTTTATATTAATTCCAAGTTGAATAGAAATATAAAATTATTATTAAAAGGACATTTAAGGCTTTTAAACTCTAACCTAATTTACAGTTTTCAGCTATTTACAGGTACTCTAAAAAACAAGTTTTTTAAGCAACATAATTAGTTTATTGCAAACAGTTCAATTAAACTAATTAGTTCTGTTAATACAATTATTTCTCAATAAATGGAAACAACGCCATTAGTATCTATCATAACACCTTGTTACAATTATGGAAGGTTTCTTGCTGAAACCTTAGACAGTTTACTTGCCCAATCTTACAATAATTGGGAGTGTATTATTATTAATGATGGTTCAAAAGACAATACTGAAGATGTTGCCTTGCAATATGCAAGCTTAGATAAAAGGTTTAAATACATTTACCAACAAAATACTGGTTTACCTGGTGCAAGAAATGCGGCACTACTGCAAGCAAAAGGGAAGTATATTCAGTTATTAGATGCTGATGATTTGATAGAGCCGGAAAAATTGTCGTTACAAGTTGTTTTGCTGGAAACCCATCCTGAAATTGATTTAGTCTACAGTAAAATGATGCTTTTCCAAAGTGATGCTATGGAAAGAACATATACTTCTTTTACACTAACAAACAATGTACAACCATCTGGCAAAAATGAAATCATTATCAGTGCTTTGGTAGATGATACTTTTTTTTTACCTGGTTGTGTGATATTTAGAAGAAATTTATATGAACAGGTTGGTAACTTTAATGAAACTTTGTATGGATTAGAGGACTGGAATTATTGGTCAAGGGCGGCATTAATTGGCAAGGGATTTTACAGTGATGATAGGATTGGAACACAATTACTTTGCAGGGATCACGAATCTAATATGTCTAAAGTTTACGTTAAAATGTTAAATGCTCGTATTCAAGCCAGAAAACATATTGTTTCAGTTACTAAAGAATTGAATAGGCATAATAAGCTTAAAGTAAGTCCTGCTTTTATCAACAAAATTTTAAAACAGCATCACCTGTTGTTGTTGAAAGATGAGTACCAGTATCATCTTCATTTTGGCAATAAGTATTTGGGAATTAAGAAACTTATAAAATTTTCTTTATATTCTGAACAGCCCTTTTATATAATTGAAAAATTTTACAAATCTTGGAAGCGGGTTTAAAACTATTTTATTAATTCTAAAATTTAAAAAATGGTTATAAACAATCCTTTAGTTTCCATTATTATACCGGCATATAACGCTGCATCTTTTCTTGCAGAGACTGTAGAATCTACTTTACAACAAGCTTATAAAAATATTGAAGTTATTATTATAGATGATGGTTCTAAAGATAGCTCCTATCAGATTGCTAAACAATATGAAAGCCCACAAGTTACTGTTGTAAAACAAATAAATAAAGGTGCAAGTGCAGCAAGAAATTACGGGATTGCTTTAGCAAAAGGTGATTATCTACAATTTTTAGATGCAGATGATTTTCTTCATCCACAAAAAATCGAACATCAACTTAATACTTTAAAAGATTATTCAGACTTGTACTTAATTGGCGGAACTTGGCAGCGGTTTGTAAAAAGTCTTGATAATTTATATGGTGAAATTGCACCAAAAACACAACAAGAAGTACAATGCTTTGATAAAGTATCCTGGTTGGTTAACAGGCCAATGATGATCCCAAATACATGGTTGGTGTCAAGAAAGTTAATTGAATTAGCCGGTCCGTGGGATGAAGAATTAACCTTAAATGATGATGGCGAATACTTTTACCGGGTAATAGCAGCGTCGGCAGGCGTAGTGATTGACCGTAGGTCGGTTACTTATTACCGATCTTTCAATGCAGCAAGTTTATCTAGTAAAAATGACCGGAAAGCAATGCTATCCTGGATTAAATCTATCCAATCCTACAAAAAAATAGTACATGCTTTAGCCGAGGATCGGGGGAATGAATCTGTGGATCAATATTTTTACTTGCTCTCCTACTGGTGTTTGAATGAATATCCGGATTTGGTGGAAGTTTGCAAATCAGAAATGTATAACCCAGGGCGCGAATTTCCATTAGAAGATAAGTTTGTGTACAACTTGTCAAAGTTAACCGGCCTGAGTAAAGCCAAAAAAACAAGACATTTTTTAGATGCCGTTAAACAAATTCCATTAGTAAAAAAGCTAATTCAAAAAACCAAAACAGCACTTGGAAAACCCGCTTATTAGCATTATTATCCCTGCATATAATGCAGCAAAATATATTGAAGAAACAATTAACAGTTGTTTAAACCAAACCTACACTAATTTAGAAATTATTGTGCAGGATGACCATTCAAAGGATGGCACTTGGGAGTTGATAAATAAACTATATTCAACCAACACTAAAGTTAAGTTGTTTAGAAATGAAGAGAATTTAGGTATTGGGGATAACTGGAGTGCTGCCTATGACAAAGTGAAGGGTGATTATGTAATTATTTTTAATGCAGATGATTTACTTAATCCGGATTTAATAACCAAATTTTTAGAACAATTTAATTCAGACCCCACATTAGATATTGTTACTGGAAAATTCGAAATATTATTTTCCGAAACTGGTAAAACCCTACTTTACCCAGATCATAATAATTTAAACGGAGGAGTTGTTAAAGATTTATTTGAAAACTTATATTTTAAATCTTCATTCCATTGGAACTTCAGCTTAGTTAAAAACTCTTTGCTCGAAAAAGTAAAATTACCAAATGGCAAAATGTTTTTAAATACCCAAATATGTGATTATGAGTTATGGTACAGATGCTTTTTAGCTAATGCAAAAGTGTATTACGACGACACTAAAATCTGGGGCTATTATAGAAAACATGAAACTAACAATTCTTCAAATCCAAATGCCGAACTAAAAAGCTTTCTAAAAGTCTTTCTACACTATCACAATAAAAGCTTTAAAAAAATTGGCGGTTACAGTTATCCTAAAATATTAACAAGGAATTTGATTACATTTTGTAATTTATATAAAAGAGGAAATACATTTGAAATAAAAGTCTTCTTTTGGTATATAGGAAGAATAATTCAAGGAATAATATAATGCTGCACGACTTTAAGCTGTTTATTTGCAATTTTTTTATAGCTTATGTCCCTTTTCACTTTATCAGGTTGTTTTATTACAAACAAATTATGAAGTTTAAAATTGGCAAAGGTAGTTCTATTCATTTAGGTTGTCATTTTACAGGTGTAACTGCATTTACAATGGGTATAAACAGTACATTAAATCAATATTGCCGAATCGATAATCGGGCTGGAATTGTTATTGGAAACAATGTTTCAGTTTCACCGGATGTTGATTTAATTACCGCTGATCATGACATTCATACCCAAAGTTGTGATGGTCGGCAAAAGGAAATTATTATTAAAGATTTTGTTTTTATTGGCTCTGATGCTATGATTTTACCTGGCATTATTATGGAAGAAGGCTCTGTACTTGGTGCAAAGTCTTTACTAACAAAATCTACGGTTGCTTATGGTATTTATGTTGGTATTCCTGCACAATTAAAAGGCAACAGACGTACAGACATTGATTATTCGGCATCATATATTAGGTGGTTTCACTAATACTTGTTTCAACATAAAGTTTCATTACACTATTTCATATTAGTGCAATAGATTATATATAATCTTGGGTAGATTTATACACAGACTTGGCTTTGCTATAAGATTTAAAACTTTCCATTCACTGAGAAATAGTATTAGGGTTTGGTGGCTTAGATTTTTAGGTATGAAAATTGGTAAGGGAGTTTATCTTACTAAATTACGTATTAGTTGGCCTCACCAAGTGGCAATAGGCATTAATTGTATTTTTGAGCCCAATATTAATTTTAAATACGATGGCCCGTGGATGTCTGGCCCAACAATTATTATTGGCAATACTTCTTTTATCGGTAATAATTGTGAGTTTAATATCAATGAAGGTATTACCATTGGAAATGATGTGTTAATTGCTTCAGGATGTAAGTTTATTGATCACGATCATGGCATCAATACAAATAAATTAATGCGTGAACAAATAGGCACAAGAAACAAAATTACAATTGGCAATGATGTATGGTTAGGTTGTAATGTAATTGTTTTAAAAGGCGTTGCAATTGGTGATGGCGCAATTGTAGCTGCTGGCGCAGTTGTTACCAAATCAATTCCTGGTTATGAAATTTGGGGTGGTGTGCCTGCAAAAAAGATTGGTGAGAGGAAGTAGCAAAACTTATTAATATTGTACACACTTAATAGCTATACAAGTTGAAAAAATTATCTAAAGCATACCAGTCAAGGCAAATTGGTACAATTACCATTTTTAATATATGTTTAAAAAATGGTTTTTGAACAAGTTTTTAATTGTCGTTAGCTATAGCCAGCAGCAATAATTTATTTTATACTATATTTCTAAATTGAATTTAAACGGCTTTTTAGGAATATACCTTAACTAACTAGTATAGTATTTCGACAAAAATGTCTTTTTGCTATCTATGTTTTAAAAAGCACGATTAGTGTCGATAAGGAATCAGAATTTTATTTTAGTACATAGCGAAAAAAAAATTAAATTTTATAATAAATAGTTTTGAGCCAACCACGTATTATTTCAGGTATGTCTAGCATAGTGCTTGACAGTTTAAGAATATTAGCTGCTTTAACTGTATTAATTTACCATATATACGCCCATTGGTTTATTCTACAAACAGTTGACAATGGGCTTGATAAAGCAGCTCATACAGCAGTTATTGTTTTCTTCGTTTTATCCGGTTTTGTTATTTCATATACTACAGAGCGAAACAATCGTGGTGGCTTTCAGTATATGCAAGCACGTTTTAGCCGTTTATATTCAATTGTTCTGCCGGCTTTACTTATTACCGCTGTTTGTGAATATTTGGTAAAAGTCAATGACTCGACATTATTCTCTACTTTCACAAGGGGTACCTCCTGGCCTAGGTACTTAATGTCTGGGCTTTTTCTTAACGAAATTTGGTTTTTTTCTTCAGCACCGCCAATGAATTCACCTTTGTGGTCATTAAGCTATGAGTTTTGGTATTATGTAATTTTCGGATTCTGGTTTTACTGGCGCAAATCTTTCAATGTAAAATCTCTTATTTTACCAGTATTATCTTGTCTATTAGCAGGTCCAAAGATACTTTTAATGATGCCCTGTTGGCTGGTAGGATATATTGCTTACAAATTACCTAAACCAAATTACACAAAGTCTAAATCTAATCTAATTGTTTTTTTATGCTTTTTTCTCGCAATTTTATTTGTTGGTTACATATCTCCGCTGCCTTATAAAATGGGGAAACCTCCGTTGGTATTTGCAAGTCAATTTTTTACAGATTGGATAACAGCATTTTTTATTGGTTTTGCACTTTGGATTTTGCCTCTTGAATATAAGCATAAACAACAGTCGAAGTGGGTAAGCCTAATTAGAGCGGCTGCAGACCTTACATTTCCATTGTATGTACTGCACAATCCTTTACTAATTTTATATGATGCGATTTTTAAAAATACAGTTTATGAAATAAGCCAATTATGGAAACCATCTTTATTAATACTTATTGTTTCAGTTATATTGGGGGTTGTTTTAGAAAAACAACGGTATCTATGGAGCCGTTTATTTAACTTTTTGGTTTTCCATTTAAAAGTTCGTCTTTCTTTATTGAAGTCTGATTAAATTTCTCTGACTATAGTTTCTATACGTTTTTCTAGTCAACCATAGTTGCTCAATACTACTGATATTTAAATATTTATAATTTTATCTAATAAAAGTTACAATGACTACACTAAATTTAGGACTACTATAATTTGAACATTAAACAAACGAATCACAGAGATAAAACCGGTAAAAGATACTATTCTCAGTAGAAACTATATGCCCATAGCCATCCAGGTTAAAAACCTATCAAAAGCATATCAATTAGGCCAAATTGGGACCGGAACCATTTCGCGAGATTTAGAACGTTGGGTTGCAAGGATAAGAGGCAAAGAAGATCCTTACCTAAAAATTGGCGAAACCAACGACCGCAGCACAAAAGGCACCAGCGATATTGTTTGGAGTTTAAAAGACATCAATTTTAATATCGAACAAGGCGATGCGGTAGGAATTATTGGCCGTAACGGTGCCGGAAAAAGTACTTTGCTTAAGTTGTTAAGCCGGGTCACCGCCCCCACCATCGGCAATATCAAAGTAAAAGGCCGGATTGCAAGTTTACTGGAGGTTGGGACTGGATTCCATCCGGAGTTAAGTGGCCGGGAAAACATCTTTTTAAACGGTGCCATATTAGGTATGCGCAAGCGGGAAATCGCAGCCAAGTTTGATGAAATTGTAGATTTTGCAGGCGTTGAACGATATGTGGATACACCGGTCAAACGTTATTCCTCTGGCATGTATGTTCGTTTGGCTTTTGCAGTAGCGGCACATTTAGAATCCGAAATATTGATTGTAGATGAAGTGTTGGCTGTTGGCGATGCGGAATTTCAGAAAAAATGCCTGGGGAAAATGGGCGAAGTGAGCGCAGGTGAAGGCCGGACGGTTTTGTTTGTTAGCCACAACATGGCTTCTGTAAAGCAGCTTTGTAAAAAAGGAATTGTACTGGATAAAGGAAGCATTGGTTTAATTGGGCCGATAGAAAATGCCATCAACTTTTACAAAAAACAAGGGATTGTAAAAGAAGACAAAGCTTTGCTCCAACTGATTAAAGTTAAACACGGGGCTTTAACTATAAACCGTATTTGCATTAACCACAATGACAATGCTACGATAGAACTAAACACTGATGATCACAGTTTAGCTATTGAAATTGATGGTTTTGCAACAGACTTATTTCAATTAAATATCGAAATCAAAATCTTTACTTTGGAAGGCGTTTTGGTATCTTTTTACAGTCCGGCACATTTATATGCAGAAATCCTAACGATTGAAAAAGGCAAATTCTCATTCAAGGAAAACATCCAACTTCCGGCTAATTTTGTAAATGGGGAATATACCATGAACATTGAATTAGATTATCCAAACATGGAAAGATATTTAACGATAGACGGCATTTCTTTAATTAAACATGGACAATTGACCGCTACCGGAAAACCTATTAGTTATAACGAGTACGGCTTTTTCCTGATCAACAGAAATGGAAAATAAAGAATGGCTTGAGAATTATACCAAACTCAACAACTCTTTTAAAAAGACATTGGTTTTTAGAGTTGGCATACAGGCTGGTCTATTTTCAGAAATTAACCATTTGTTTTTGGCCGTTCTGTTTTGCCTGAAAAACAACATTAAGTTTGTGCTATTTTCCAGGGACAGTAATTTTTCTTATGACAAAGGTTGGAAAGATTACTTTCTTCCTTTTTGCGAAGAAAGCCAGGCTAAAATCCATTTAAAATACAACGCCAGAAGTTACCAAATCAGGCCAACGATACCAAACATCATCAAAACTAAACTGATCCGAACGATTTTAGGCATAAATTATTTAACCCAAGACGTTTGGCCTTTTATCCGAGATGCAAAGTTTCAAAACGAGACTTTTAACATACCACAATTAGGCATTTCAGGAAATTTGCTTCATGCTTTGAAAGTAGTTACCGATCGGTTGTGGCGCTTTCAACCTAACATACATCAGGAAATTGATGGTAGGATTACTAATTTGAACCTTCCTTTAGAATATGTTGGCGTACATATCAGAAGCGGCGACAAAGCTACTGAAGCAAAATTATCGCCAGTTGATGACTATATCAATTACATCAAAAGCAAAAATTCGACAAAAGAATTGTTTGTATTGACAGATAATTATAGCATTATCAAGGAACTTAAAAGTAATTATCCTGATTACAAGGTTTATACTTATTGCCAGGAAGATGAAAGAGGTTTTAGCGAAGGCGAGTATAATTTAATGAGCAAAGAAGCTAAAAAAACAATGACCATTAAATTAATAACAGATGTAGAAATTTTGTCAAGGTCATCAGTTTTTGTGGGCACGCTAAGTTCTAACGTTGGGATTTTTGTTGGCATGAGAAGGAACGCAAAATTATGGTATGGCATTGATGCAAATGATTGGCGGATGTGGTAAACAAGATTTTATGCCATAAAAGAAGTATGCTATTTTATTATCTAAGTTAATTTTCTCAAAATAGCAACTTCCTTTTTTCAAAAATCAAAAGCTTGTTTAATTTTTTACTATCAAAGTTTGTATGCTTCTTTTATCACCTAAAATCAGCAAAAAATTGGATTTAAGTTGTTTATACTATTACACCACCAATTTTTATAGGGTAAAAGAAGCATTAACATTTTACTTCCATAAGTACAAACAGTCTCCAAATTATTTGTAAAAATTGATTTTAAACTTTTGAGTTATAAACTCTACATAGGAACAAATTATCCTGAAAAATTTGAAAGCGAAGAAGTAATTGTTCAATTAGGCATCAATTCTATTTTAGTTAACGAACCTGAACAGGCTGATTTTTTTGTTTTTCCTATCAATTACGAAAAGTTGTATGGTTACAAAGAGCATGAACACAAACACTATAATTACACTGCCGAAGAAATTGAAAGCTTGCGGCAAAAACTTTCTGCAATGGTTGCAAATGCAGTAAAGTTGGAAAAAAAAATTATTTTGTTTTACTATTATGACCCGATTGATAAAATCAATGTCCCTAATAGCATCATTTTTAGAACTTCTTTATTAAAAAGCAAGAAAGATGCAAATGAATTTGCTCTGCCTGCTTATACCAAAGATTTAAGGAAACAAAAAAAGCTGACAGAAAAGGAATTTTGGCTGGAAAAAACTGACCGTCCAACCATTGGTTTCCGAGGACAGGCAGCACCGCTGAAACTGCCGGTTAAACTTGCTATAAAAAGAACTGCAAACCAATTTTTAAAAAAAGCAGGCTTCAACAAACAGTTTAACTTGTATTACAATTTCGGGTATCTTGCACGAAGAGATGCCCTTGTTTCCTGCTTAAACAACACGAAAATAAAAACTGATTTCACATTAACTACTTTAGAGCAAAGTTGGGATCCGGTTAACGGAAAAATGCCTTTTTTAAACAATGTTTTTCAAAACCAATACAATCTATGTGTTAGTGGACATGGTAATTACTCTTTTAGATTGTATGAAATATTAAGTGCCGGCAGGATTCCGGTTTTTATCAATACAGATTGTGTTTTGCCTTTTGAAGAATTTAATAACTGGAAGAAACACGTTGTTTGGATTGAAGAAAAAGATGCCTCAAAAGCAGACCAGCTTATTTTAGATTTCCATGAAACCATTCACCCGGACGATTTTATCCAAATCCAAAAAAACAATCGGTTATTTTGGGAAGAAAATTTGTCCAAAAAAGGTTTTTACCAAAGTTTACATCAATATTTTCCGCTACTTAAACAGATATAATTTCAAAGTCCTTTTGCTGGTCAAGTAAACCTAAATTTATAGGGTAAAAACAGTATTAAAAACAATCACTATAAAAACCAGTAAAATTTGTTTATGGACCAACCTTTACTAACCATCGGGATTCCTACTTATAATAGGGAAAAATATTTGGACCGGTGTTTGGATTCAATTATTTCGCAATTGAACGAGGTAAATCAAGCTATCGAACTTGTTGTTTCCAACAATGCTTCAACAGATTGCACAAAAGCTATTGTTACCAAGTATGCATCAAAAACAAAGATTAATTATTATGAAAATACAGTTAACTTAGGGCCTGATTCTACCTGTTCAATGTGTTTTGATAAAGCTCATGGAAAGTATGTTTGGATTTTAGGTGATGATGAATTTTTGTTAAAAGGAAGTTTGAAGCAAGTTGTTGATTTATTGACAGATAAAGATTACGGCGATATTTATTTGCAATGTATCCCCTATCACAAAGAAGATGAATTGGATGATGAACCAGTAACTTGTACGCGAACCATAACTTACCAAGACCCTTTAGCTTTTATCGAAAAGATTCATTATTACGTAACTTTTATTAGCGGCAATATCATCAACAAATCTGTTCTTCCGCAGGATTACAATTATCAAAAGTACATGGGCACAAATATTGTCCAGGTTGGGTGGACAATCAAAGCAATTTACGCGGCAAAAGAGAACCTTTTTGTGGAAACACCTTTGATTGCTGCCAAACAAAATAACTCCGGAGGCTACCAGTTTGTTAATACCTTTGCTAAAAACTACAATTTCATTCTAAAGGATTTGGTGAAAAATGGACACGATAAAAGCATCATAAAAATTACCAATACCAACCTGATCGCAAATTATTTTCCTGCAAATATTATCAAACTTTTATATTTTGAAAACAGGTTCGATACCGAAAACCATTATTCCGTATTACATCAAACCTTTTGGAGATACAAAAGCTTTTGGTTAAAGCTCTTTCCAATTTATGCAAAGTATTGGGCAAAAAAACTAATTGGAAAAAAAATTAAAAAATTTTCTTAACCAAATACAATGAAAGTTTTATTGTTTGGTGATGCGCCAATGGCCTTAAACGAAGGCGGGATTAACCAGACCTTGTACAATTTATTTTGTTTTATAAAACCAGAAGACTTTTTAGGAATTACAGAAGTCGACCAAAAAAGTCTTAAAAATTTGGGTTCAACAGAACCTTACACCAAAAGATATAAAAGTTATAGGCTAAACCTCATAAATTTTCGGCTAAACAGGTACACGAAATTTTTGGCACCAATAATTAACCAAATCAACTTTACACTTTTTAAAAACAACAACTACTCAAAATTAAAACAGGAAATATTTGAATTTGCACCTGATGTGGTTATATCCTGTTCAAACACAGCAACAGGTATTTTAATGCACAACAAGTTGCTGAACCATAGAAATATAACTTGTCCGGTTGTTCCTTATTTTATGGATGATTGGATGTATAAAACCAAGAACGACCCAATAGGAAACTTAGTTAACAACATTATTAAAAATATGTTGCAAGAACATCATAATTGGATGATGATTGGTAAGGAATTAGGGAAACTTTTGGCTGAACGCTATGAAACGAAGCCAGAGAAAATATTATATGCAAGAAACCCGGTAAACTTGCAAGACGCACCTCCAGATCAGCCTTATATCCAAAATAAACCTTTTAAAATTGCTTATGCCGGTGCTTTGTGGCCCATGCATTTTGACAGTTTTTATGCTTTTGCAAAAGCTGTCAGAAACATTTCATTGCAATTTCCTGTACAATTGTTACTTTATACACAGGAAAGCCAGTGGCAATGGCGGCGAAATGAATTAGAACCATTGGATGTTATTTATGGTGGGCATCTACCTTATAGGGAAATCCATCAACAACTAAATAAAGCGGATGCACTTTTGATTACTGCTTCTTTTAGCCAGGAAAATTATACACATACCAAAGCTTCTTTGCAAACTAAAATTACAGATTATTGCAAAGCTAAAAGACTGATTATAAGCTGCGCCCCCTCCTACGCCGCCAACAATCAATTCTTAAAAGAAAACAATTGCGGCGTTTGTATTGAATCAAAGGATGAAAAAGTAATTGTAAAAGAACTTGAAACCATCATTAAAAATATGGATGATTATCAGAAATATGTAAGTAATGCTTGGAATACTTTACAAAATTTTTCACAAGAAACCGTGCATCAGAAAATACAAAATTTTCTTGAAGAGGTTATCAACCAAGCTTAATATTTTCTACTTGCAACATTCAACCATTTTAAATTACAAATTTGGTTATAACTAAATTAATAAGCGGTTTAGGAAACCAACTGTTGCAATATGCTTTTGGTAGGCAATTGGCTTTAGCAAGAAAAGTCCCGTTAATGTTAGATATTTCTTTTTTTGACAACCAGGATTTGCGCAGTTATAAATTGAACCACTTTAACATTGATGCGGATATTGCAACTTCAACGGATATTGCACCTTTTACGAAAGAGATTTCGACTTATCAAAACTTACATGCAAAAACTTCTTTTTATGCAAAGGTTTACAGAAATATAGAACCGTTATTTTATCCAAAATACACTAAAAACTATTTCAAAGAAGCTGTTTGGTGGGTTTATGAACCTTCTGTTTTTAAAACGCCCAAAGATGTTTACATAGAAGGTTACTGGCAGCATTATAAGTATTTTGAAAATATGCAACCGCAGATTTTTGAAGAGTTGACTTTGAAAGACAAGCGAAGTGACGGGGCGCAAAAGTGGTTCTCTAACATTAACAATGATCCTGATGCTGTTGCTGTACACATTCGCCGGGGGGATTATGTAACGGATTCTGGCGCTAATTATTTGATGGGCGTTTTGCCTGTAACTTATTATGATCAGGCTATCCATTATATCAAACAAAAAGTCTCAAGCCCCAACTTTTACTTTTTTTCAGATGATTTGGATTGGGTAAAAGACAACATTGAAACTAATGCACCGGCTTTTTATGTAGATGGCAATGCAGATTACGAAGATTTGGATTTAATGAGGCATTGCAAACATAACATCATTGCAAACAGTACTTTTAGCTGGTGGGCTGCTTTTTTAAACAGGAACACAAACAAAATTGTGGTTGCGCCAAATCAATGGTCGCCGATAGACCACGTTAATAAAAACATCAAACTACAATTTCCTGATTGGATCAAATTGTAATTGACTTGGATTTTATAGGGGTAAAAGAAGTATTGCACAAAAATCCAAGGTTTAGATAAGTTGGTTAATTTGGTATCTGTCATCATTCCAAATTACAACCATGAACGTTATTTAAAACAACGTATTGATTCTGTATTGAACCAAACTTATCAAAACTTTGAAGTCATAATCTTAGATGATTGTTCTTCTGACGACAGCAGGTTGATTATTGAGCAGTACAGGAACCATTTAAAAATAAAACATATTGTTTATAATGAAACCAATTCAGGAAATGTTTTTTTACAATGGGAAAAAGGAATCGCTTTGGCGTCCGGAGATTATATTTGGATGGCGGAAAGCGATGATTATGCAGATAACAATTTCTTAGAATCCCTGGTTAACATAACCAATCAAAACTCAAATGTTGGCTTGGCTTTTTGCGGTTCTAATACAGTAGATAAAAATGGCGCAAGTATTGGAAAATTGGTTCAGGAAGTTGTGAACAACCATAATGGTTATTATTTAAACAATGGCTATGATGAATGTAAAGATGCCTTTTTTTTTCATCCAATTGTACCGAATGCAAGTGCAGTTATCTTTAAAAAAGAAAATTTTTATAAAGTTGATGCTTCTTTTAAACAATATCAAATTTGTGGTGATTGGCAATTTTGGATTGATATCTGCTTTGACAATTACATTGCCTATTGGCCACAATGTTTAAATTACTTCCGACAATCTGATACTTCTGTAAGCAGATCAAAACATTATATTAAAGACAATTATAAAATATTTTTGTTGGAAAAATTAAAGGTTAGTTTATATGCTTACCGTAAAGTTAAATACAACATTTCATTAAAAAACAAATTAAAATACACAGACATTTATTTGTTTAGTGTAATCTTGGAAGCATCACGAAAAAGGATTTTCTTAAATAAAGCTGACGTAAAATACATTATAAAATCTTTGTATTTTTTATCCCCTGTTACCGGGATTGTTTTTTTTAAATCTATGGCAGATGTAATTTTGTTTGGTTTAAGAAAAGTAAAAAGGACATTCACCAAAAATGTGTTGCTAAAAACAGCATGAATGTTTTTTTAGTTTGTACCGGTTTAGGTCATATCAATCGCGGCTATGAATCCTTTGCCAGGGAATGTTATGATGCTTTAAGAGACACTAAAGATTTTGAATTTTACCTGGTAAAAGGCGGTGGTAAAAGTACCGGTAATGAAATTGTATTACAGAATTTGCCACGTCGAGACAAAGCAACGCAATTTATAGCTAAAATTTTATCTTCTGATCCTTATAAGATAGAACAAGTTACTTTTTGTATATCGTTACTTCCTTTAATTATAAAAAAAAAACCGGCTGTTATTTATTATAGTGATTTTTGGTTGGGCACTTATCTTTGGCACTTACGAAAATTGTTCAAATTAAAATACAAACTTTTGTTTTCTAACGGTGCGCCAAATGGGCCCCCTTTTAAAACCGAAGACCATGTGCAACAGCTTTTGCCCATTTATTTAGAACAAGCGATCAAACAAGGTGCATCGGCATCTATGCAAACCCTTTTACCTTATGGTTTTAACATTGATAAAAAAGAGCGCTTAAACGACCTTGCAAAAAAAGAAAAGATCAGGAAACAACTAAAGTTTTCTTCTGATCAAAAAATTATCCTTTCAGTTGGTGCAATTAACAAGCATCATAAAAGAATGGATTACCTGATTAACGAAATTGCAAAACTCGGAAAGGATTATTTCTTAGTAATATTAGGGCAATTTGAACCTGAAACTACGGAACTTATTGAATTGGCATCAGCAAAACTGCCCGGAAGACATTTGATTACTAACGTTGCATACGAAAAAGTAAAAGATTATTATATTGCTGCCGATTACTTTGTTCTGGCTTCTTTAAACGAAGGTTTTGGCCGTGTATTAATCGAAGCTTTAAGTTATGGTTTGCCTTGTATTGTTCATGACTATATTAATGCGAAACAAGTTTTGGGTGAAAACGGAATTTACTTGGACATGCAAAAAGAAGGTATGGTAGCACAATATTTTGAAGTTACAAAATCCAAATTCGATCCTGAATTTTTTATACAAGCTGCCTACAATTGTTATTCTTGGGATGTTTTGAAAGACAGTTATATAAAAATGATTAAACAATTGTTTAATTAGAATTTTGAAAATTGAAAGTCAACAATCAATATTGATTATAATAATATAATTGGGACAAAATCACCATGTTATCTGTAATTATTCCAACCTATAACCGCAATGATTTGTTAACGCTTTGCCTGAATTATCTCGATCCAAAATATCAAACGTTAAGTTCTGATCAATATGAAGTAATTGTAACTGATGATGCCAAAAACCAACAAACCAAACAACTTCTAAAAGAAAACTATTCTTGGGCAAAATGGGTAGCGGGGACACAAAAAGGGCCGGCAGCAAACAGAAATTCGGGTGCAAAAAATGCACAAGGAGAATGGTTGGTTTTTATAGATGACGATTGTATGCCAGCTAAACAAATTTTAGAAGTTTATCATAACGCATTGTCTGATTATCCAAATAATTTAGTTTTTGAAGGATGTATCAAAGCTGACCGCAAACAACAAAGTTTGGCAGAAGAATCTCCGGTTAATGAAACCGGCGGCTATTTGTGGTCTTGTAATTTCATGATCAACAAAAATCTTTTTTTAAATACTTTACAAGGTTTTGATGAGCAATTTCCATATGCAGCTATGGAAGATGTAGACCTGGATTACCGTCTCCATTTGAAAAGTATCAAAAAAAAATTTCTTAAAGATGCTATAGTCGTTCATCCTTGGAGGTTACAGAAGCAGATGTATCAAATCACAAAGCAAAGGTTTTTATCTACTTTGTATTTTTTGAAAAAACACCCTGAAAAGAAAAAAGAAATAAACAGCAAGTATTATTTAATTGCTTTTTATAATTCGTTTATTAAAAACACTTTAAAAAATGCTGCCGCTTACCAATTTAAAGGCATTTTTAGTAAAGTGACTTATGATTTTATGCAATTGTACTTTTCTGTTTATTTGGCAATTAATAAGTAACATGCTATTTGTATATTTATATCCCGTTTTTTTATAAAACTACATATTGAATAAAGCAGTATAAAGCATTGTTTAGGCCTTTCCTTTTAAAACATACAAAGTATTTTGATTAAAAAAAACCTATTAAAATTTCTTAAACACAGCCTGAACAAATTTCGCAGGCTAAAAACAGTATTGGCTAAAGGAATTAATGTTTATTTAATCAACCCATTACATATCAATTCTAAATATTTTGGAGGCCCGAAAGACACTTTACAAACATTTGAAGAAATTATTAAATATGTTGAACTAAAAAAGAAACAGGGAAAACCATATCATCATTGGCAATTTTTTAATAAAGATATTGAAATAAAAGAACCGGTATTTACTTTGGGCACACCTTTGCCAGGTGCAGAAGTTGCGGCTTATCAAACCAAAACTACTGAAGACGTTTTCTTAATGCCCAACATCAGGATTTATGCTAAAAATTTTTTCACACTAACGGAAGATGATTATTTATTGGCACCGGTATCTAATTATTACGGCAATGCAAAAAAATCGCACCCGGCTTTTGGTACGCTGTTTTTGCCAAAATGCAAAAAACTAAAAGGCCGTTCCATTATCATTCGTGGCGGTGCATATTGGCATAAAATGCAGGACGGGCTTCCAATGCTTTACCTGGCCCAACTGGCTGGTTTTGATTTTAATAAAATAGATAACTTTATAATCCAGGATAAAATAATAGATAAGAATAGTATTTTTACACGGGTTGGTATCCCGTTTGAAAAGCAGGTAAGATTATATGGGGAGGAAGACGCGTATGATTGCGATGAATTGCTTTTTTCTTCCTGGTACAACAGAAAAGGAAATTGGTACAAAAATTATCTTTTAAA
>CAXTKQ010000005.1:24292-25400 GCA_964244955.1 uncultured Sphingobacteriaceae bacterium | reverse complement strand
CATCAAACCTAATGCTGTTTTTACCCATACTTTTTCGAAACGGATTTATATCAGCCGGTCGAAAGTAAATACAAGGCGGGTACTGAACGAAGACGAAGTTGTGGTTTTTTTAAAAAAATACGGTTTTGAATGTATCCATAACGAAGACCTAAGCATAGATGAACAAATTTATTTATTTCAAAATGCCACGGATATCATTTCTTGCCATGGATCACAATTAACAAATATTATATTTTGCAAACCCGGGACAAAAGTTTGCGAAATAAGACATGTAACCCATAGAATCCATTACCGTAAAGCATTTCATGATCTATCAAACGGCTTTGGTTTGGATTATTATTTATTATATACCGACAAAGGCGAACCATTTATAGACGAAGCAAACAATATGATAGAAACTGATACCCATATGTATATTCCTATTGCTGACTTACAACTGATGCTGGATAAAATGCAGTTAAAAGAAATTTTTTAATTCCATGTCAGAGTCATTAGTTTCCGTTATCATTCCTACTTATAATTACACCAATTATATCTTAGAAGCTATTGATAGTATTTTAAGCCAAAATTACCCGCAAGATAAAATTGAGATAATTGTTGTTGACGATGGCTCGACAGATAATACTTTTGAGGTTTTAAAAAATTTGATTGATAAAAACAGCATCCAATATTATTACCAGGAAAACAAAGGAAAAGCCAATGCTACTTTTAATGCCATAAAAAGGTGTACCGGAAAATATGTTTTTAACCTGGACGCCGATGATTACTTTTTACAAAACAAAATTGCGGAGTATGTAAAGGTTTTTGAAAGCGATGAGCGTATTGTACATGTAGGTGCTCCTGCCAAAATTCTTTTTGAAGAAACAAATTTTATAAAAAATGAAATTCTTCCGGAGGATATATTAGGCAAATTGATGGATGGAAACTGGTTGTTAAAACGTCTTTACAATGATAATATGCTTTTTGGAGGCGGAACGACTTATGCTGCACGTGCTTCGGTTCTAAAAACAATTGATATACCTTCAGAAGTTGATATGTACATTGATGAGTTTTTGATTCTGGCGGTTTTACCTTTTGGAAAAAGTTTTTATTTTGATCAGCCCTTGTC
>CAXTKQ010000005.1:19826-24282 GCA_964244955.1 uncultured Sphingobacteriaceae bacterium | reverse complement strand
GCCCTTGTCTGTTTGGAGAATTCATAGAAGTAATTTTTCAATTTCAACTGTAATTAAGCAAAATCAAATCAATAACAGACAAAGATTGCTAAAGTCTTCAAATGCAGTATTAAAGTATTTGCAAACACACAACTATGATAAATCAATTGTAAAGATTTACAGGATACAAGATATAAACAGGTACATGCTTTACAAAGAGCTTCTTAACCAGAAAGAAATTTCGGATATTATTACTTATGCTTCAAATTTGTTTTTTAGTATCAGGCCAAGTTGGAAGTTAATGAAAAAATACAATTTACTGAACAGGTTGATTCCCTTATCTATCATTCAAATTTTAAAAAAAAGCAATTTATCTAATCCTAAAGTTTAGTATTATTCAAACTCGCTAATCAATCACAAATATTGTTATTTCACAAAAAGATTAAGTTTTATTCAAGGCTAATTAAATTACCCGCAAAGTAAAAGTAGTTATGAAAATAGTATTTATTTGTGGTAGTTTAGAACCAGGTTTCGATGGTGTTGGTGATTATACCCGAAGGCTTGCATCAGAACTAATCAAACAAAATATTGAAGTTACAATCTTAGCTTTAAATGATCAATTTATAAATGAACCGGTTACACAGAATCAAATGATAGGTGATATTGGTATTGATACCTACCGGATTCCTTTAGGATACACTACAAAAAATCGTTATAATTTTGCTGAGAATTGGATAGATAGTATTAATCCTGAATGGTTAAGCTTACAATTTGTTCCTTTTTCCTTTAATACAAAAGGCCTTCCTTTTAATTTAAGTAAAAACTTATTTCGATTAACCAAAGACAGAAAGTGGCATATTATGTTTCACGAACTTTGGATTGGAATGGATAAAAAGTCTTCCTTTAAACACTTGGTTTGGGGGAAAGTACAAAAAATATTGATTTTAAATTTAATAAAAACTCTAAAACCAAGTTTAATTAGCACGCAAACCAACCTTTATCAAATATATTTAGCTAAATTAGGTTATAAAGCAGAAATATTACCATTATTTTCTAACATTCCTCTTCTTTCATCTCCAAAAGAATTCAAAGATAACACACAAAAAATTTCATTTGTTAATTTTGGAACCATCCATCCGGGTGCAATATTTTATGATTTTGCTGCTGAATGCGCTAATTATGCAAAAAGTAACAATATTGAAATTGAATTAATCCTTTTAGGTCGTTGCGGTGCAGAACAAGAAAAATGGGTTACTATTTGGCGTTCAGCAGGTTTAAGTTTGACAGTATTTGGAGAACAGCCGACAGACAGGGTTTCACAAATACTTAGTAGCGCAACATTTGGAATATCATCTACCGCGTTACCTTTAATTGAAAAAAGCGGATCCGTAGCTTCTATGCACCAACATAAACTTTTGGTTGTGTGTGTATCAAAATCATGGCATCCCAGAGGTGTAGATAAAGTTCCTCCAACAAACGGTGTTTTACCTTATATTAGCGGAAATTTAGCGTCTATTTTAAATAGTAAATCACAAGTACAGTACAACTCTGTTACAGCAATTGCAAAAAAAATGATTGCAGATTTTAAATATTTTAAAAACAATTAAAATTTAATATTCCTTTATTTAAAAACCTTTATTCGTTTAAAGCCCATTTAAATTTTGATTAAGCTATTTTCCATGCTTCTTTTACCACATAAAATTTATCCAAATTTTAGAGCTTCGTTTATTAAAATATAAGCAAAATACAAAAACTTTGTACGTATAAGAAGTATTGTAAATTTTCAAGTTTATTTTAAAACATACACACATAAATGTTTTCGAAACTAATTTTTGATTGAATTAGTTAACATTTATCATATTATAATTTATAATGAAAGTTTCAGTTTGTATCCCAACTTACAACCAATCGCAATATATAACACAAGCTATTCGGAGTGCTTATAATCAAACTATTAAACCTGTTGAAATAATTGTTTCAGATGATTGTAGTACTGATGGTACAGCAGAAATACTTGCAAAGCTTGCCATTGAAATCCCTATTTTAAAAGTTATTTCCCAACCTTTAAACTTAGGGATTACTTATAATTCTGATAAATGTCTTCGTAGTGCTGTAGGCGACTTGATTATCAGGCTTGATTCTGACGATTATTTATCACCGCTTTACTTGGAAAAATTGTCTAATTTATTAATCAAATATCCTCAAGCTGGATATGCACATGCAGCAGTGCAAGAAGTTGACCAACATGGCTCTTTTCTTCAAAAACGACAACTGGCCCGAAAGTCCGGCTACCAAGATAGTATAGAGGCATTGCAATCTGCCAGCAAGGGATATAGGGTATCAGCAAATATTATCATGTTTAAACGAGAAGCTTTAATCAAAGTTAATTATTTAACAGACAGGCCTATGTCTGCCGAAGATTATCATTTGTCAGCGTCATTGGCTGCTGAAGGCTATGGAAATGTATATTTGAACGAAGTTCTTTCTTTTTACAGAGTTTGGGTGGATGCAGGAAAAACCAGATTGCGTAGAAAACTGATGGAGATTATTGGTTTTTACAAAGTATTTCATGAAGTGTTGGAACCTGCATATAAAGCAAAAGGATGGAATACCAATAGTTTGGATAAAAGCAGGGCAGCAATAGCATCTGTTCAAGCGGATTGCTTGAGTTGGAAAGTATATTCTAATGAAGAAAAAGGGCAACTAAAAGAAGCACTCATCACATTATCCCCGTCTAAAAGAGTAAAAACAGTAATTTGGTTATATTTAAACGGATACGGAAAATTTTTAGATTTATATTCAGGACTTCTATCAAAATTTAAATTTAAATTTAAAAAAATATTGATAAAAGTGTATGATTTACGTAGTAAGTATTAACTTGAACTCTTAGTATTTCGTCCCTTTGCTAATTATTTATTTCTAAGTCTTGAAAATCCTGTTTTTATCTCATAATTTTTATCCTGTTATAGGCGGTATTGAAATAAATTCTGATATTATTGCAGAAGCTTTTACTAATGCGGGACACGAAGTACACCTTTTAACATGGTCAAAAGATTCTTCCGATAAAAAATTTCCGTTTTTAATTATTCGGAATCCTAATAAACGTAAATTAATTATTGAACATGCTTGGGCAGATTTAATATTTGAAAATAACCCAAGTTTGAGATTGGCATGGCCAAATTTATTTTTTAGAAAACCGTCCGTAATTGCACTTAACACTTGGATATCACGTATAAATGGCAAAATAGGATTTCAAGACCGTATTAAATTATTATGGCTAAAAAGAGCAAGTAAGGTAATTGCAGTAAGTGATGCAATCAGAAAACGCTGCTGGCCAAATGCTACAGTAATTGCCAACCCTTACAGAATGAAGGAATTTAGGATTATTCCAGGTGTTCAAAGAACAAAAGATTTTGTATTTCTTGGAAGGCTTGTTTCTGATAAAGGCGCTGACCATGCTGTAAAAGCAATAAAATTACTGATGCAGCGTATGCCAGAATTAAGTAAAGGTGAGCATAAAGTTAGCCTTACCATTATTGGAAGTGGGCCAGAACGAAATAACCTTTTAAAGCTAATTGCTGATTTAAAATTGACTGGTTACGTTCAAATGGTAGGGCCTCTTACCGGTGAAGATTTAGCTATTTGTTTAAACCAGCATCGATTTCTTTTGGTTCCATCTTTATGGGAAGAGCCATTTGGAAATGTAGTCCTCGAAGCTATGGCTTGTGGATGTTTGCCTATTGTTTCCAATGGAGGCGGGCTTCCAGCCGCCATAGGAAATGCAGGAATTAAATTTCAACGAGGGGATGTAAATGCACTCGTGAACGCTATTATAGAAATAATCACTAACCCAACTTTGGAACATAAACTTAAAAATGCTGCTGATGCCCATTTAAAATTACATCAGCCTGATAAAGTTGCAAGTCAATACCTAAAAGTTATTGATTTGGCCCGTAATGCAAAACACAACTAATGAAAGTACTAATATCACACCCCACTGGTAATGCTTTTTTCCGTGCTGCTGCACTTGGACTCGAGAAGGCGGGTATGCTTTCAGAATTCAGAACTACAGTAGCAACCTTTCCCGGGAATATTTTTGACAAATTAAGTGGCCTTCCTCCTTTTGCAGAATTTAACAGAAGACGGTATGACCCTAAATTAAAACCATATGCGAAATTATCGCCTTGGTACGAATTAGGAAGGTTTGGTGCCTCAAAAGCACAGTTAAGAAATTTAATCAAACACGAAACCGGAATATTTAGTGTAGACAGTGTTTACCAACATTTAGATAAAAGTGTTGCTAAAAGCTTAAAACAGCTAGCTGGAAAAGGTACTAACGCAGTATATGCTTACGAAGACGGCGCACTGTTTTCTTTTCGGGAAGCCAAAAAGCTACAGCTTAAATGTTTGTATGATTTGCCGATTGGATACTGGCGCGCGTCGAAACAGCTTTTAGAAATAGAAAGCGAACGTTGGC
>CAXTKQ010000005.1:0-19816 GCA_964244955.1 uncultured Sphingobacteriaceae bacterium | reverse complement strand
GGAGTGGGCTGCAACTTTAACTGGTTTAGAAGATTCGAAAGAAAAATTAGAACGCAAAGACGAAGAGCTTTTTTTAGCAGATAAAATTTTTGTTGCCAGCCAGTTTACGGCAAACACGCTTAAAGATTATCCAGGTAAATTAGCACCAGTTAAAGTGGTCCCTTATGCGTTTCCGCCAGTTGCCAGTTTACGTAATTACGAATCAAGTTCAACCAACAAACCACTAAAACTACTTTTTGTGGGCGGGTTGTCGCAAAGAAAAGGGATAGCCGATCTTTTTGCTGTAGCCGATAACCTTAAAAACCATGTTGAATTAACGGTTATCGGAAAGAAATCAACCGATCAATGCCCTGCTTTAAATACAGCCCTCGCAAAACATCGGTGGGTTCCGAGCTTGCCACACCATAAGATTTTAGAACTGATGCGCGAACACGATGTACTTGTTTTCCCTTCCCTGTTTGAAGGG
This sequence comes from uncultured Sphingobacteriaceae bacterium, assembly GCA_964244955.1. Taxonomy (GTDB): domain Bacteria; phylum Bacteroidota; class Bacteroidia; order Sphingobacteriales; family Sphingobacteriaceae; genus Mucilaginibacter_A. The sequence goes on along the minus strand of CAXTKQ010000005.1, from coordinate 19,350 downwards.
TTTGGATTGGTGATTACAGAAGCCATGTCTCAAGGTACGCCGGTCATCACCACAGATCGTACTGCCGGCCCAGATTTGATCAAACAAGGAGAAAATGGTTGGCTGGTGGAAGCTGGGTCAACCGAAGCACTTCAAAATTCCATCGAAAAATTACTAAGTAAAAAAAGCATTATTGCTGAGACTGGACGAGAAGCTATGGAAACAGCCAGCAAACGTACATGGGAAATTTATGGACAAGATTTGGTTCAGGCGATAAATAAGGCTTACTAAAATAAAAATTATCCAACTCACGAGTTTAATTACGGATACAAAAATTAAATCGAATGGTATATATTGAAACTAATCCGGCTTTAGTTGCAGATAGGCAAAACGTAATCATTAAAAAGGCTACTGCAGACCCTAATCGTGATCTTAAAAAAGGTATATGGGCTTATTTTTTACTATTAATTTTTGAAGGTGCCTTAAGAAAATGGTTTTTACCAGGTCTAGCTACGCCGCTTCTAATTGTACGCGATCCAATTGCTGCTTGGTTGGTACTAAAGTGTTGGCAAAGAGGTCTGTTGCCATCAACTATTTATATAAAAATAATGGTAACGATAGGCATCATCAGCATATTTACCGCTGTATTTTTTGGGCATGGCAACTTGTGGGTTGCATTATATGGAGCTCGGCCTTTTTTAATTCATTTTCCGTTAGTTTTTGTAATCGGAAAAATTTTTACCAGAGATGACGTAATCAAAATTGGAAAAGCAACTTTGTGGATAACTATACCAATGACTGTACTAATCGGCTTGCAGTTTTACAGTCCACAGTCTGCATGGGTAAACCGAGGTGTTGGCGGAGATATGGCTGGTGCAGGTTATTCCGGTGCGATGGGGTTTTTTCGTCCTCCGGCTACCTTTTCTTTTACAACAGGTACAACCTCTTATTATTGTTTTGCTGGTTGTTTTGTTTTTTACTTCTTGTTTAATTTAAAACAAGTTAATAAGTTACTGATACTAGGTGCCGCATTATCCCTATTTGCAGCAATTCCATTTTCAATAAGCAGGGGATTATTTTATCAAGTTGGTGTTACGCTAATATTTGCTGTTTTAGCAGTGGCCCGAAAACCTAAATATTTAGGTAAAATGATATTAGCAGTGGCAGCAAGTTTTGTTTTGTTAGTTGCATTAAGTCAGGTTAGTTTTCTGCAAAAACCGTTAGAGGCATTTACACAACGCTTTACTGATGCCGGTAAATCTGAAGGTGGTGCTATACAAGGTACCCTTGGCAACCGCTTTGTTACAGGCTTAACCCGAGGGTTTACCGATGTTTATGATTTACCTTATTTTGGATATGGAACTGGTATGGGTACAAAAGTGGGTAGTATGCTACTTTCTGGCAGTAACGTCTTTTTAATTGCAGAAGATGAATGGCCACGCTTGGTTGGTGAAATGGGGCCTCTAATGGGCTTGACTGTAATTATAACACGTATATGTTTGGCATTTCAAATTGCAATTGCCAGTTATAGAAAATTAAGCTCTAATGATTTATTGCCTTGGATGCTACTTAGCTTTGGTTTTCTAAGTGTAGCACAATTAGAATGGTCTCAACCTACTTATTTGGGTTTTTTTGTAATGATAAGCGGCTTACTATTGGCATCCCTAAGTCCCGGTGATGACAAAAAAGGAGTCAGTTATAGAGCTATAAATAATGAATAAACCTAATCATAACTCCTTTCATTAATCTTTTTTTGAACCTCGTCTTCTTCACTCACCCCAATTTTTTAGGACACCAAAGTATGCCGCGCTTCGCCAAAATGCTGGCCGAAGGCATGGCAAAACGTGGCCATCAAGTAGAAATATGGTCGCCAAAACCGGCCTTTTTCAATTTACCTTTTCCGAAAGCTTTTAAAAAATGGTTAGGTTACCTGGATCAGTATTTATTGTTTCCGGTAAAAACCCGGACTAAGTTAAAAGCTTCGAACTCAAATACTTTGTTTGTATTGACAGATCATGCGCTTGGGCCTTGGCTGCCGCTGGTTGCAAATCGGCCGCACGTGGTACACTGTCATGATTTTTTGGCGCAACAATCCGCATTGGGTTTAATCCCGCAAAACCTTACTTCTTTTACCGGCAAAAAATACCAGGCTTATATCCGGCACGGCTATTCGCAAGCAAAAAATTTTATTTCTGTTTCTAAAAAAACGCAGGCAGACCTTCATCAATTTGTTAATCCTTCTAACATAAATTCTACAGTAGTTTATAATGGGCTGAACCAAAGTTTTGAGGCAAAAGAACCTGTAATTGCAAGAAAAGAATTAAGTGCTAAAACAGGATTGGATTTAAGCAATGGCTATTTGTTGCACATTGGCGGGAACCAGTGGTATAAAAACCGCACCGGCGTAATCGAGATTTATGATGAATGGCGCAGCATCAGCAATCTGACTTTGCCATTGTTATTAATTGGTGAATTACCGGATGAAAAATTGTTGGAACGAATTGAACAATCAGCTTATAAATCATCTATTCATTGCTTTAACAATATTGAAGACCAGTTAATCAGTGCGGCTTACTCCGGTGCTTCCATATTTTTGTTCCCTTCTTTGGCAGAAGGTTTTGGATGGCCGATTGCCGAAGCGATGGCTTGTGGCTGCCCGGTGATTACGACCAACGAAGCACCGATGACAGAAGTTGCCGGAGATGCGGGTTTTCTCATTCCGAAACAGCCGCAAGCATCTTCAAACGTAAAAGTTTGGGCGCAGGAAGCGGCAAAAACTGTTGAAAAAACCGTCAACCTTTCCCCTATTGAAAGGGCAAAAGTGGTTGCGGCAGGAATTGAAAATGCCAGGCGTTTTAATACCGATCTTGCTTTAAACCAGATCGAAGAAATCTATCAAAATATCCTTCAAAAACCTGCTGCTAAATGAAACTATTGCATATTACTGCCAGCATGGACCCAAAAGTGGGCGGCGTTTGTCAGGCAGTCAGAACAATAGTTAAAGGCCTTGGTGTTTATCCGGATGTTCAAAATACAGTCATTAGTTTTGATGCTGCGGATGCTTCTTTTATCGGGCAAAATTCTGATTTTGTTAAGGCTTTGGGTGCCGGAAAAGGGCCATGGTTTTACAACCCCAGTTACTTGCCCTGGCTATTGCAAAACCTGCCACAGTTTGATGCGGTAATTCTACACGGGTTGTGGAATTATCAGGGATATGGTTTGATCAAGGCTTTGAACCAGTTGAAAAAGCGGAATGCTTCTTTTACCCCTAAATTTTATGTGATGCCGCACGGGATGTTAGACCCTTACTTTCAAAAGGCTTCGGGCAGAAAACTGAAAGCGGTGCGCAACTGGTTTTATTGGAAGTTTATCGAACGAAAAGTGGTTAACCAGGCCGACGGGCTGCTGTTTACATGCGAAGCCGAACTTCAGTTGGCACGTACAACTTTCAAACCTTATTTTCCTAAAAAAGAACTGGTGGTTGGTTTAGGTGTGGATGAACCTCCTGCTTTTACGCCAGCTATGCGTGGTGCTTTTTTGAAAAAATGCCCTGGTTCAACCGCGCCTTACCTTCTGTTTATCAGCCGTATCCATCCTAAAAAAGGGGCTGATTTATTGGTGGATGCTTATCTCAAAAATAATCAATTTGATAATTCTGCCCAAGAAACCGATAAGCTTAATGCTGATACTGTTTTTACCGGTAAAAAATTGGTGTCAACAAAATTGGTGGTTGCCGGGCCGGGGTTAGAAACGCCATACGGACAAAAAATTAAAGCTGCGGCAGCAAATTTTGGACAGGCAAAAACAGACATTTATTTTCCGGAGATGCTGACCGGAGATGCAAAATGGGGCGCATTTTATGGTTGCGAAGCTTTTGTATTGCCCAGCCATCAGGAAAATTTTGGCATTGCCGTGGTAGAAGCTTTGGCTTGCGGCAAATCGGTTTTAATTTCAAACCAGGTAAACATTTGGACTGAAATTGCCACCGCCCAAGCCGGCATTATTGCTGATGATACCATCGCCGGAACGGAACAATTACTGGAAAACTGGTTTAAATTATCATCCGAAGAAAAATTTCAAATGGGAAAAAACGCAAGGCAATGTTACGAGAAGCATTTTGCCGTTGCCCCGGCAGCACAACGTTTTTTAGAAGCCGTAAAAAACTGATTTTAAAGCTATAAACAGAATTTTTTAGCATATCAAACACTTGATTTTTAAAGCTTATAATTGCCGTTTTGGGCAGCTATAAGCTTTTTTATTATCGGCACTGTATTGTTAATTAGAACCATTCCAAGCAAAATTTATATAATTTAGCGTTTTGTTACCTAAAAACACAGGGCTAAAAGAAGTATTAAACAGAATTGATGCGAACAGACCTTTCAAAATTTACCGTTGGCCAGTATGTAGCAGGCCCAAAATGGAAAGTATTGGTTTGGCACTTTGTCAATTATTTCATTTTCAACAGTGCTTTCCCGTGGCCTTATCGTGCAAAAAGTGCCTTGTTGCGTTTTTTTGGAGCGAAGATTGGTAAAGGCTTGGTAATCAAAACAAAAGTGAGGATCAAAAACCCGTGGCGCTTGGAAATTGGCGAAAATTGTTGGATTGGCGAATCGGTTTGGATTGATAATTTAGAAGATGTTTTTATCGGAAGCAATGTTTGTTTATCGCAAGGCGCCATGTTGCTGACTGGAAACCATGATTATACGATGAGCGATTTTCCATATAAATTAGGAAAGATTGTTTTGGAAGACGGCGTTTGGATTGGGGCAAAATCTGTTGTTTGCCCTGGCATTGTTTGCAGGTCCCACGCTATATTAACAGTTAATTCTGTGGCAACCAAAGAATTAAGTGCCTGGACTATTTATGCAGGCAACCCGGCAGTACGCGTTCGCGAACGTAAATTTGTTGGTTAAATAAGTTTTAATGGCACAAAAAAGAATTTTATTGATCGGTGGAAATTTTTATCCCGAACTGACCGGAATAGGAAAGTACAACGGCGAAATGATGGATTGGCTGGCAGCGCAGGGAAATATTTGCACGGTAATTACCACCTATCCGTATTATCCGGATTGGAAAGTAAAAACGCCTTACAACAAAAAAGCCTACTGGTTCAGCAAAGATTTCAAACAAATTAATGCAAATCCTTCTAACCCAATAAAAATTTACCGTTGCCCGCATTTTATCCCGGCAAACCCATCCGGTTTAACGCGTATTTTGTCTGATATTTCGTTCTGCCTTTCTGCAACCGTAATGGTGTTTTTTTTATTGTTTAAAAAGAAACACGATTATGTAATTACCGTTTCGCCGCCTTTTTTGACCGGCATTTTAGCTATTGTTTATAAAAAAATCAAAGGCGCGAAGTTTTTTTACCATGTGCAGGATTTGCAAATTGATGCGGCCGCAGATTTGCAAATGATAAAATCCCGGTTGTTGATCAGGCTGCTTTTTAAGATAGAAAGGTTTATCATGAAACAGGCAGATTTGCTCAGCAGTATTTCGGAAGGAATGATTGACCGGATCAAACAAAAAGCCGGCAGGGAAAGGGTTAGTTTTTTCCCCAATTGGGTTGATACAACCTTGTTTTTCCCTATTGCCGAAAAAGACAGGCTAAAAGAAGCATTTGGGTTTCAAGCTACAGACAAGGTTATCCTATATTCAGGTGCCATCGGCGAAAAACAAGGGCTGGAAGCGATTTTATATACTGCAGATTCATTAAAAAACCGTTCGGGCCTAAAATTCGTTATTTGCGGTTCAGGTCCTTACAAAAAGAAACTGGAAGATTTAAAAACAAATTTGCAAACACAAAACGTCGTTTTTTTGCCATTGCAGCCAGCGGAAAAATTGAACGGGTTTTTAAACATGGCAGATGTACATTTGGTGATCCAAAAAACAAATGCCAGCGATTTGGTGATGCCATCTAAACTTACGGCCATTCTTGCAGTTGGAGGGTTAGCGGTTATTACGGCGCCAGTCCAGTCAAGTTTGTTTAAAGTGGTCAACAACAACCAGATCGGCTTACTGGCAGAACCGGAAAACCAGGTGGCATTAACAGAAGCCATCCAAAAAGCGCTAAACCCGGAAATGGGCCACATCAACGAAAATGCACGTAATTATGCCAAGCAATATTTATCCATTAACGAAATACTAAAAAAGTATGCCCAAGACATGGCGTCAATTAAGTAGAAATTTTATTTAATAATTTGTTGACTTTGATACTTCTTTTACCGTATAAAAAAAAGTTTAACCGGTAAAGCAACAAAAACAGCGTTTTAAATTTTACCGGGAGTTAAAATTTTGTTATATATTTATCATCATACAAAAACCTTGGAATAAGGTGATTACCCAAATATGGAAAACCGTTATATATTTTTTTTAATTGTTTTACTTTTTCTGGGCGATATTATAGCAATCAATTGTTCTTTTATGATTGCTTATTTTTTGGACAGCCAGAATAATTCGATCATACAATCCTCACATTACAACCTTGATCTGTTAATATTTAACGCTACCTGGATTGCCTCTGCCTTTTTTATGCAGTTGTACCATCGTGAAACTGCCCAACGAACCGAGTTTATTTTTCAAAAAAGCTGGCGGGCGGTTGTATTGCACGCGCTGACTTTTAACGTGGTTATTTTGCTGACCAATTATGCTTCGTACTCAAAAAACTTTTTGGTTTATATTTTTGTGCTTGAGGTTTGTGCCTTTGTCATCAGCAGGTTTGTTATTACCGCTTTTGAACAATACCATATCAAACGGGTTAGGTACAAAAAGAAAATTGCGATTATCGGTTATAACGAAACTGCAAAAAGGCTGGCCGACTATTTCCTGAAAAACCAAATGTCGTATAACTTTACCGGTTTTTTTGACCACACCACAGAAAGTTATACCGATAAAACAAACCACGATGTGATCCGTCCGATCAATAAACTGATGAACTATGCGGTAGAAAATGAAGTGGCGGAAGTTTACTCCACTTTGTTTCCAGAAGACCATCACCACATCAACGATTTGGTAGCCGTGGCAGAGCAAAACTGTGTCCGCTTTAAATTTATCCCTGATGTTACCAAAATCATTAATTCGGATTACGCCATTGATACTTATTTTGATGAAATACCGGTTTTAAGCACCCGCACAGAACCTTTGGAACATATCACTAACCGTATTTTTAAACGGTCGTTTGATATTTTCACCAGTGTTTGTGTGGTTATTTTTATACTTTCCTGGCTCATCCCAATCCTTACGGTCATTATCAAACTGCAATCCAAAGGGCCGGTATTTTTTATGCAGTTAAGGTCTGGCAAAGACAACAAACCGTTTTGGTGCTACAAGTTTAGGAGCATGACCATGAACGATGAAGTTGAACACATACAAGCCACCAAAAATGATTCGAGGGTTACTAAAATTGGCGCATTTATGCGAAAAACAAGTATTGACGAACTTCCACAGTTTTTTAACGTATTAATTGGAAATATGAGCGTGGTTGGCCCAAGGCCGCATATGGTTAAACATACCGAACAGTACAAAGCCATTGTACACCAATACATGGTAAGGCAATTGTTAAAACCAGGCATAACCGGCTGGGCACAAGTAAATGGCTACCGCGGAGAAACCAAAGACCATAAACAAATGGTGAAGCGTGTGGAACATGATATTTGGTACATCGAACACTGGTCGTTGATGTTGGATATTAAAATTATATTTTTAACCATCATCAATACTTTAAAGGGCGAAGAAAATGCTTATTAATTTTTTTAGCTTTAAAAATTTAAAGTGATTTGGTTAAACTTTTGAAGATTTGTTAAAAATTGTACCATAAATAGAAAATTGCATGCTTCTTTTACCAGGTAAAAATTGGTGTGGGTGCATGGAACAAATCAAAAAAACAAATGACTTAGATTTTTGGGCGATAAAAGAAGCATCAATTCAAAAGAGACAGAAAAAAATTTAAACAACTTCAGTTTTAAAGCAGCAGGTTTAAGATTACAATTAATTTTATAATTACAGATTAGAACAACAATTTAACAAAAAAACATATGAAAAAGAAAGCCTTGGTTACAGGTATCACTGGTCAGGACGGTGCTTATTTAGCAGAATTATTATTGTCTAAAGATTATGAAGTGCACGGTATCAAACGCAGAAGTTCTTCGTTTAATACTGACCGTATTGACCATTTGTACCAAGACCCACACGAAGCAAACGTCAGCTTTTTTATGCACTATGGCGATTTGAACGATTCAACAAATTTGATCCGTATCATCCAGCAGGTCCAGCCAGACGAAATTTACAATTTAGGTGCGATGTCTCATGTAAAGGTGAGTTTTGATACACCGGAATATACAGCCAATGCTGATGGTATTGGTACGTTAAGGATTTTGGAAGCCGTACGTTTATTGGGTTTAACCAAAAAAACCAAGGTTTACCAGGCTTCAACTTCCGAACTGTATGGTTTGGTGCAGGCCGTTCCGCAATCAGAAACTACGCCTTTTTACCCGCGTTCGCCTTATGCGGTAGCCAAGTTATATGCGTATTGGATCACCGTAAATTACCGCGAAGCGTATGGCATGTATGCTTGTAACGGTATTTTGTTTAACCACGAAAGCCCTTTGCGAGGAGAAACCTTTGTAACCCGCAAAATTACACGTGGGGCGGCAAAAATTGCTTTAGGTTTGCAAAAGAAGCTTTATTTGGGAAACTTAGATGCACGCCGCGATTGGGGCCACGCAAAAGATTACGTTGAAGCAATGTGGCGGATTTTGCAACAGGAAAAACCTGAAGATTATGTTATCGCAACCGGTATTACCACCCCTGTCCGCGATTTTGTGAAAATGGCCTTTAAAGAAGCAGGTATCGAAATTGAATTTAAAGGCGAAGGTGTTGACGAAAAAGGTTATGTAGTATCATGCAGCAACCCGGAATATCAAATTGAAACCGGAAAAGAAGTTGTTGCAGTAGATCCGGCTTACTTCCGCCCTACCGAAGTAGAATTGCTGATTGGCGACCCGACCAAAGCAATCACACAATTAGGCTGGAAAATTAAATACGACCTCCCAATGTTGGTTCAGGATATGATGAGTTCTGACTTAAAACTTTTCACCAAAGAAAAAGCGTTGAAAGAATTAGGCTACGCCATCAAAAACCAGTACGAGTAATAACTGTTAACAGCTAAAATAAAACACAACATATTGGAAAAAATTGCCAAAATATATATAGCCGGCCACAAAGGAATGGTAGGATCGGCTATTATGAGAAACCTGAATGCCAAAGGTTATAACCAGATCATCACCCGTTCTTCTAAAGAATTGGATTTGCGCAACCAGCAGGCAGTTGCCGATTTTTTTGTTAAAGAAAAACCAGATTACGTTTTTTTGGCAGCAGCAAAAGTTGGCGGCATTGTAGCCAACAATACTTACCGTGCCGACTTTATTTACGAAAACCTGGCCATCCAGAACAACATCATCCACAACTCCTACTTAAATGGTGTAAAAAAGCTGATGTTTTTAGGTTCAAGTTGCATTTATCCTAAAATGGCACCACAGCCTTTAAAGGAAGAATACTTACTGACTGGCCTTTTAGAGGAAACCAACGAACCTTATGCCATTGCAAAAATTGCAGGCATCAAAATGTGCGATGCTTACCGCGCACAATATGGCTGCAATTATATTTCGGTAATGCCAACTAATTTGTACGGCTACAACGATAATTACCATCCTCAAAACTCACATGTAATGCCAGCTTTGATCCGCAGGTTTCATGAAGCTAAAGTTGATGGAAAAGATGAAGTAATGATTTGGGGAACCGGCTCTCCTAAACGGGAGTTTTTGTTTGCTGATGATTTGGCCGAAGCTTGTTTTTATCTGATGGAAAACTACAATGAGCCAGCACCAATCAACGTTGGCGTTGGAGAAGATATCACCATTAAAGAACTGGCTTATTTAATCAAAGACGTAACCGGTTTTGAAGGCGAAATTACTTTTGATACCACAAAGCCTGACGGTACGCCGCGCAAATTGATGGACGTAACCAAATTGCACAACTTGGGCTGGAAACACAAAATTGAATTAAAAGACGGTATTAAATTAGCGTACGAAGACTTTTTGGAAAAAGCTGAAAATGTAGCCGTGCGTTAATCAAATTGGCGATGCTTCTTTTATCGGCATAAAATTAGTGCTCAAATTGAACCTTTTTTAGCTAATATTTCCCGTACGCGTTTTGCATCTTCAGGCGTATTTGCATTGATTAAAGCACCGGCATCCGGTGCTTTAATTGTTTTTGCCTGATGGGTAAGCAAAATTTTCCGAAGTGATTTATGCTCTTTTTGATGGTATAATTTTAGCAGATCATAACTTTCGGGTTCCCAGATTGCAGCTAAAGGTTCTGGCAAACCATCAACCGGACTTTCAAAAACGGTGGCAATTTTAGAAACGTCTCTTTGCTCCAGCAAATAACGCAACGCTTGCTCATCCAACAGTGGAATATCACAAGCAACGATCAGCCAACCGCGATCTGGATCGTGTTCAAAAGCGGTTAAAATTGCTTCAATAGGCCCGGCGTTTAAATATTGGTCGGGCAACGCTTTGTAAGCTAAAACAATTTCACTTATCTGTTCTTCCCGGCAGGAAATAAAAACTTCCTCGCAAAAAAACCCCAATAAATCGGCTAAATGATACTGCTGTTCTTTGCCGTGCCAGTTTATTTTGGCTTTGCTTTCGCCCATCCGGCTGCTTCTGCCTCCCGCCAAAACCAACCCTTTTAAAGCAGTTTTCATGTTGATTTCATCTTCTAAAACTGGCTTTTCAACACTTCGCACAACACTTCAAAAACTGTTCTTTTGTTGAATAACCCGATCACTTCAGTTTGCATATCCGGCAGTTGCAGGTTGATTGTCCAATGGAACAGCGAAAATACCGAAAGTAAAAAAACTGGTGCTAAAAGAAGTATGAACGGGTTTGCATTGAGTAATAACTTTTTCATGAGATTGATTGTGATAAGGTAAATTTTCCTGTAAAAATTGATTGGTTTACTTGCCCAGCAGTTTTAAAAACTTCCCGCTAAAAGCAACGGTTGCACTATCGGCAATGGTAAAATTACGTTTGGCAATCACCGAATTTTCAATTTCCAAATGGTTTTTGCCTGGAACATTAATGGTTGCATTGTCGATTTGGTTGCTGGAAGAAATAACCAGTTTTGCATTGTCAGACATCGCATCGCCTACCAAAGCTTGTAAGTCGGCAATCTTGTTTCGCTCTAAAAACAAGTCCACACCTTTACTTATTTTTAAGGATAATTTATCCAAAGTAAAACCTGTTATGGTTGTTTTACCTCTGGAATGAAGCGCATTCATACCAGATTTACCAAGATAAGGTGCCGTAGTGATGCTATCCAGCGAAGGACATATAACGATAATGCTGTTGTCATAAGAACTTACGCGGGTTGATTCCTTGTTTTCTACATTTATCACCAAAATTTTTCCATTCCGGTGGATGTTAAACCGGTCTTTCCAATTGCTTTTCACCCAAACCCCAGGTTCGCTCCCTTTTTCAACCTGGATGGAAATTAGGTTGGCGGCATGGTTATCAATGGCGTTGAAACCGTTAAAAGCAGTTGTTTTTTCGAAACCGTAAAACCTGCTTTTGTAAGTACCTTTTTTGTATTCTGCACGCAAAGCAAAATCGTATGAGAGGAGCGAAATAATGCCGACCAAAACGGCAGTTAAAAATAATTTATTGCTTGTTTTCATGATACTGTTTTTATGCCTGATAATTTTGTGTTTTGAATAATTGGTAACGTTTTTCAATTTCATCCAAACTGATATCCAACAAAAAGATGTTCTTGAAAAATTCCGGCAGTTCCTGTTGTAAAAACCGTTCTTTGCGGTAATTTTTCACTTTGTTTTTTGCATCGGCACTTACAAAATAACCAATGCCGCGCTTGTTAAAAATCACTTCTTGGTTTTGTAAAAACTCATAAGTTCTTGCAACAGTATTTGGATTTACTTGTAGCTCAACCGCTAAATCCCGTACTGATGGAATTTTCTGCTCGGCCTGCCATTTATCCAATGTTATATTTTCGCTTACATAAGCCGCAATTTGCATATATATAGGCTCGTTGTCTCTAAAATCCATAATTAAACCTCCTTTTCCTTAAGCCTGAAGTAAGCACTCGCCCACAATAACACCACAATTATTCCGATTACAACACCTACTGTTAGATTTTGAATTTCCGTTTGCGCAATTGACCAGTAAGTTTTCCCGTCCGTAATTTCTACCGGACTGAAAATTGTAATGCCTACAATTTTCTGATCAATCATTGCAGCAATAATTGGATAATTAAATAATCCCAGTAAAAAAATACCGATAAAAAAAGCAAAGCCAGATTTGATGAAATGCAGCTTCTCGAAATAAATGGCACCAAAAAACATAATAGAATGTATGATCGGGTAGAGTACAAAAGCCATACGTGCCATTCGATCTTTATCAAATAGGTTTAACAGCACATTTTCTCGTCCGGGCACATTATGGCCAAAACTGATAATGATGCTTACAATCAAATAAAACAGGGCGACATACAGCAATTGGAAGATGAGGAAAGAATACAGCCAGCTTACCAAATACTTTTCAAAATGTGAGGCAGGCAACGTTAATGCCGGGATAGCTTTCTTTTTATCGCCCAAATCTGCAAAAGTTAAACTGGTAAAAATGCTACCAGCCAACGGCAAAAAAATAATAAAAAATTGCTCCTGGAACCCTAATAATAAATACCCGCCATTTGAGTAGGAAGCAATTCCCATAAACAAAATCAACAGGCCGGCCAAAACGCCAACCGACATCAGGTATGTTTTGTAGTTCTCGACCGTGTGCTTTTTAAACAAAGCAGCAAAACGGTTTAGGTTAAAAGTTTGGTTCATGATATTTATTTTAAAATCTCAGTAATAGTTTGGTTCTCGTTGATGATGGCGTTAAAAAGCAGTTCCATATCCACTTTGCTGTAACTGCCGTTTGTGTTTTTGCTGATGGTATTTGTTCCGCGGACGCTTTCTTCGGCATATAAAACCGCTGTTCCTGTTGTTGCCAAACCGAAAGTCAACCGTTCCGAAATCTCGTCCAAACTCCGGTTCAGCACAATTTGCTTGTTGTGCACCACCAGCAAAGTATCAATCAGATTATCCAAATCGCGCACTTGGTGTGTGGAAATAATGATGCAACGGTTTTCTGTTAAGGCCGAAGCAATAATTTTACGGAACTGGCTTTTGGAAGGAATATCCAAACCGTTCGTTGGCTCGTCCATGATCAGCAAAGAAGTGTTGGTGGAAAGGCCGAAAGCAATCATTACCTTTTTTTGCTGGCCGAAAGAAAGTTTGTTCAACTGGCTATCGTTCGGAACATCAAACTCCAACAGCATTTTGTTAAAAGCATTTTCATTAAAAGCCGGATAAAAATGTGCGGTGCTGTTGATGAATTGTTTTGCAGTAAGCGAAGGCATGTACACTTCTTCGGGGATGAAGAACAAATCTTGCAAAAAAGCCGGCAAACGTTTGGAAGCGTTGTAGCCGTTCACTTCGCACATGCCCTTTTGCGGAAAAACCAAGCCGGCAATGTTTTTTAACAAGGTTGATTTTCCGGCCCCGTTTTTTCCAAGCAACCCATAAATGTGCCCTTCCTGCATTTGCAGGTTTAGGTTTTGGAACAAAGTTTTTTTCCTGCTGTAGCAAAAAGTTAAGTTGGATATTTTTATCATGTTTACTGTATTAGATAAATAGTACACTACAAATCTAAACAAGAAAAATTAAGCCGCAAGTATTTTTGAAAATAAATTTTTAGGGCATAAAAAAAGCATCAAACTTGCGCCTGATGCTTCTTTTACCCATAAAAAATCTATGTCTGCTACTTTTTAGGTTTAGGCAAACGGGCTGTTAAATCAGTTATCGGTATACTCATCATCCGGCCAATGGGTTTGTTGCCGCGGTAAGTGATCATTTTGATTTGTGCGGCTTCTTTGGGAACGGTTAAAGGCTGTGTGTATTTTGGATAAAACTGGTCGGGAAAAGAGTTATCAAAACTGTAATAAATATCCAACGGTTTAATTTCTGTAGATAAAGTAATCTGCATCGTGCTGTCTCTCCTCGAAACGTTTACAATCGGATCGTACATACTTGGTGCATAATTGGTTTCTGCTTCTTCAAACCGCGGAAACTGGCCTTCCACCCTTTGAGAAAAACTGTCCCAATTCTTGCTTGCTTTTGGCGACCAAAGCGTTTCTGCTATGGCAAGCCCTCTTGGCCAGGTCATGTATTCTGCTTTACGCAAATTATAAACCTGTTCTGTCCATAAATTGGCTTGTCCGCCTTTAATCAGCTTGGCATCAACGCTATCCGGCACCGGTTCAAACTGATACGTTTTATCCAACCGAAGCGTAGCGTAAACTTTTGACTCGATGGAAGGGTCGCCTTGCATGTAATCCAAATAAGCAAAAGTAGTTGGGCTCATCACTACTTCGTGGCCCATTTTTGCTGCTTCGATTCCGCCTTTCATGCCGCGCCAGCTCATCACAACAGCGTTTGGCGCCAAACCGCCTTCCAAAATCTCGTCCCAGCCCATAAATCTTTTGCCTTTGGATTCTACAATCTTTTCAACGCGCTTTTCAAAATAGCTTTGCACTTCTTCCATATTTTTAAGCCCTTCTTTTTGCATCAGCATTTTAACGGCTTCGCTTTTTTCCCAAAAGTTTTTCGGGCATTCGTCTCCGCCCAAATGGATGTATTGAAAAGGAAAAAGCTGGGCAATTTGCGTAATTACTTTGTCCATAAACTCGTAAACCTTTTCGTTTGCCGGGCATAAAGTGTTGTCAATCAAAGCAACAGGAGGCTGGCCATGCGACCAGTCCATGATCTCTTCGCCAGAACGCACCTTGTACTTATCGGCACCAGGCGTGCAGGAAAGCTCGGGATAAGAAACTACAGCAGCCAAACTATGGCCCGGAACATCAATCTCCGGCAAAATATTTACAAAGCGTTCCTGCGCATATTTCACCAGTTCTTTGATATCTTCCTGAGTATAAAAACCGCCGTAAGTACGTGGTTCATTGGCAGGCGGCGGGGCAAAAGTGCCGAAATAACCAACCCGTTTTGCACTGTAAGCGCCAACCTCGGTCAAGCGCGGCAAACCTTTAATTTCGATGCGCCAGCCTTCGTCATCGGCCAAATGCAGGTGCAGCAAATTGTATTTGTAGCGCACCATGGCATCAATATACTGCTTTACTTCCGCAACGGTGAAGAAATGGCGGGCAACATCAAACATCAAACCGCGCCAGGCAAACCTCGGATAATCGGTAATTTTTACACAAGGAACTGTCCATTTTATGCTTTTTACGGCTGTTTTACTTTCAATTTCTTTTGGTAGCAACTGCACCAGCGTTTGCACGCCGTAAAATAAACCTGCTGCTGCATTGGCTTTAATCACGATCCCTTTTGGGGTGATGTTAAGCTGATAACCTTCTTTTCCGATTGCCGCGTTTTCTGTTGGGTTAAGCGCCAATTTTATAGTGGTAAAAGAAGCATTGCCTTTCAGCAAAACGCTTTTGCCGGTAGCCGTTTGGATCTTATTTTTTAAATAGGAAGTAACCGATGAAACTTCTGCCGAGGAACTTGCGCCAATCGTAACCGTGGCAGGCAATGAAAACTGACCAGTAGTTTTAACCAAACTTACCGGCTGCGGAATGATGTCAATGGTTTTGGCCGAAGTTTGGCTGAAAGTTTTAAAAGACAACAAACAGCAAAAAAGCAACGAGGAAATTTTAAGCATAACAGCGAGGTTCAAAAAAACAGTTCTTATTATCAACACCAATTTAGGTTTGATAAAAGAACTAAATTTTTACGGCTTTTAAAATTGATTTTACAATTTAAAGCGATGTGCCACCAATTTTATGGTGATAAAAGAAGCATCGGCTATTTTAAAGCATACAATTGATTAAACAGAAATTTAAAAGTAGCGTGGGATTGGCCCCGAAAAGTGATATCCGGACCGAAAGCATACAGTTTTCCTGCCCCAACCGGTGCCACAAATCCGGCAACGCCATCTTTTAAATACGCTTGCCCCCAGGCCCAGCCGCTGCGCAAAGGTTTATCGGTAGTAAACCAAACCAATGGTTTTACGCCTTTTTCGGCAGCGTTGGCATCCAGTTTAAAAACCGGGCTGTTATCAAAATTGATGTCGGTTTCCTTGTCCATTCCCCAGGCAGCAGGTTGGTTTGGGTCGGTGGTGGCCCGTAAAATACTTCCGGGAATATAATATTTCGTTCCGGGAAGCGGACGGGTTTCGCCACTGCTGTTCTTCTCCACCAAATCATTATGCACCGGCAAACCTAAATGGTAAGCCAAATTGGTACTCGTTCCCAGCGCAACAATTGATCCGCCGGCTTCTAAAAAAGCTTTCAGTTGCGGGATTGATTTTTCCGGCGTGATTTTGCCCAGCATTTTTCGGAATTCTGCAGGTACATCTTCCGGTTTTGGCATCCGTTCGGCAAACATACTTCTGTCTGCCGCCTCTCCTCCTATTTGTGGAATGGCGCGCGTTACAAAAACGATCACGTCGTACTTATCTTTCAGGTTTCCGGCATCAATGTCCTGCGCATATATCTGTTCGTACGGAAAATGGTATTGCTCCAACAACCAGCGTGTCCAGCCAGAAGGGATCGAACCGCCGTAAGTATCCCAAAGGCCAATCCGCACCGAAGAAACCTTAGTTGCGCCTGCGGGTTTTTGATCGGCATTAGCCACTTTGATACCCAAATTTGCTGCGGATTGTGTTAAAACTGTTTGCGCTTTTGTTCCTGCTGGGATAAAAAACGTACCAGTTTCAGCAGCGTTGCCTTCGCCTTTTGGCAAACGATAAACTTCAACACCAGCCTTTAGCAAATCATTTACGGCAATAAAAGCATTGTTTTGCTGAGAACTAAGCAAATAACCGCTGCCGGAAGCAGCAGCAAGCGTTTGTTTTGGGGGAGATTGAACCTCGCCGTAAGGAATGCGTTGAAAAGGGCCGTTAAAAGCAGTCAAGATCCGGTCAAAATGAATGCCCATTTGGAAAGCCAACGTCCAGCCGGCCGAATCATACGGACGGATTGGCGGGCCGCCGGGATACAAAAAATCGTTTGGATGGTCTTGCGGCTCAAACATATCCAGCACATGCGGCCGAAAAGCCTGATCGGTTTTAACCACAAAAGAACCGGCCGGATAGGTTTTCCCTTCCACCGTAAATGCCGCTGTTGCTTTTTGTACCGAAATTCCGGCCTTAATCAAAGCATTGATAAATTTAACTGCCGTTGGAAAATCAGGCTGATTGGCCGGTAAAATGTAACCGCGCGGATCGCGCAGTTCCGGGTTTTTCAAAACGGCATCGTAATATTTCATCGGGATATCGCTGCCGCGCGTCATCCAGCCTATCGGATCACCAGCGGTTGCGGTACTGTTTTTATCGGTACTTTTTTGGTCATTTCGGTAAGCCTGCATGATCGCATCTGATTTTTTTGGCGATAAAGTCCAGTAATCTTTGCTGCCTCTTTCAATCGAGTTTTTGCCCATGCGGTAGATGTTGAACAAAACCTCGTCGTGCTGGCGCGCGGCATAATCTAAAACCGAATAATTAAGCGAAACCGAATAATCAATGGATTGCTTAAAGTGCCAAACATCCTGCGGCAAAACCGGATTAGGCGTGGCACCATTTGGGATTAAACGCGCCGGAACAACCGGTATTTTTTCGGGCGTTGGGCCGCCGATAATTTCTGTCAGCAAACCAATCATATTGTGGAATTGTGTGGTGGTGCGCAAACCGCCGTTGTACCAGGTTGAGAAACTGGAGCCGGTCAAACGCGTGTAACCGGGCTTGTTTTCTACGTTTAACCGGCTGTACATCGCTGCGCCCAAAGCATCAATGCCGGTAATCATCAGCGGATCAAAAACATAATTAAAAGGGTCTCGGTATGGCGGTCCGGCCAACACGGAACCTTCCGGGCCACGCTGGTGGTGGTTGTACATAATCTGCGGAAACCATTCTACAAACAACTGCCGGTTCATGTTGCTGCTTTCTTTGGTGTTCATCATGTAAAAATCGCGGTTGTTGTCATGCCCGATGTATTTTTCGTAAAGCCGAGGAACGTTCAAATTCCGCTTTTTCGGGTCGTTTTCCTGCATGTACCAGTTGGAAACCAGTTCCTGTCCGTCGGGGTTGGCATGCGTCATCAGCACAATTACATTGTCCAGAATGCGCATCGTTTCCGGGTCTTTCCGGCTTACTAAATTGTACATGGTCTCGATCAACTGATGTGTACCAACTACTTCTGTTGCGTGTAAACCGCCGTCAATCCAAACCACGGCTTTACCTTCGGCAGCCAAAGCGTGCGCTTGTGCATCGGTCAAACCTTCTGCGCGCGCCAGTTTTTGCGAAATTTCTTTGTAGCGCGCCAAATTTTTGATGTTGGCCGGAGAAGAAACAATCATCATGTATTGGTGGCGGCCTTCTTCGGTCAACCCAATATCAACCAATTTGGTACGGCTGGATGAAGCGGCCACTTTTTTAAAATAAGCTTCCGTTTGCTTGTAATTGGCCAATTGGTAATCATCGCCAATGGCAAAACCAAAATGCTCTTTTGGCGAGGGAATGCTTTGTGCCGAAACTGTTTGGAACAGGAACAGCAGCATGAACAATGCGGACAACAGTTTTTTAGTCATAAAAACAGTATGAGGTTGATGGATGATTTTTTGAAATTTATTTAGGCAGATAAAAGAAGCATCGGCATTTTGTCCATGCTTCTTTTACCACCTAAAAATCAGTAAAGTTTTGTTGGTTATTTACTGGCATACAACTGGTTAAACAACAACCGGAAAGTGCTGTGCGCCTGCCCGCGGAAAGTAATTTCCGGGCCAAAAGCATACAGTTTGCCAGCGCCAACCGGGGCCACAAAAGCGGCAACGCCATCCTTTAGGTATTTTTGCCCCCAGGCCCAGCCGCTGTCCAATGGTTTGTCCGTTGCAAACCAAGCCAGGCGTTTTACACCTTTTGCTTCGGCATCAGCATCCAATTTAAAAACCGGGCTCCGGTCAAAATCCACATCGTTTTGTGCCGACATACCATAATTTGCTGGCTGATCGGTTTCAAAACTGGCACGAAGCAAACTTCCCGGAATGTAGTATTTTGTTCCCGGGATTGGCCTTTCTTTTCCATTCGCCCCAACTTCTGTTAAATAATTATGCACGGGCAAACCCAAATGATAAGCCAAATTGGTACTTGTGCCGATGGCAATAATGTTCCCGCCGTCCTGCAAAAACTTTTTAAGCTGGGGCACTGATTTTTCCACCGTAATTTTTCCTAACCATGACCG
>CAXTKQ010000004.1:58347-75862 GCA_964244955.1 uncultured Sphingobacteriaceae bacterium | reverse complement strand
GCAAAATCCAAAGCCAGCGGTTTATTGCTTAACTTATCCGAAAACCGCGTTTATAATTCGTATCAGGAACTGATTGAAAAGGAAAAGCAGTTGCCCGAAAACGAGCGTGTACAAGTGATCAGTATCGTAACACCAAACCATCTTCATTTTGCACCGGCAAAAGAAGCATTGGAAAACGGCTTTCATGTTATTTTGGATAAACCGGCCACATTTTCTTTGCAGGAAGCAAAAGACTTGCAGAAAGTGATCGAACAGACCGAAAATTTCTTTTGCCTCACGCATACTTACACCGGATATCCGATGGTAAAAGAAGCACGGCAGTTTGCACTTTCAGGAAAGTTGGGAAAGATCCGCAAAGTTTATGTAGAATACCCGCAAGGCTGGCTAAGCAAGTTTGAAGAAGGCGGCGATAACAAACAGGCTTCCTGGCGTACCGACCCGACCAAAAGCGGTATGGCAGGGGCAATGGGCGATATCGGGACCCATGTTTTCAACTTGTGCGAATATGTTTCCGGTCTGTCCGTTACAAAGCTTTGTGCCGATGTTAACATTGTGGTTGAAGGGCGGCAGTTGGATGATGACGGCGCAGTGCTGCTGAAATTTAACAATGGCGCAAGCGGCGTTTTGATGGCCACGCAAGTTGCAGCCGGAGAAGAAAACAATGTCAAAATCAGGGTTTATGGCGAAAACGGGGGAATTGAATGGCAACAGTTTGATGCAAACTCTTTGCTGGTAAAACTTTTGGACAAACCGGTAGAAGTTTACCGAACCGGCGGCAGCTATACCAGTTCCTTTGCCCAAAAAAATACCCGGACACCTGCTGGCCATCCCGAAGGTTATCTTGAGGCTTTTGCCAATCTTTATAAAAATTTCGCTTTTACCATTCAGGCGCATTTGGCAGGAAAAACACCCGAACCGGAATGGCTGGATTTTCCGGGAATTGAAGAAGGCATCCGCGGAATGGCCTTTATCGAAAACGTAATTGCATCCGGAAAGTCATCCGAAAAATGGACGGACTTCAAAATATAAATTATGACTACCTTATTAGGACCTGCCATATTTTTGGCCCAGTTTATTTCTAACGAAGCGCCTTTTAATAGCCTGGATGCCATTTGCAAATGGGCTGCTGACCTTGGTTTTCGGGGTATCCAACTGCCTACCAACAATGCTTCTTTTATAGACCTAAAATTGGCCGCAGAAAGTAAAACTTATGCCGATGATTTGAACGGGAAAGTGATGGGTCATGGCTTGCAGATTACCGAACTTTCTACACATTTGCAAGGCCAGTTGGTGGCAGTCAATCCGGCTTACGATACTTTGTTTGATGCTTTCGCGCCGGATCAGGTAAAAAACAACCCTAACGCACGTAAAGAATGGGCCATACAGCAATTAAAGTATGCCGCAAAAGCTTCCCAAAATTTGGGATTGCATGCCCATGCTACTTTTAGCGGTGCTTTGTTATGGCCGATGGTTTATCCCTGGCCGCAGCGGCCTGCCGGTTTGGTAGAAACAGGTTTTACAGAATTAGCAAAACGCTGGTTGCCGATCCTGAATGAATTTGACGAGTGCGGTATTGATCTGTGCTATGAAATCCACGCCGGAGAAGACCTGCACGATGGTATAACTTACGAAATGTTCCTCGAAAAAGTGAACAACCACCCGCGCGCTTGTTTATTGTATGATCCTTCCCACTTTATTTTGCAGTGTTTGGATTACCTGGATTACATTGATATTTACCACGAACGCATCAAAATGTTCCATGTAAAAGATGCAGAGTTTAACCCAACCGGCAGGCAAGGTGTTTACGGCGGTTACCAAAACTGGATTGACCGTGCGGGCCGTTTCCGCTCTTTGGGCGATGGGCAGGTAGATTTTAAAGCAATTTTTAGTAAGTTGGCCGCTTATGATTACAAAGGCTGGGCCGTTTTAGAATGGGAGTGTGCCATAAAAAACCAGGAAGACGGTGCCCGGGAAGGTGCACAATTTATTCAGGACCATATTATTCGGGTAACCGACAAAGCCTTTGATGACTTTGCCGCTTCCGGTGCCGATGCTTCTTTTAACAAAACTTTATTAGGAATATAACAAAATACAAATACCATGAAAAAAACTGCCATTATTTTAAGCCTTTGTGCTGTAATTGCTGCGTGCAGCAACAATAAAACAAACGAAAGTGTGAGCAACGATAGCGTTACGGCTGCCAACCAGGACGCAAAATCGCACGAAACCAGCGTAGATACCAATGTCAATAAAATCGGCACCGATTCTAACGCCGGCAATAATTCATCAAAAGGCGCGCAATTGCTTGCTGCCTCTGATTGTTTGGGCTGCCACAAAGAACATGAAAAACTGATTGGCCCGGCTTATGCCGATGTGGCCAAAAAATATGAAAACAATGATAAGAACATTGACTATCTGGCCAATAAAGTAATCAGCGGCGGAAAAGGCGTTTGGGGCGATATCGCAATGACACCACATCCAAACCTGCCTTTGGCCGATGCCAAAGAAATGGTGAAATATGTATTGTCTTTGAAATAACAACAACCGAAACTGCAACCGAAACCAAACTTAAACCAAACCTAAATTATGACTGCTGCCATCCGCACCAAGTTATCGGCTATGATGTTCCTGGAATTTTTTATCTGGGGTTCATGGTTTGTAACCCTGGGAACGTACTTGTTAAAAGACCTAAAAACTTCCGGTATAGAAGTTGGGGCTGCGGTAACCACGCAATCCATAGGCGCTATTGTTGCACCGTTTATCATCGGTTTAATTGCGGATAAATTTTTCTCGGCACAAAAAATCCTGGGTGTTTTACATTTATTAGGAGGCGCGTTACTTTGGTGGGCTTCTACTGCAAGCAATTTCTCTGCATTTTATCCGGTGATTTTGGTATATATGATTTTGTATATGCCCACATTGGCTTTGGTGAACTCGGTTTCTTTTAGGCAGATGCAAAACCCAAGCAAAGAGTTTCCGCCCATCCGTGTTTTGGGAACGATTGGCTGGATTGTGGCCGGCGTTTTAATCAGTTATTTAAACTGGGACAAGCAAGGCGGCGAAGCAGCTTTGGTAAATACCTTTAAAATGGCTTCCATTGCTTCGATCATTTTAGGTTTGTTCAGTTTTACTTTGCCAGCCACACCGCCAGTTAAACGAGGCGAAAATGTTTCCGTCGGCGATATGCTTGGTTTGGATGCTATCGGTTTGCTCAAAAACAAATCTTACCTTATCTTTTTTATTGCGTCCATTGCCATTTGCGTTCCGCTGGCTTTTTATTATGGTTTTGCCAATCCTTTTTTCCAGGAAGCAGGTATGCACGCCACCACGGTAACACAATCTTTGGGGCAGGTTTCCGAGATTTTATTTATGGTAATGATCCCGTTTTTTTTCGTCCGTTTGGGTGTCAAAAAAATGCTGGCCGTTGGTATGTTGGCTTGGGCATTGCGTTATGTTTTGTTTGCCTATGGTGATGCAGGCAGCAATTACTGGATGCTGATTGCCGGTATTGTTTTACATGGCGTTTGCTATGATTTCTTTTTTGTTACAGGGCAAATTTATACCGACAACCTGGCTGGCGAACGCTTTAAAAGTGCGGCACAAGGCTTTATCACGCTGGCCACTTATGGTGTCGGGATGCTGATTGGATCATTAATTGCCGGGCAGATTGTAGATAATTACAAAACTTCTGAAACTGCGCACAACTGGCAAACCATTTGGCTGATACCGGCCGGGATAGCGGCCGTAGTTTTAGTGTTGTTTTTGCTGTTGTTTAAGGATAAAAACCACATGGAAACAAACCCGGCCTTAAATTTGGACGAGCAGCAGGATATGCGCCTCGATGTTTAATTGATCAAAAAATGGCATCAAAACAAAACCGCCGTTCTGCTATTAAAGATTTGATTGCAGGCACCGCAACCTTGGCCGCTGGCAGCAGCCTTACTTCTTTTACCACATCAAAAATGGAGTCAGTTGCACTTAAAGGAAACATTAACCATTCGGTTTGCCGCTGGTGTTATAATGAGTTTTCGGTAGAAGAACTTTGTGCAGCGGCAAAAAAAATCGGCATTAAAGGCATTGACCTGGTTGGGCCGAAAGATTGGCCAACTTTAAAAAAATACGGTTTGGATTCGCCCATGTGTAATGGCGCCGAGATCAGCCTCACCGAAGGTTTCAACAATAAAAAATACCACGAAACTTTGGTGAAAAATTACTCGGAAATGATTCCGCTGGTGGCAAAAGCCGGTTATACCAACCTGATCTGTTTTAGCGGGAGCCGGGAAGGCATGGACAACGAAACCGGCTGGAACAATTGTGTAGAAGGCTTAAAAAAAGTGATCGGACTGGCCGAAAAACACAAAGTTGTGCTGGTAATGGAATTGCTGAACAGCAAGGTCAACCACAAAGATTACCAGTGCGACCGAACTTCCTGGGGCGCAGAACTGGCGAAAAGATTAGGTTCGGAGAATTTCAAATTGCTGTACGATATTTACCACATGCAGATTGATGAAGGCGATATCATCCGAAACATCAACGATTATCACCAGTACATCAACCATTACCATACTGGCGGCGTTCCCGGAAGAAATGAAATAGACGATACCCAGGAGCTGTATTATCCGGCAATTATGCGTGCAATTTTAAAAACCGGGTTTAAAGGATATGTGGCACAGGAATTTATCCCGCTGAAAAAAGACAAAATTGCATCGCTGAAAAACGCAATAGAAATTTGCGATGTATAAGGGCCTGTTTAAATTTATACAAGTAAATATACCAATGCTTCTTTTACCCTATAAAAATTGGTGTTTGCATTAACCTGAACAACTGGTTTCACACCAATTTTTGGGTGATAAAAGAAGCATAATAACTTAGATAAGTAAATATTAAACAAGCCTAATTTACCCTGCTAAAAACAGTACCCCTTTTAAATAACCTAAACCATTTCCATGATTAACAGAAGAAAATTTTTAGCACAAGCCGGTTTAGTGTCGGCAGGTGTTTTGATAAAACCGGATTTTCTAAACGCGGCCATCAACAGTAAACAAATTGGCTTGCAACTTTATACCCTGCGCAATGAACTGCCTAAAGATGTAAAAGGCGTAATTGCCAAAGTGGCAACAGCGGGCTATAAAGAGGTAGAAACTTTTGGGTTTGATAAAAAAACCGGCTATTGGGGCTTAACTTCAAAAGAATTTAGCCAACTGCTGAAATCACATGGTTTGTCCACACCAAGTGGACATTATGGCTTAGACCAATTTTTTGGGACCGGAAAAACCGATGACTTGAAAGCGTACATCGAAGTGGCACACGATACCGGCCAGGCTTACATTACTGTTCCTTCATTGGCAGAACAATTTATCAAAACTGCCGAAGACTTTAAACAAGTTGCAGATAAAATGAACAAAGCCGCAGCCATTTGTAAAACAGAAGGGCTGAAGCTGGGCTATCATAACCACAATTTTGAGTGGAAGCCGGTGGATGGCACCACGTTTTATGATACACTATTAAAATATACCGATCCGGCTTTGGTGCATATGGAAATGGATATTTTTTGGGTTGTACGCGCAGGCCAAAATCCCATTGAAATATTAAACAAGCACAAAGGCCGTTATTTTGCGGTACACGTAAAGGACAGGGACAAAACCAACACCAACCTCAACACCGAAATAGGCAAAGGCAGTATTGATTTTAAAAAAATATTGCCGGTGTCCAAAGCTGCCGGTGTTAAACATTACATCATGGAACAAGAGAATTTTATCAACATTGATCCTTACGTTAGCATTGCAGAAAGTGCTAATTACATGAAAAATAGTTTACCGGTATAATCTATAATCCAATTCATTTCTTTAACCGATTTTAAAAATGATGAACAAACTAATATTGACCGTTTTATTGGCAGGAGGTTTTTCTATGGCGAATGCCCAGCAAGCTGCAAAACATGAAGACACTGAGTTTTACGAACCGGTGCCAAAAGTGGTAACTCCGGGAAAAACAAACAACGAACCGCCTTCAGATGCGGTTATTTTATTTGACCGCGGTAATTTAAACCAATGGGTTTATACAGACGATAGCAGCAAACCCGTAGAGTGGCCAGTGAACGGTGATTTTTTTACGGTTAAAAAAGGCACAAGCAACATCGAAACCAAAAGAAAATTTAACAATTACCAGTTGCACCTGGAGTGGAAAATCCCAACAAATATTACCGGCGAAGGCCAGCTTCGCGGGAACAGTGGTGTGTTTTTGGCTTCTACCGGAAAAGGCGATTCTGGCTACGAACTGCAAATTCTGGATTCGTACAACAACAAAACGTATGTAAACGGGCAGGCGGGCAGTATTTACAAGCAATCTATCCCGCTGGTAAATGCCAACAAAAAGCCGGGCGATTGGCAAACATATGATATCATCTGGCAAGCACCAACTTTTAAAACAGATGGCTCTGTAAATACCCCGGCTACGGTTACCGTATTTTTTAACGGCGTAGTGGTGCAAAACCATTATGTTTTAAAAGGCGAAACGCTTTACGTTGGCCAGCCGAAATACAAAGCTTATAATGGCGGCGCACCTATTAAACTGCAGGCGCACGGCGATAAAAGCGAGCCAATAAGCTACCGTAATATTTGGGTTAGAGAGTTGTAAGCTCACACCAATTTTATGCTGGTAAAAGAAGCATCAATAAAATCTAAAAAAAACGGCACTAAGTTTTTACAGTGCCGTTTTGCCGTTTACAAGTATCTTTCAACCAGTTTTTGCACAATTAAAAACCCGATGATGATTTTATAAGCATAAAAGAAGCATCTGCAACAAGGCGCAGGATTAAGATACAGACTTAGATAACCTTAAAAATTTAACCAGTGAAAAGAAGTGCTTTTATCAAAACAACATTAACAGCCGGTTTGGCCGGAAGTGTTTTGCCCGCCATTTCATCTGCAGAAAACACGGCCAACAAAGACCAGCAGACTGAATTTTACGAACTGCGCATTTATACCTTAAAAGATGAAACGCAGCAAAAATTGGTAGAAGATTATTTTCAAAACGCGGCCATTCCGGCTTTAAACAAGTTGGGCAGCAAGGATATTGGTGTTTTTACGGAGATGAAACCCGAAGGGCAAACCAAAATTTATACGGTCATTCCGTTTAAATCTGCCGATGCTTTTTTTAAAATGGAAAACCAACTGCTAGCCGATCCAACTTATCGGCAGGCCGGTGCTGCTTACCTCAATGCGACTGCTTCGGCACCAGCTTATGACCGGATTGAAAGTTCGTTGATGCAAGCTTTTAAAACTACGCCAAATTTATTGCCGACAGAGAAAAAGCAGCGTCTTTTTGAACTGCGCCGTTACGAAAGTGCCAGCGAACTGACCGGCAAAAAAAAGATCGAAATGTTTAACGAAGTTGGCGAAAGCGCAATTTTTAAACGTTTAGGTTTTAGGCCCGTGTTTTTTGCAGAAACCCTGATCGGGGAAATGCGGCCAAATTTAACTTACATGATTACGTTTAACGATATGGCCGACCACGATGCCAAATGGAAAAGCTTTGGCGGCGATGCCGAGTGGAAACGCATCAGCTCGATGCCCGAATATTCTGATAAATTGAACGTTTCCCGCATCACTTCTACCTTTTTACTTCCCACCGCTTACTCTCAAATTTAAACCGGCATACTGTTTTTGCCATGCAAATTTTGTGCTGGTAAAAACAGTATTATGTTTATTTATCTCATTATGTCAGCAAAAAATGCTATTATTGAATAGCATTTTCCTAAGGCTAACCCAATTATTAAAACCAATTTTAACACTCAAATCATGACGACACGACGTTCATTTCTTAAATCTTCTGCGGTTTATTCTGCCAGTTTGCTGGTAGCACCAAGTTTGCTGAATTACAACCACAAGTACATTGGCCTGCAATTATATACAGTAAGAGACGCAATGCAAAATGATCCGGCCGCAACCTTGGCACACGTAGCAAAAATAGGCTACAATTCGGTAGAAGGTGCAACTTACACCGGCTCGCAAAAATTTTACGGTATGGAACCTGCCGCTTTTTCGCGCTTATTGAAGCAGAACGGATTGATTATGCCAAGCAGCCATTATCGTTTGGGTGAAGAAAAAATTAATGGCGAAAGCCAAAAAGGCACGATGATGAGCGGTTGGGACAAGGCGATTGAAGATGCGGCAGCCGTCGGAATCAAATACATGGTTTGTGCTTATCTATCAGAGCAGGAGCGGGGCGGCTTAGACCATTACAAAAAACTGGCCCAGGATTTTAACAAAGCCGGCGAAATGTGTAAAAAAGCAGGCATACAGTTTTGTTACCACAACCATAATTTTGAGTTTGAGAAGCAGGACGGGCAGTTTCCGTACGAAGTTTTGCTGGCCAATACGGATAAAAACAACGTAAAAATGGAAATGGACATGTACTGGGTTACCAAAGCCGGGCAAGACCCGATTGCATTGATCAACAAACATCCGGGCCGTTTCCCGCTTTGGCATGTAAAAGACATGGACAAAACACCCGAAAAGAATTTTTCAGAAGTGGGCAACGGCTCCATAGATTTTAAACAGATATTCAAATCGGCCGATAAAGCCGGCCTGCAATACTTTTTTGTGGAGCAGGACAAAACACCCGGCGACCCGTTTGCCAGCATCACCCAAAGTATCACTTACATCAAGAAAAACTTAGTGTAAAAGAAGCATCAACATAAAAGCTTTTAATAAAACGACGATGCCCTGCTACCAAACAAAAATTGTAGCAGGGCATTATTTTATATCCATAAAAACAGTATGAGAACAAAACAACTACTTCAAACAGCTTTACCGGTTTTGGCTTTGCTTTTTTCGTTGTCGGTTTCGGCACAAAAAATAGGGGTTTTTGATGGGCAGACCGATGTTGGAAAAAACGTAAAGCCTGGCTCGGCTACATTTATCCCGCAAAACCAACAATATGTAATTACCGGTGCCGGAACCAATATTTGGGGCAACCAGGACGAGTTTCATTTTGTGTGGAAGAAAATGAAAGGCGATTTCATTTTATATACAAAAGCCGAATTTGCAGGTTGGAACGGCGTGGAAGAACATCGGAAAGTGGGCTGGATGGTGCGCAAAAACTTAAACGGCAACTCGGCACAAGTAAACGCCGTTGTTCATGGCGATGGCTTGACTTCTTTACAATTCAGAAAAACGGATGGCGCAACGACAGAGGAAACGCGTTTTAAAATTAACCATGCCAGCATTATCCAATTGGAACGAAAAGGCAACACTTACACCATGCGCGCCGCTAAATACGGAGAACCTTTTTCCACCGAAGCAATAACCAATGTAGATTTAGGCGATGATGTTTATGTAGGTTTATTTGTAGGCTCGCACAATGCGGATGTTACTGAAACAGGCATTTTTCGCGATGTACGGATCACCATTCCTTATAATGGTGTAGCAGGCCAATCTACACAAATGACTTTGGGCAGCAACCTCGAACTGCTGGAAATAGCAACCGGAAACCGGGAAATTATTTACTCAGTACCTTATTCTATCCAGGCGCCAAACTGGACGAAAGACGGCAAAAGCCTGGTTTATAACGATAGCAAAGGTTTGATGTATAATTTCGACTTGGCCAGTCGCCAGCCCAAACCAATAAATACCGGCGAAGTAAAAAGCAACAATAACGACCATGTGCTTTCTTTTGATGGCAAAATGATCGGGCTGAGCAGTTGGGTAAAAGAGCTGGGAGGTTCTATTGTTTACACCGTTCCGGTTACAGGAGGAACGCCAAAGCAAATCACACCAAAAGGGCCGTCTTACATGCACGGCTGGTCTCCTGATGGCAAAAGTTTGGTTTTTTGCGGAGACCGGGACGGCGAATTTGATGTTTATAAAGTACCGGCAACCGGCGGAAAAGAAACCCGCTTAACTTCAACAAAAGGTTTGGACGACGGGCCGGAATATACGCCCGACGGCAAGTATATTTACTTCAACTCCGTTCGTTCAGGCCTGATGCAAATTTGGCGGATGAGGCCGGACGGAAGCAACCAGGAGCAAATGACCAACGACGATTACAACAACTGGTTTGCGCACATTTCCCCAGATGGCAAAATGATGGTGTTTTTAACTTTCCTGAAATCAGAAGTAGAGCCAGGCAGTCACCCGCCTTACAAACACGTTTACATCCGCATGTTGCCGATTGATGGCAAAGGCACGCCAAAAGTACTGGCTTATGTTTACGGCGGGCAAGGTTCGATGAACACGCCTTCCTGGTCGCCGGACAGCAAACACATTGCTTTTGTAAGCAACAGCGATATGGGCAACTAATTTATGCCGGTAAAAACAGTATTATGAATTGTTAGCGTTGGGCAAACTTCTTTTAGTATAATGAATTATCACAATTTTTAAATTTCGTTGTTGAATTTCTGTTAAGTTTGGTTTTTAATTTATTACTAAAATAATCATCGGTCAAAAAATGGTAACAGCATGATCAGGGTATTACTTGCAGAAGACCACAACGTAGTTCGCAACGGTATAAAATCTATCCTGGAAAAAGATACTGGTTTAGAAGTTGTTGCGGAAGCTACCAATGGAAAGCAAGCATTGGAATTGCTGGAAAAAGGCTTTAAAGTGGATATCATTTTGGCAGATGTAAACATGCCGGAAATGAACGGAATGGAAATGACCATTTTTGTTAAGCAGCATTATCCAAAAGTGAAAGTGATTATCCTGACTATGCTGGACCACGAAAAATACATTCTGCAGGCTTTTAAAAACGGCGCTTCCGGTTATATCTTAAAAAACATTACTTCAGACGAATTGGTATTTTGCATCAAACATATCTGCGCTAACGACGACCGTTACATTTGCAGCGAACTTTCTTTGCGCATGTTGGACAAATTGATCCACAAGCCGGAAGTAAACGTTTCGAATGAAAAATTAGAAATAGACCTTTCCAAACGCGAAGTGGAAGTGTTGAGCCTGATTGCCGAAGGCTACACCAACCTGGAAATTGCCGATAAGCTTTTTACCAGTAAACGCACGGTTGAAGGCCACCGCCAAAACCTGATTGATAAAACCCAAAGCAGGAACACGGCAGCATTAATCCGTTATGCTATTTTAAGCGGTATAATTTCATAAGTTCCGTTTACAAAATATTTTATGTATTAATACTTGTATCCGCCGGTTTGCAAGTATTAATACAATTTTTGTAGTTTATCCCTCAACCTTGTTCTTTCTAAATTCAATTTTGTGTTAAGCAAAACTGTGTTTTTTACTGTTGCAGCTTCAGGTTTTGTTTTAAATTGAAATAAACTTTGCAACAGCTAAAGTTTTTTCTTCTAAAGTTTCCGTTCAGGCTTGTTTTTAGCTTCAGTTTTTCATCTAAATTTAAAAACGGGTACTTATTCAACCCCAATTACAGTATTAATACTTTATAGTTAAAAATTTTTTTAAAGACTTTTGAATTATAAATTATTAAACTATGAAAACGTTACTGACCCCACGTTTACTTGGCTATCTGATAAAGAAAGGTTACAGGTTTTTTTTATCTCAAACCACTTGTATAGACCAAGCCGACGCTTATGTGGGCATCACCCTAAAACCCGTAAAAAAGCATCCTTTGCTGCAAAAACTGCCTAAGCCTTTTAGTGCCTATTGCAGCATTTTCTATCAGCCTTTCCAAAGGGTTTCTGATATGGCCAACACCAAAATTTTAGTAGAACTAAATGCACGGGATTTAGAAAACTTTAAAAACTTATCCAATTTATCAACCATCTAAAAATAAATTTATGTTAAAAAAAGTACTTGTGTTGGACAACGATCAGCGGATTTTGGATGTGATGCAAGAAGCTTTGAACTACGAAGGTTTTGATGTGGACATTTACGATGGTACAGATGATATTTTAAAATTGATCAAAAAGTGCAAACCCGATTTGCTGATTGTTGACTACATTTTGAACGGCGTAAACGGTGGCGAACTTTGCCGATATGTTAAAGATAGTTCAATTACCAAAAACCTGCCAGTCATCATCTTTTCGGCTTACCCCAAAGTTCTGCAATCTTTAGGTTTTTATGGTTGTAACGCTTTTATATCCAAGCCTTTTGATTTATCAGAACTGATAGACAAGGTAACAGAACTGGTAACCGTGCAACCAAAATTAAGTATTAATGCAAGCGTAAATCAGTATTAATACTGATTATAAAACTAATAATTGCCTTTAAAATTGAAAGCAGTTCAGATAAAAATACATTCCAGATAATTACAAATATAAATCAGCACGCTATGTTTACAAACTCAGGTATAAACAAGGTATTCCTTGTAGGGCATATTGGTAAAGAGCCCCGTTTGCACAACTTTACAGATCAAAAAGAAGTTTTATGTTTTCCGTTGGTAACCAATGAAACTATTAAAAAAAATGGCGATAATGTAGAACTTGTTGAATGGCACAATATTAAAATCCCGAAAGAAGTTGCCGCTTCAGGGACCGAACAATTGGAAAAAGGACATTTATTGTACATTGAAGGCAAAATACAAACGCGCAGTTTTTACGACGAACAGCAAATCAAAAAATACAAGCTCGAAATAATTGTGGTAAAATATCAGGTTTTAAATACTGTTCCAGTATTGCAAGAAGTTTAAATATCCGTACAAATTTTGTAATCAGGTTGAATGCGGTTTTGATATTGGGCTAATGGAAAACAAGTTGTTCGTTATTAAAAATCAACAACCACCAAAAATATACCTGTAAAAGAAGTATCAGGCAAATTTGATCTGAACGCTGCTAAAACTTAGCGGCGTTTTTTTTATGTTGGTTTTTTTACGAAACTAAACTGTTACATAAATTTTGTAAGAAGTTAAAAACATTCGTCCGGCTTGATCTTTAATAAGTTAATGTTTAAAAATCAAATCCCGGTCCTGTTTGCCATAAGCCGCTTTCCTTGTCATCAAACTTATCATCGGTAAAAATGGAATTAGGCGCAGAAATCCTTAAAATTTTAAATAAAACTTATGACCCAAACAGCATGGTCGAAACAAAGTTTAAACGCTACGACCTGGCTTTTAAAACTGATGAAGCCGGCAGGCCAATTTTGTTGTTTATGGGGCAAAAAGATGCCGAAGGCAAAATAAAAGGCGAACGCTACGCACGCAGGCTAAAATTTGGCGAAAACGGCGAAGTAGTTAAAGACCATTGGGACAATAAAGGCAAAGCCACGCAATAACGGATACTGTTTTTACCGGTATAATTTTAGCAGCATTTATGAAAAAAGAAGAAATCCATTTTGCGGATTTAAAACGCATTTTGTTTGGCCTGGCGCCCCCGGAGTTTATGCTGGAAGTTTTTATCCGCACGCTCATCATCTACATTGCCTTGCTTTTTATTGTACGTACTTTAGGCAAACGCATGAGCGGACAGTTGACCATTATGGAAATGGCCGTTATGCTTACCATCGGGGCTATTGTTTCTGTGCCGATGCAAGTACCAGACCGCGGGCTTTTGCAAGGTGCGTTGCTGTTGCTTTGTATCGCTTTTTTTCAGCGCGGTATTAGTTGGCTGGGTTTTATGAACGGCAAAATAGAAGACCTAACGCAGGGAAAAGCAAGCATGCTGGTAAAAGACGGCACGCTGCAACTGGACGAAATGAAGAAAGTAAGAATTTCGCACCAACAGCTTTTTGCAGAACTAAGGCAGGAAAACGTTTTTAACCTCGGCATAGTAGACCGTGTTTACCTGGAAGCTTGCGGCGAGTTCAGCATCTTCCAATCCAAAGAACCGAAGCCGGGACTGTCTATCCTTCCTCCGGACGACCAGGAAATTATAAAAACCAAAGAACAGGCTTTTACAAAACCGCCACAACCTATTGAATTAATAGCTTG
Organism: uncultured Sphingobacteriaceae bacterium; assembly: GCA_964244955.1. Taxonomy (GTDB): domain Bacteria; phylum Bacteroidota; class Bacteroidia; order Sphingobacteriales; family Sphingobacteriaceae; genus Mucilaginibacter_A. The sequence goes on along the minus strand of CAXTKQ010000004.1, from coordinate 62,011 downwards.
CATTAATTGCGGTTTTATAAAACCTGCAAACGCAGGCGGGCCTTGTAAAAATTGCGGGCAGGATGCGTGGATAAACGCCATAAACTAAGCAAAAATGAAACCGAACGAAATACATTTGCAGGATTGGTTTAGGATATTGGTAGGCGAAGTGCCTGCAAGTTTTTATTTAGAACTGGTCATCAGGGCGGCAGTGTTTTATTTATTATTGCTGGTTGCAATTCGGATGATGGGCAAAAGGATGTCATCGCAATTAAGCCGTAATGATTTGGCCGCTATGGTTTCGCTTGCCGCCGCAATTGGTGTCCCGCTTCAGTCTCCGGACAGGGGGATAATTCCTGCCGTAATTATTGCCTTTATTGTAGTGTTTATAGCGCGTTGGGTTGCAGCAAAATCATTCAAAGACCAGAATTTTGAAAAATTTTCCCAGGGAAATATAGGTACGCTGGTTAAAGATTCTGTGTTGGACCTGGAAATGATGAAAAAAGTCCGCATCTCGCGCGAACGGCTTGTTGCCCAGCTTCGGGCCAACAGTATCAAACAATTGGGCAGTGTAAAAAGGTTTTATATGGAAGCGGGCGGTTCTTTTACGTTGATACAGGAAGAAAACGCAAAACCGGGACTGTCAATTTTACCGCATTGGGACAAAGAATTTAATGCGAGTTTAAAAAAATCACAAGAATTGAAAGTTTGCCAAACCTGCGGGACCACCAAAAAAAACCCTTTTGATCAAAACACAAAATGCCCCAAATGCGGCGACCATAACTGGACGGATGCCGTAACAGAATAAACGGATGCTTCTTTTATCAACATAAATTTAGTGTGGTAAAAACAGCATCTGGCCAGCTTACCGTTTCTCATAAATTTGGTTTAAATTTCCGGCTAAATACAATCGCTGCTTTGCGTAAAAGTATTTGATAAAATACCGGTTAAATGAACGAAAGCCAACCGCAACCAAGAACTGTAAATGTTGTCCGCTATGTTATGCCATTGCGCGAAGGCGGTTCTTTGCCGGCCATTGCCGAAGCAGACGACGGGTTTTTATATGTACTGAAGTTTCGTGGTGCCGGGCAAGGCGTAAAAGCTTTGATTGCCGAACTGCTTGGCGGCGAAATTGCGCGTACATTGGGTTTAAAAGTCCCGGAGATTGTTTTTGCCAATTTAGATGTTGCCTTCGGAAGGGCAGAACCAGATGAAGAAATACAGGATTTGCTTAAAGCAAGTGTTGGCCTGAACCTGGCTTTGCATTACCTCTCTGGTGCCATTACTTTTGATCCGGCCGTAACGGTTATCGCCCCAAAACTGGCTTCTCAAATTGTTTGGCTGGATTGCCTGATTACCAATGTTGACCGTACGCCGCGAAATACCAACATGCTGATGTGGCACAAAGAATTATGGTTGATTGACCATGGCGCGGCTTTATACTTTCATCATTCCTGGCAAAACTGGGAAGAGCAGGCGCAGCGGCCTTTTGTGCAGGTTAAAGACCATGTTTTGCTGCCTTTTGCTACCAAACTGGAAGAAGTTGATGCGGAATTTCGGTCCATCTTAACAAAAGAAAAAATCGAAGCCATCGTATCGCTGATACCAGAAAGCTGGTTAACGCAGGAAGCCGGGTCGGCCGAAGAAATGCGACAGGTTTACGCCCAATTTTTAACCACAAGAGTGGCCGCATCCGAAGTTTTTGTAAAAGAAGCCCAACATGCCAGAGAGATACTTATTTGAGTATTCCGTCGTCCGTGTTGTGCCGAGGGTAGAACGGGAAGAGTTTTTAAATGTGGGCGTGGTTTTGTATTGTCCGAAACTTAAATTCCTTCAAACCAAAATCACTGTAAATGAAAACCGTTTAAATGCTGTTTTTACCGGTATAAATTTGGACGAACTGAAAGCAAACCTTTTTGCCTTTGAAAACATTTGCCACGGCAATTTTGGTTTCGGGCCGATTAGTAAATTGGATCACGCTTCCCGTTTCCGCTGGCTAACGGCAACACGCAGCACCATTATCCAGGTTTCAAAAGTGCATCCGGGCTTGTGCGCCGACCCGAAAGAAACGTTGCTAAAGCTGCACGAACAGTTGGTTTTGTGAAAAAGTTAATGGATCATGGTTAATGGTTCATAGTCCAACGCCAAAGTTCGTCATGCTGGACCTCGCACCTCAAACCTGATACCTCTTACCTTAAAACCCTCATTCTCCCCAAGCCGTTAATAACAAATTTCTTTGTCCGCCATAATTGCGGTGTTCGCACAGGTAAATTCCTTGCCAAGTGCCCAAAGCAAAACGGCCGTTTTTAATCGGAACCATAACTGAACTGCCCAGCATGGCTGCTTTTAAGTGTGCCGGCATATCGTCTGCGCCTTCTTCATCGTGCAAATAATTGGGGTCATTTTCGGGCACGGCTTTGTTAAAATACATTTCAAAATCTTTACGTACCGTTGGGTCTGCGTTTTCGTTGATGGTTAAAGATGCAGAAGTATGCTGGATAAAAACCTGGCAAATGCCCGTTTTAATTTCCCTGATCTCCGGAAGCGCTTGTGTAACTTCTGTTGTTATCAAATGGAAACCTCTTGGCCTGGCTTTCAATTGCAATGGTTGCTGGTAAATTTTCATGAAGCCTTTTATTGATTTTTAGGTGCTAAAAGAAGCATCGGTGAAAATACAATTAAATCAACAGGGTGCATTTCATTTTTATGTTGAGAAAAAACATCATTTAAAATACTGTTCTTTTGGCTTAGTTTGATCAACAAAATCAAACAAAAGGAAACCGAACAAAAAAATAACCGTAATGCTCCTTGTATCCGGCAAAAACTTTAAACATTGTATTTTTACATTGCAATGTGCTTTTTGCTGTTTTGTTTTTACCTGTAGCATAAAGCTTAATGTGATATTTGAAGCCTTGCTGCAAGTTTCTTTTTTTTTAAATCTGATCCCTAAATAAGTGAACAACCAAAACGACGAGTTTTATACAAGCGAAGGATTTCAGTCATTCTTTGAAAAGTCTGCAAACTCGCTCATTATAAAAGCCAATTCTCCGCATTTTACCATTTTGGCCGTGGGCAACAAATATCTTGATTTGGTGCACAAGCAGCGAAATGAATTATTGGGCAACAGCTTTTTTGACGTATTTCCGGGCAGTGCTGATTCTTCCGAAAAGTTTAGCGTCATCAATTCTTTTAACCGTGTAATTAACAGTAAGGCTGCAGACGAGCTGCCGGTTTTTAAATATGAAATCTTTGTTCCAAGTTCGGGCAAGTTGGAAACCCAGTACTGGTCAAACCTTAACGAACCAATTTTGGATAAAGATGGCAGCGTGGGCTACATTATCAACACAACCAATAACATTACCGGCCAGGTTTTAGAAACCGCAGAAAAGGAGCGGGCACAAAACCTGTTGAAAGCCAGCGAGCAGAACATGCAAAACATGGTGAGGCAGGCACCATTTGGGATGTGTATTTTGAAAGGCGAACCGGCATTTGCAGAGGAAATAAACGATTATTTTTTGACGCTGGTTGGCAAAACCCGCGGCCAGTTTAAAGCAAAGCCTTATTGGGAAGTGCTTGCCGAAGCTGCCGCAATTTACGAACCTGTTACAAACGAGGTATTTAAAACAGGTAAAACCTACCATGCCAAAGAGCATGAAATTGTGCTGGTAAGAAATGGCAGGGAAGA
>CAXTKQ010000004.1:38160-58337 GCA_964244955.1 uncultured Sphingobacteriaceae bacterium | reverse complement strand
AAATTGTACATGTAAATTTTGTGTACGAGCCGATGAAAGATGCAGACGAACAAGTGTTTGCCATCATGATTGTGGCGATGGATGTTACAGACCAGGTATTGGCCCGAAACGAACTGCAAAGTGCTTACGAACAGGTGCGTTTATCAAAACAAGCGGCGGCTTTGGGCACTTTTGATATGGATTTGATAAAAAAGACAATGGAATGGGACGAGCGTTGCCGCGAACTTTTTGGCATTTCCCATAACGAAAGGGTGAGCTACGAAAAAGACTTTTTGCCTGGCTTGCATCAAGAAGACCGGGAAAGGATTGGCAAAATAATTACGGAACTGTTTAACAAAGCAACCAGTACCGGCAATTATGATGTAGAATACCGTACCATTGGTGCCGAGGATAAAAAATTGCGGTGGGTACGGGCCAAGGGCAAAGTGTTTTTTAACGAAAAAGACGAACCGCTAAGGTTTATAGGGTCTGTTTTAGAAATCACAAGTCAAAAAGAAGACGAACAGCGAAAAAACGATTTTATAGGCATGGTAAGCCATGAGCTGAAAACGCCGCTTACTTCGCTTAGCGCTTACGTGCAACTATTGCATGGAAAAGCCAGAAAAAGCGGAGACAGTTTTACGGCTTCTGCTTTAGAAAAGGCAGAGCGGCAGGTAAAAAAGATGGGCACCATGATCAATGGTTTTTTAAACATATCCCGCTTAGAATCGGGCAAGATACACTTGGAAAAGCAGTTGTTCGATCTGCAAGATTTACTTACCGAAGCCATAAAAGAAACATTGATCTCCAATCCGGATCGTTCTATTCATTTTGTTTCCTGCAACCCAACTTTTGTGCAGGCCGACCGCGATAAGATTCATTCCGTTATAAGCAATTTATTAAGCAACGCAACCAAGTATTCGCCTCCCGAAAAAGAAATTGAAGTGTTTTGCGAGGTGATAGATAATTGTGTACAAGTTAGCGTAAAAGACCAAGGCATCGGTATCAAAGCCAGCGATGCAGAAAGATTGTTTGAACGCTATTACCGTGTAGAAACAAAAAACACGCAGCATATTTCTGGCTTTGGCATCGGGCTTTATTTAAGTGCCGAAATTATAGAAAGGCACCAAGGCAAAATTTGGGTAAAAAGCGAGCTTGAAAAAGGTTCAATTTTCTTTTTTAGTTTGCCGGTAAACTGATCCGGTTTTCCGAATTTTTTCAAACGTAAATTGTACAATTTTAAATTTAGGTTTGGGTTTTTTCAAAGTTAAATCATTTCAATTTTTAGGTGGTAAAAGAAGCATCTGTGAAAATACAATTAAATTAACAGGTTGTGTGTTTCATTTTGTTTTGAAGAAAAGCCTGATTTGAAATACTAGTTTCTTTTGGCTTACTTTGATTAGACAAACAAAACTTATGCAAGCCGAACAAAAAATAAGCGTAATTATCACCGGCGCAAGCGGAATGGTAGGCGAAGGCGTACTGCTGACCTGCTTGCTACATCCGCAAATAAAATCAGTATTAGTGATCGGGCGGAAAACTTGCGGTGTCAACCATCCAAAACTGACTGAAATTATCCATGCCGATTTTACCGATATAACAACAATCTCACCGCAACTTATTGGTTATCAAGCTTGCTTTTTTTGTGCAGGTATTTCTTCTATTGGCGTTAACGAGGAGGTTTATACACAAATTACTTATACGTTAACGCTTAAATTTGCCCAGGCACTTGCTTCAACCAATCCAAACATGACGTTCGAATACATATCCGGAAGCGGGACAGACAGTACTGAAAAAGGCCGTTCGATGTGGGCGCGTGTTAAAGGCAAAACCGAGAACGATTTGCAAAAACTGCCTTTTAAAAAGGTTTATAATTTTCGTCCGGGTTTTATATTGCCTATCGCTGGCCAAAAAAATGTATTGAAATTTTACCGGTACTTAGGCTGGCTTTATCCGTTGCTGACTAAATTTTCTAACAACTTGGCCTCCACCATGCAACAATTGGGAACAGCCATGATCAATGCAGCGTTGTTTGGATATAAAAAACCTGTTATCGAAGTAAAAGATATACTTCTTTTAGCAGGTAAAATTAGTGTTGGCGATAAAGATTAATCGGAATGTAAATACTTCTTTTATCGGCCAAAAGTAGGTGTGGGTTTTTAATTGTTTGAAGAAGAAACAGTATCAGCAATATACAATCAAAGTAAAAAAATGATTGGTTGATATAATTGCGATTTGTATTCAAGCTACTTTAAATCGAAATCAAAACCAAACGGCATTGCTTCTTTTACCGCCTTATTTTTGGATAATGCGTAAAGTTTGCGTGTCTTTTGTCCCGTCAAAAAACTTTTCCAACACAGCTTGAAATACCGGGTTTGCATTGGGTACGGCGGCAAATAAAGTCATGGATGATTTTAACTTCACATCGTCCGGGCTGCCAAATATTTGGTTGGCATTATTGTTTTTTTGTTCTATTAAAGCTTCGCAAATTTGGGTCAGCCTGCTGCCTAAAATTGGATGGTTTAAAAACGCTTCGGCTTCTTTTAAATCATGGATGGCATAAAACCTGGAAGTTTCGCTAAAACCCAAACCTTGCACTTGCGGAAAAATATACCACATCCAATGGCTGCGTTTTTTTCCGTTTTTAATTTCGGTCAAAGCCGTTTGGTAATCCCTTTTTTGGGCATCAAGAAAGCGTTGCAACTTATCTTCAAGTTCCATTTTAAGCAAGTTTTTAAGGAGGTTTAAACAGAATTTTATTTGGTTTTATAGCCGGAAAGCTATTATCGCAACTAAAACTTTTTGGCCATTTGCACTTTTGCAGGCAATGCTTTTGCATGTGCTGTTTGCGGCTGGTTATTGCATTTTCCCAACAAAGTATAAATCACAATAAAAATAATAATGGTAGAGAAACAGCCGCCGCCCAGTTTTTTGGCGCCCCAGGCTGCAATTATGGTTCTGAAAAAATTGTTCATCGTTTTTTATTAGGCTAATATTGATCTACAAACATAGTTTTAGTTTTTATAATTGCAAATGCTTGTTTCAGCAGTTTTCCAGAACCGGCAATGCTTCTTTTATCACCTATTTTTTGGTGTCCGGCTATTTCTTAATTGCTAAACAAAGGCATCGTGTTTGCCTATAACATTTTTACATAAGCAGTTAAAACCTAAAGGCACCAGAGCAGGTTATCCTTTTGAACATTAATTAGTAAAATATAAATACGATGAACGAAGAAAATAAGATCAGCCGGAGAAAAGTAATCGGCGGCTTGGGTGCTGGTTTGGCAGCCGTAGCCGTTGGGCCGGTTTTTGGCGCAACAGAACCGCAGGCAAACGCAACTTATGCTCCGATAAATTTGCAAGACCCAACTTCCAAATATCCAAAACCTCCTTTTAAAGGCCAGTCTCAGCCTTGGCCGGGTTTGGCCTCGCAAATGGACCCGAAACCAGACCATGGCGAAACCAGTTATAAAGGTTCTGGCCGGTTGGCAGGCCGCAAAGCATTGATTACCGGCGGCGATTCGGGCATGGGGCGTGCAGCAGCCATTGCTTATGCCCGCGAAGGTGCCGATGTTGCCATTAATTACTTTCCTTCTGAAGAACCGGATGCACGCGAAGTGGTTGCTTTGATCAAGGCAGCAGGCCGCAAAGCCGTTGCCATTCCCGGCGATTTGCGCGACGAGGCATTCTGCAAGCGATTGGTAGATGAAGCCGTTCGTGGTTTGGGCGGGTTGGATATTGTGGTGAGCAACGCAGGCCGCCAGCAGGCACATGCTTCTATTTTAGATATTTCGACCGAGCAGTTTGACTGGACAATGAAAACCAATATTTATGCGCCATTTTGGATCATCAAAGCGGCTTTACCACATTTGCAGCCGGGATCGGTTATTATCGGAACAACTTCTGAGCAAGCTTATGACCCATCGCCAGACTTGTACGATTATGCACAAACCAAAGCTGCAACCATGAACTACGTAAAATCATTGGCCAAACAACTGGGGCCAAAAGGCATCCGCGTATGCGGCGTGGCACCAGGACCAATCTGGACACCTTTGCAAGTAAGCGGTGGCGCAACTCAGGAAAAACTGAAAAACTTCGGAGGCGATTATCCGCTTGGCAGGCCAGGCCAACCGGCAGAATTAGCTTCCATTTACGTTCAATTGGCTGATAACAGTGCAAGTTTTACAACCGGTAACATTTATGGTGCCGGTGGCGGAAAAGGGCAGCCATAAAATACCTGCAATCACTTTTTTTGAAAAGTAAAAAGAGGTTTTTAATACACGATTTTGAAAAACGGGGCAAGTTAACTTGCCCCGTTTTTTTATTAGCGGTTTTTTTGCTGCTAATTTGGACTCGGATAATCTATTGTACTTCTTTTATGCCTGTAATTTCTATGGCAAAACTTATCCTCGCATAAAAACTTTACTGTTTTTTAGGTGGTAAAAGAAGCATCCAAAAAGGTTTAACTGTTTTTATCAGATGGTTATCTTTATTAAAGATCATGCGGTTACTTTTCTTTCGCTGCCCGAACATGAAGGCTTATATTGATATTAGGATAAATATAAAGCGGCTTTGAAGGGTCATTGTAAATATTCATCCCCCATTTGGTACGGTCAAGATTGAATTTGGCTTCAGTTTTCAGGCTATCGTTCTCAAAGGCTATTTTTGCCGGAAACGATACCTGGTGTGTTTGCCCAATCATGGTAAAATCTCCCGTTAGCAGGTAATTGGCACCAGATACAGCACTCGTGTCGTTTCCGGAATATGGCTTTATGGCAGTAAGATTAAAGCCGGATTCGGGATACATAGCAACATTAAAAAAATTACCGCTTTTAAGGTCGTTCAGCAATTGTGTTTTGGCAGGGTCAGGTAAATCATAATCCATAATAGAGGCTATAGGTATACTAAAACTTCCACTTTTAATTGTTTGGCCTTTAGCGGTTACTGTTCCTTTTAAACTAAATGCACCGATGTGAGAATGATCAGTCGCTGAACCTTTCCATTCGATCTTCGAGGTTGTCGCATTAACCTCATAACTGCTTTCCTGAACCTCATTTTTCTTACAGGAAGTAAGGGCCATAGCTATGGCGATGATAGTCAATAGTTTTTTCATAATAGGTGATGGGTAAATTAGATACGGATATTAAATTAAGTGCCTACAAATTTGGCAGCATTGTTACGCCAAACTGTGTGTTTACGCTAAGCATAGTTTGTAAAAAAGCAGCCATTTGTGGCCCTTCCTGAACGGGTGGAAGATCAAGGGACAAAGCTGGCCTGCTGCATTGCACAAACATTTCCTCAAAGCCGCCTGGGGTTATCAACAAGAGCAATGTTGCTGCATCACTAAGCACTTTGAAGGTATGAGGTACGTGTTTCGGGAGGTGTATGTAATCGCCTTGCTTTGCGTGTATTGTCCGATTGCCTGCTTCATAGCATACTTCGCCTTCTAATATGAAGGAGTTTTCATCTTCTATACTATGAACATGAAGCGGAGGCTCAAAGCCTTTTTTTGTATGGCACCTAACGAGCGAGTAGGCACCGTTTGTTTCAGTTGATGTAGCCAGCAAGGTAACTAGGTTTGGCCCGAACCAGTAGGAACGTTCGAGAATTTGTTCGCCCGAAAGACGTACGGCGGAAGCATTGATTAAAGCATTCATAATATTGATTCTTGATGATGAATCAAAATTATGCAAGCAAACCTTCCTATCAATCCACCATTTGGTGGATTTTTAATCAATCAATCCGTATGCCCTTGCCTTGACAATAGCGTTGGTGCGGTTATCGGCCTCAAGCTTTGAATAAATATTTAGTGTATGTGTTTTTACCGTGCTGGGTGAGATAAATAGTTCATTGCCTATTGCACGGTTGGTAAACCCTTCGGATAATAAATGCAGCACTTCCAACTCTCTTGCCGAAAGTGGGTTCTGATGGTAATAGGCGGGAAGCTTTCGTATAACTTTATTTTCACTTTTTATCAGGCGCGCATTTTCTAAAGCTCTGGCAATAAATACGGATAGCGTTTTCAATATCTCCATGGATTGTGGCCCATAAGCATTCTTTTTTGCTGTTCTTACAGAAAGCAATCCTATAATTTGCCGGTTAATTATAAGCGGGACATACATCAGGGATGCAGGGTTTATCCCTTGCATGGGCGTAATAGCGTGAGGCAGGTACAAATGATACTCGTTGTCGTAATCGTTGATCAGCAAAGTTGTTTTACGAGAAAAAACCCAGCTTGAGAACCTTTCCGGGCTATAGGCGTAAATTGAAAAAGCCGGCAGTTTCCGGTCATTTTCCCGTGCGCCAACGTATTCAATACGCTCTGAGTTTGGGTTGTAAATGCCGATGGCAAAAGAGTAGGCGTCCATCAACTTATTGACGTGTTCATACACCGTTTCAACAATTTGCTCGACCGTATATTCAGAAAGTATCAATGCACCAATATCGTTAAGTATTTTCAAACTTAGCAATAGCGCATTTTCATTTTCTCCGCCATTTTTCATAGAAATATATATTCTTACCAGAAAAGGAGGTTCTTCGATTTGTTCACACCGTTCCAGCCTTGTTTATGCAAGATACGAAAGGGAAATCAGATATAATATAATTAGTCGTCCGGTTAAAAGATATGATCGCATCAGCCGATTGAAACTTCAGCAAGTTTGATTGCTTAATTTAGGGCTTGTTTAAAATTTGCTCACCTATTTCCGATGCTTCTTTTACCACATAAAAATCATTGGCCTAATGTGTTTTTTCTATTGAAGACAGAATTTATAGGCATAAAAGAAGCATTGTTGGTTTTTGCGATCGCAATTTAAACAAACCATAAAATGGATATTTTTAATTCATAAGATATAAAACTTAACTAAAAGTAGGATGTTGAATAGTTACAGTTTATACCAAACAAAGTAAAGTATTAACAATAAACCAAATTAAGACATCAAAAAAATTTGAACATGGAAAAGCAGAATTTGAAAGAGCTGATTAAACAAGGCTTTGCGGCAATGAAAGCAGGCAGTAAAGTAGCGGAAGAAGCTACAGGCGAAATACAAAACGATGTAAAAAACGAGGAGCTGAAAAACGCACTTCAGCAAGGCAACGAACAATCAAAAGTTTGGGCCCAACGCATAGACCGGGGCCTTGAGGAAGCAGGCGGCAATGCAGACCAGGACAACGAAATATTGAAAGCGCATTATCAGGTGAGCAAAAAAATCAGGCAGCAGGCAGCGGATGACAATACCCGTGATTTGGGCATCATCGCCAGCGGCCAAATGTCATTGCATTATTGGATAGCAGCGTTTGGCACGCAGGCAAGCTATGCTGCCGCAGCCGGCCTTGCCCAGGCACAGCAGGAAATGCAGGCATGTTTGGATGAGGCCAAGCAAGCTGATGAAAAGTATACTCAAATTGCAAAAAGCATTTTAGGGGCATAAAAATCAGCAACGTAATTATCGTTAAAGCCCGGCACTCAAGAATTGAGTGCCGGACTTTATTATTTATTCTCCTGCTTTAAAAAGGTAAAACGTCAAAATTAGACCAACCGAAAACATGGTTTAAGCAGCGTTACGGTTTATCCCACCAAACCCTGGTCAAAAAATCATCTGCGCCCTGGCGTGCTATGGCAGCCTTGTAAGCCGCAGCATTTAAGTTTTGTTCCGAAACAGGGTATAGCATCCGCCTGAAAATTAAACCACCGGTAGCATTGCCGGCATAGTTGTTTGGCGTTAAGGCCGGATAGCCTGTACGGCGGTAACTTGCAAAAACTTCCTGCGCATCCGGAAATAAACTTACCCAAAATTCGGTATAAATCTGCTGCATTTGCTGGGCAAAAGTTCCGGCAGTATTGAGTTGATGATAGCTGATGTAAGTGTTGATCTGGTTGGTGGTGATCGTTCCGGGCGCCCCTGCAATTACTGCCCATTGCCGCATCGCCGAACTGATCCCGTTTTGATATAAGAAACTGGCCGTTGCACCGGAATACCAGCCACGCAAAGCAGCTTCCGATAACAGAAAGTAAGATTCGGCTGCCGTAAAAACCAATCTTGGGGCAGATAAAAGAAGCACGGTGTTTTGGCGTGGTTCAGAATAAGTTACAAAATCGGCAGGTTTTGCACTAAGTGTTGCCGACATCCCTTTTTGATTGGCCGAAGTTGTATCCGCAGTCCCGGTAGTATAAACCACCGAAATAACCGTCAGGCGCGGGTCTTTATTTGCCTTTAAATAATTAATAAACACATCCTGGTACTTGCCGCCTTCGGTATTGCTGCTTCCGTTGGCTTTGATGTAATCAGTATTAAGCAGGGTTAAGGCCAATGGGTTTTTGTTGATGTCCTGGCCAGAACCTACGTAAGCAACTTTTGCAATGTCGGCATCCGCAGTAATCACACCGCCGGCGATAGCTTTGGCAACCCAGGTTTGTGCCGAAGCAGGGTCAACCTTAGTCATCCGCATGCCTAAACGAAGCATTAAAGAATAAGCGAACTTTTTCCACTGGGCAATATTGCCGCCATAAATTAGATCCGAAGAACCAAAAGTAGCGGTTTTGGCAGGGTCCATACTGGTAGCGGCAGCATCAAGTTCAGCCAACATATTGGCATAAATATCTTTTTGGGGATCATAAGCAGGCGTATAATTTGCGCTGTTATAACCTTGCCCGGCTTGGGAATAAGGAATATCACCGTAAAGATCGGTCAGCCTGCTGAAACAGTAAACACGCCATATCCTGGCCTGGGCGAGCATATTTACTTTTGACGGATCGCCGGTTACGCCTTTAATAACTTCTCCAATTTCGTTGATCTCGTTTGGATAAGCACTGCTGAAAGTTGCTGATGATGAATTGCTTTGGCTTTGAATATATTTTGAACCGAAACCGGCAACATCATTGTAGCTGGTTGTATATTGCATGGTGCCCAACAACAGGTTTAGCATATTTGCGGTGCCATCGTACTGCGCTTTGGTGAAAATAAACTGTGGCGTGCTGGTAGAAACCGCATCGGGGTTGGTGTTTAGTTCTACAAAGTTTTTGGTACAAGCTTGTATAAACACTGCGGCCGATAGCAATGCTGTTTTTAGCAGGTAATTTTTTATGGGGTTCTTCATTAGTTTTTTCATTAAAATTTAACAGAAAGGTTTAAACCAAAAGACCGGGTGTGCGGCAAACCGATAGATTCAATGCCTTGAATATTGCTGTTTGTAAAACTGAATTCCGGGTCGAAATTGTCTGTCTTTTTATAAAGTATGGCCAGGTTCCGGGCAACAAGGGAGATGCTTGCCGATTGGAGTTTAACCATCTTTAAATTAGCTACCGGAATATTGTAAGCAAAAATCAGTTGCCTTAATTTCACAAAGCTTCCATCGTGCAAAAACAACTCTGAATACGATTTATAATTGTCATAATAATTTCTCAAACCTGTAACCGGGACCGTTCTACTGTATGCTGCACCGGTTTGGTCTACTCCGCTTAAAAGCAAACCACCATCGCGGCCGGGCAAAGTTGTTTTCAGCAAACCTAAACGGGTTGCATAAACTTCCATTAAAGAAAATACTTTGTTGCCAAATTTTCCATCCAGCAATACGCTTAATGTAAAGCGTTTGTACCTGAAATTATTGGTAAAACCCATGGTATATGGTGCAACACCATTTCCTAACACTTGTAAACCTGTTGCAACCGGCAAGCCTGTAGTTTTATTAAAAACCACATTTCCGCCTGCGTCTTTTTGTATGCGCGTTCCAACAATTTGGTCTGCTGCATAACCCACAATGTTATTGATGTAAGCCCAGCTATTCACGGTGTTGGCCAATTGCATGGAGTTAATATTATCCGTTAATTTTAGGACACGGTTTTTATTGTAAGAGAAATTATAACTGGCATTCCAGCTAAAATTGTTGCTTTTTATTGGCGTACCGTTAATCAACAACTCTATCCCTTTGTTGTCAACTTCGCCCACGTTTAAAACAACACTGTTATAACCGGAAGTGGAGGATATGGTAGAATTAACAATATCGTTTGTGGTTTTACGGTCGTAATAGGTTACATCAAAGCTTAAACGGTTTTTAAGCATTTGCAATTCAATACCGCCTTCTTTTGTGGTAGAAGTTAAAGGCCGCAAATTTGTATTGGTGATTTGGCCGCTGGTAACATTTTGCAAGGTAGGGCCAGAACTTGGAACGTTGCTATAAGTTAAATTGACAACATATGGATCCGGGGTAGAACTGCCAACTTGCGCATAATCTGCCCGCAATTTTACCAGGTTAAAAACAGCAGGCAGTTTTACGGCATCAGATAAAATAAAACTTCCGCCCACACTTGGATAAAAAATACTGTTGTGGGCCGGGCTTAAAGTTGAAAACCAATCTTTACGGCCGGTAACGGTTAAAAAGAACAAGCTTTTGTAATCAAAATCAGCCGAGCCAAAAATTGAATTGGTTTTTAAATGTGCATTATAAGGCACTGTAGATGCCGTAGCCAGATTTGTATAGCTGTAAAAATAGGGGATGGTAAAAGTAGAGCCGTTCAAATTTAATTGTTCGTTGATAAAACTGCGGCTGTTTACACCCCCTAAACCAGATACATTAAAATTGCTGGCCACTTTTGTTTTATAAGTAACTGTAGCCAAACTGTTTGTTTCTGAAACATCAGATTTTATAGCAGTATATGATCCGTTTGGAACATACAAAGTACCGGTTGGCAATATATTGGCGTAATTGTAATTGTAAAAATCCCTGCTGATGGTGCCTTTAAACACCAAGTCTTTTACCGGCTCATACGCAACAGTTCCCTGGCCTATAAACCTGTTTTTGGTATCGTCTTCTTTGTATTTGTTGATGACGAAATAACCGTTTGATGCAACTGATGCATCGTTCCAAACAATTTCATTGCCATTGGCATCGTAACCTGGTTTCAGCCAGCGCACATCGGCCGTATTGGCAATCATGTAAGGCAACCAGTTTGGGTTACCCAAGGCATCTCCGGCACCAGTGCGGTTGTGGGCGGTTTCCAGGTTGTATTGTGCCAAAGCCTCAATGCTTATTTTACTGCCTAATTTTCCGTTCAAGGCCAGGTTTCCTGTTTTACGGTCGTAAGTTGTGCCGGGCAATATGCCTTTACTGTTTAAATCAGAAGCAGAAAAACGGTAAGTCAGCGCATCAGACCCACCGGTAAAAGCCAAAGTATTGGTAAAGGTGGAGCCTGTTTGATAAAAATTTTTCAGGTTGTCTTTTTGGGGGGTATAAGGATGTCTCAAACCATCGGCAGCAACATAATCAGTTGAACCATTGATTTTTGCGCCCCAAGAACGCCTTCCGGTTGTTTGTGCCGAGCTTAGGTTTGTTGGCATAATCCCGTTGTCTCCTTGGCCGTATTGATATTGATAATTTGGGAAAACGGCAATATTTTCTACGGTTGCTGTTGAATTGTATTCGATACCGACCCCTTTTTGCGCCCGGCCTTTTTTGGTGGTAATTAAGATAACGCCATTTGCAGCCCTCGATCCGTAAAGCGCTGCTGCCGTGCCGCCTTTCAGTACCGTCATCGTTTCAATATCGTCCGGGTTAATGCCGCTGATGCCGTCTCCCCGGTCAACGTTGTTGGTAATGCCATTGATGGTAGGCGGGCCTCCGGGTGTAGAGTTGTCAATCGGCATCCCGTTGACTACATACAAAGGCTGGTTTTCGCCGGTCAACGAACCGTTGCCACGAATAACCACACGGCTGGAACCGCCCGGTCCGGTTGATGTACCGATGGCATTTACACCGGCAACTTTACCGCTTAGTGCGTTGGCTACGTTGTTTTCGCGCGCCTGTGTAAATTCTTCGCCTTTCAGTTCTGTTACGGCATAACCGATAGAACGCTTTTGCCGGTTGATGCCTAATGCCGTTACAACCACTTCGTTTAGTGCGTTGGACGATTCTGACATCTTTATATTGATGACCGCTTGGTTGTTCACCGCTACTTCCCGGGTAACAAAACCGATGTAAGTGAATACCAAAGTTGCGTTTCCATTAGGCAAAATGAGGCTGTACATCCCGTTTTCATTGGTGGTTGCGCCGGTTTTTGTGCCTTTTATCAGTACGCTTACCCCTGTTAGCGGTACGCCTTTGCTGTCGGTTACCTGCCCTCTCACCGTATGGTCCTGTTGCTGCGCCGCGTCTTCGGAAAGCTGTTTTTTACCAATCAAAATGCTATTATGGGCTATCGAATAACCCATTGCATTTTTAAGCTTTAGCGTAATGCGTGTGTTTAAATTTGGGTCGGTTTCTAATTTTGCTTCAGCCGTATTTATGCCTACAAGCAATAATAAAATAAGCATCCGGTATTTGCCAATGGCGCGTTGCTTTTGGCAAAAAGGCTGTAAAAGTTTTATCATATGTTTAAATATTGTTTAAGTACATTGGTTGGTTTTTCCCTGTTGGGGATGACTTGGTTGCCGTTCCTGCTTTTGGCAAATCCGGTTTTTGGGTTAAATGTGCTGGCATTGCTCGAACCCTTTTTTAAGCTTCTGTTTTTTTTACCATAGGCATATTTTTTTTAATGTTTAGTTTGGGTAATTGGGTTTGCTGCTGCAGCCTTCACCAAAAATTACTGCTTTGTCATGGTGCAAAACATAATTTGAACCGGTCAACTTGTATTGACGGCAAGTATTTGCGGCAGGGTTTTGTGCTGAAGACGGATGAAACCCAGTAGTTTTTTAAGCTGTTGTTGCTTAAAGTAGTTTTTTCTGCGGTAAGCCTGGGTTTGGCAATAGCAGGCATACCAGCGCAAATACGCTTTTTGTATTTATCAAAAACAAAATTAAATGCTGGATAAAGTACAAGTTTCGGCTCCATATTAATTCCTTAACAATTAATTAGCACTGAATTAACAGGAGGTCAAAGTAAGAAATATAATAAGATTATTTTTTATTCCGATAAAAATTTAAGCTTTTACCATGTGCTGGTTTTAATTCCAAGTTAAAAACGATAGGAACAGGATAAAACATTCCACGACAAGCCTGGCTTAGAACAAACACATTTCTGTTTTAAAAGCTGCTTGAATTTATACAAGGAAAAATGCCAATGCTTCTTTTACCCTATAAAAATTGGTGGCAATATGTTTTGATTTGGTTAGGCTGATACAAACACCAGTTTTTATAGGGTAAAAGAAGCATTGGCCAAAAAAAGTTTAAACAATTTCCAAATTTGAAGTATGGCCAATGTAATAGCGGCTGCTTTTTTCAGATTGTAAAATAGTAGGTATAATACATAGAGATGAAATAACAAAGCCCAATACTTTGGTATCAGGCTTTGTACTCGGGGCGGGAATCGAACCCGCACTCCTTTAACGGGAACAGGATTTTAAGTCCTGCGTGTCTACCAGTTCCACCACCCGAGCAAGTAATGTTGGTTATTCCTCTAAACTAAATTTCCTCTCTAAAAAAAGTCCCTCTCTTTTGAAGAGGGATTTAGGGTGAAGCTTGTGAGGCTAAGAGCGAAAGACGAGGTTCGAACTCGCGACCTCAACCTTGGCAAGGTTGCGCTCTACCAACTGAGCTACTTTCGCATTGCGGTTGCAAATATATACAGATTCAAAAAAAACACAAGCCTTTGGCAAGCTTTTTTTTCATTTTTTTATAAGTCGTTGGCTTTCAAAACTTCAGCTACCAAATCGCCTTCGTAGCCCTTGCCATAAGCGTACTGTTTTAACTGATAGCTTCTTTTATAGGCATCTTTTTCTTTCAATAAAGGGGCTTTTTTCTCCAGAATACCTTTTAGCTTTTGCAGGTAATCGTCCAGATCAATTTGCTGTAATGCTTTTTTGATCAAGCCGTCCGGCACCCGTTTCAGTTTCAAAGCCTGTTTAATCTTGATTTTGCCCCAGCCTTTCTGCCTGAATTTCCCTAAAGTATATGCTTTTGCAAAACGTTCTTCGTTCAAAAAATTATTACTGATGAGTTCCGAGATGATATTTTCTACATCGCGCTGGTGCAAACCAAAAGTGTACAGCTTGTCGCGCACTTCCTGTTGCGCGCGTTCCTGGTAAACGCAATATTTCTCGGCTTTCAGCAAAGCTGTTTTGGGGTCGAGTATTTTCGGTTTGCTTTCTTCAAAATCCATCAACCCAAAAATCGTTAAAATTCTTCTATTGGCAGAAATATCTTCAAATTCGCGCTATGCCCGGTCGTTATTCTATTCAAAAAATCAGTGAAATTTTAGGTGCTAAAAGAAGCATTGCGCGAGATGTTGAAATTGAACATTTACTGACCGATAGCCGCCGCATCAGCAATCCAACAACTTCTTTGTTTTTTGCTTTGAACGGAAAGCGCGACGGGCATTCGTTTATTCCCGAATTATTTGCTGTCGGCGTTTTCAGTTTTGTGGTGAAAGAAGGTTATCAAATTCCCGCAGAACTAAACAACGCCAATTTTTTAGTGGTAAAAGAAGTATTGCCGGCCTTGCAGCAACTGGCCGCTTTTCATCGCAGCCAATTTGACTTAGAAGTGATGGCGACAACTGGCAGCAACGGCAAAACAGTGGTTAAAGAATGGCTGTACCAATTGCTTTCGCCGGATAAAAACGTGGTACGCAGCCCGAAAAGTTACAACTCGCAAACCGGTGTTCCGCTTTCGCTTTGGCAAATTGTTGCGCAAAACGAACTGGGGATTTTTGAAGCCGGGATTTCTTTGCCTGGAGAAATGGAACGGCTGGAAGCAATGATCAAACCAACCATCGGCGTATTAACACATTTTGCCGCCGCACATGATGAAGGTTTTACCAGCCGAAACGAGAAGCTGAAGGAGAAATTAAAGCTGTTTAAAAACGTGCATTTGCTGGTTTATAATCAGGACCAGGCACCGGAAGAGACCGCGCAGGAATTGAACGGGTTGAAGACTTTTACCATCAGCAAAAAATCAAAACAAGCCGATTTGTTTGTTTTGGAACAGGAAACCTTTATCGGGAAAACCCAAATCAATGCTGTTTTTACCGGCAAAAAATTGGTGTGCAGCATTCCTTTTACCGATGAAGCTTCGGTAGAAAACGCTTTGCTTTGCTGGGCTACGGCACTTGCTTTAGGCACGAATGCCGAAGTTTTGGGCCGAAGGATGGAAACGCTAAACGCCGTAAGTATGCGGCTGGAGCTGAAAAACGGCACGCACAATTGTTCCGTTATTGATGATTCGTACAACTCGGATATCAACTCTTTGGAGATTGCTTTGAACTTTTTAGAGCGGCAAAAACAGCATCCGAAAAAAACGTTAATTCTGTCGGATATTTACCAGTCGGGTTTAAAAAGCGATGAATTGTACAAACAGGTTTCCGCTTTGATCCGACAAAAAAAAATTGACCGGTTAATTGGCGTAGGAAAGAAAATTTCAGAAAACGAACAAGCGTTTCAAATTCAGGAAAAACACTTTTTCCCAAACACAGAATCGTTGTTGAAGGAATTGCCTCAACTACAATTTCGCGACGAAACCATTTTGTTAAAAGGTTCGCGCAGTTTTGAGTTTGAACGGATCAGCAGAATTTTATCTCAAAAAACACATGAAACGGTTTTGGAGATTAATTTAAACGCACTTCAAAACAACCTCAACCATTACAAATCCATTTTAAAACCGGGCGTAAAACTGATGGCGATGGTAAAAGCTTTTTCGTACGGCAGCGGAAGTTTTGAAATTGCCGGGATTTTGCAGTTTAACAAAGTGGATTACCTGGCCGTAGCTTATGTGGATGAAGGTGTTGCGCTGCGGAATGCGGGAATTACGCTGCCCATCATGGTTTTAAACCCAGGATTAACGGCTTTTGCAGAACTGCTTGAGCACCAGTTGGAACCGGAGATTTACAGTTTTAACTTGTTGGAACGCTATGCTTCTTTTATCGGTCAAAAATCAGTGATTCCTTTTCCTGTCCATTTAAAAATTGATACCGGGATGCACCGTTTGGGTTTTGAAACCGACGAAGCGGAACAGCTTTGCCAGGTGCTTAAAAACAATCCGCAATTGCAGGTAAAATCTGTTTTTTCGCATTTGGCGGCCAGCGGTTCTGCTAAACATGATGAATTTACGCGACAACAATTTGCTGCTTTTCAGCAAGTTTGCAGGCAAATAGAAACAACTTTGGGTTATCCTTTTATCAAACACATCGCCAATACTTCGGCTATTTCCCGCTTCCCCGAAATGCAGTTGGATATGGTTCGCCTCGGCATCGGTTTGTACGGAATTGATACTTCGGATGATTTGCAAAGTAATCTGTTACAACCTGTTGCCGCTTTAAAAACCAGTATTTCCCAACTTAAAAAAGTAAAAGCAGGCGAAACAATTGGCTACAGCCGGAACGATGAAATGGAAAAAGACGGCCAGATTGCAACCGTTCGCATTGGTTATGCCGATGGTTATTTGCGCGTTTTTGGCAACGGAAACGGCAAAATGCTCATTAATGGCAAACTGGCGCCAACCATCGGCCATATTTCGATGGATATGT
Organism: uncultured Sphingobacteriaceae bacterium; assembly: GCA_964244955.1. Lineage (GTDB taxonomy): Bacteria > Bacteroidota > Bacteroidia > Sphingobacteriales > Sphingobacteriaceae > Mucilaginibacter_A. Next base: position 41,910 of record CAXTKQ010000004.1, on the reverse strand, counting down.
GTATGTTGGATGTGAGCCGAATTGAGGTGGAAGAAGATGACGAAGTGATTGTTTTTAACGAAGAACTTCGGATAGAAACGCTGGCCCAACAAGCCGGAACCATTCCTTATGAAATCTTGACCAATATTTCCCAACGGGTAAAAAGGATATATTTTTACGAGTAAAAACAGCATTATGAACCGTATTTTTCGGGCCTTGATCAATTATTTTATCAAAGGCGTTTTGGTGGTGGTGCCAATTGGTGCGGCTATTTTTTTAATTGTCTGGATTGTGGCTTCTGTTGATAAATCGCTTAACCTGAGTGATTTGATCTTGACCGATGCCAAAACCGGAAAGCCAATTTATATTCCCGGTTTGGGGATTTTAACGGTGATCGTGGTGATCATGATCGCCGGTGTTGTTGTAACTTATTTAATTACCGAGCCGATTTACAACTGGTTTTCGCGCTTGTTCCACCGTTTGCCTTTGTTCAATTTTGTGTATTCTTCGGTAAAAGATTTGACGGAAGCTTTTGTAGGCGATGAAAAAAAGTTTAACGAGCCGGTTTTGGTAACGATGGACGAGTTTGGTTTAAAGCGCATCGGTTTTGTAACGCACAAAGATTTAAACGTTTTGGGTTTGCCGAACGATGTGGCCGTTTACTTTCCGTTTTCCTATTCGTTCACCGGGCAGTTGGTGATTTTGCCTGCCTCAAGGGTAAAACCAATTGATAAAAGTGCTTCGGAGATGATGAAGTTTGTGGTATCTGGTGGCGTGAGCCATTTAGATTGAAGCCATGCTTCTATTATCACTAATTTTTTGTTTTTTTCTCGACAGAGAAAATTTATTCGTAATTTACCTAAAAATAATTTTATGAAAAAAATTGGTTTATTGCTTGCGTTTTCAGGTTTGCTATCTGCACAGTTGTTGTTTGCGCAAAGCACAACGCCGCCAAAGGTTGAATTGATCACAAATCAAGTGGCACCTTCATTCACCCTAAAAGATACCAGCGGAAAAGCAGTTTCCTTGGCTGATTACAAAGGAAAAGTGGTGGTGCTCGATTTTTGGGCTACGTGGTGCGGACCTTGCAAAATGTCTTTCCCGGGAATGCAACAGGCAGTAAACCGGTACAAAGACGACCAAAACGTGGCTTTTTTGTTTATTGACACACGGGAGAAAGTGGAAAATTACCAGCAGTTAGTAGGAGAGTTTTTAGCAACAAATCATTACTCATTTAAAGTTTTGTATGATGATATGAGCATGGACGGAACAAAAAGTAAACTTTATAAAGATTACAAGCTAATTGGTATCCCAACCAAATTTATCATTGATGGTGAAGGAATCGTACGTTTTGAGCGGATAGGTTTTATGCCAGACGAAAACGATCATGAATTAGCAGATGAATTAGCTGATATGATCGAGAAAGCTAAAAAACCAGCTTCTGATAACGTTTCAGCTAAATCAAAATAAAAAAGAAGTGAGTTGAAAAATTAGGGCATAAAAGAAGCATTGCAATTTTAACTGCAATGCTTCTTTTATGCCCTTAAAATTAGTGCCGTTAAAAGTTCGGTTTCAACACATATTTGTTGTAGAAACGGAAAATGTGTTCCACCGCTTCTTCGGCGGTATCCACAACGCGGTACAGGTTTAAATCATCCGGACTGATGTTTTTTTCCTGGCCCAGCATTTTTTCTTCGATCCAATCAAACAAACCTTTCCAATAATCCACCCCAACAAAAACGATGGGGAAACGGGCAATTTTTCCGGTTTGGATTAAAGTGATGGCTTCAAAAGATTCGTCCATCGTTCCAAATCCACCAGGCAAAATGATAAAACCTTGCGAATATTTCATAAACATTACTTTTCGGATAAAGAAATAATCAAACTCCAGCAGTTTATCACGGTCAATGTATTTGTTGTGGAATTGCTCAAAAGGAAGCTCGATATTCAACCCAACCGATTTTCCGCCGGCTTCGTAAGCGCCTTTGTTGGCAGCTTCCATCACGCCTGGCCCGCCGCCGGAAATCACGCCGTAACCTGCTTCGCTTAATAAACGGGCACAGTTTTCGGCCAATAAATAATACGGGTTTTCGTGGTGCGTACGGGCCGAACCAAAAATGGAAACACAAGGGCCAATTTTGGCCAGTTTTTCAAAGCCATCCACAAACTCGGCCATAATTTTAAAAATCTGCCACGAATCGGTAACCTTGATTTCGTGCCAGTTACGGTTTTCAAAAGCGTGTCTTATTTTCTCGTCGCTTGTCATAATATCACTCAAAATACATAAATACAATTTCAAAAAAGGTGAAAGGCAGAAGGGTGAAAGGTAAATGTCAATGCTTTCATGCCAATGCTTCTTTTATCACCTAAAAAATAATCCGCGTTTAATGTTTCACCTTTTAACCCTTTACCTTTCACCAACATTTAAACTTTTACGGTGCGAAGTCAGTAACAGCCCGAAAAAAGTAATCAAACCATTCACAATAATTAATTCATTATCAAAAACGTAGCCACCAAGGAGTTTTTTAGAAGAAGTGCTTAAAAAATAACAAACCAGCGGACTAACCAAACAAATAAAGGGGACTAATTTATCCTGAACTTGCCGGTTTTTAACAAACAAACCAAAGCTGTACAAACCTAAAAGCGGGCCGTAAGTATAACTGGCCACTTTAAAAATGGCGCTCACCACGGCCTCGTTGTTAATGCTGTTAAAAATAATAATGGTTAAAAACAGCAATACCGAAAAACCGATATGCACCCAATGCCGCAAACTCACCATCTGTTTGCTGTTGGTGTTTTCTTTTTTGTTGAAGTTTAAAAAATCAATGCAAAAAGAAGTAGTTAAGGCAGTTAAGGCAGAATCTGTTGTGGCAAAAGTGGCAGCCGTTAAACCTAGCATAAACACAATGGCCGGCAAAACGCCCAGATAATTTAGCGCGATGGTTGGGTACAAATAATCGGTTTTGCTTACGCTGATGCTGTTTTTAACGGCATAAATATAAAGCAGTGCGCCAACGCTAAGGAAGAAAATATTGATCACCACGAAAACCGCTGTAAAGCTGAACATGTTTTTTTGGGCTTCGCCGATGTTTTTGCAGCTTAGGTTTTTCTGCATCAAATCCTGGTCAAGGCCAACCATCGCAACGGTAATAAACAGACCGCCTAAAAACTGTTTGGTAAAATGCAGTTTGTTGGACAGGAAATCGTTCCAGAAGAAAATCTTGGAATAGCTGCTGTTTTTGATGGTTTCTGCAGCTTCAAAAACGTTTAAATGCAAACTTCGGCAGATAAAGAAGATGGACAAAAACACCGAGCTTACCAGGAACAGCGTTTGTAAACTATCGGTAATGATGATGGTTTTAAGCCCGCCTTTAAAGGTGTAACTCCAGATCAAAACCAAACAAATCAGCACGGTTACGGCGAAGGGAATGTGGTAATTGTCGAAAATGAATTTCTGCAACACAATCACCACCAGATATAACCGAAAAGCAGAACCAATCGTTCGGCTGATCAAAAAAATCCCGGCTGCCATTTTGTAACTCCAAGTCCCTAAAGCGGTTTCAATATAACTATAAATGGAAGTCAGTTTTAAGCGATAATAAAGCGGCAGTAAAACGGTAGCAATCAGAATAAAACCAACGGCATTGCCCAGCACAAACTGAAAATAAGCAAATTGATCACCGGAAGGCGCGCCCACTTTTCCCGGAACGGAGATAAAAGTAACGCCGCTTAACGCCGTGCCAATCATCCCAAAAGCAACCAAATACCATT
>CAXTKQ010000004.1:24288-38150 GCA_964244955.1 uncultured Sphingobacteriaceae bacterium | reverse complement strand
GAATTTCTGTTGGCCACAAAAAAAGTGTCGTTATCCGACGATTTTCGGGACGTGAGCCAGGAAATCAGGATCAGCACCAAAAAATAACCGATGATAAAAGCAAGTAGGATTGCGGGAGCCATGGGTTAGCGAATAGTTAATGGGTGATGTTTCATAGTTAATGGTTCATGGTCTATGGTTGATGGTCATGGCCAGAAGTTAGTCTAAAGATTTTTTCATGTTGGTAATCATTTTGACTAAAACTTCGTAATCATCATACAAAGTTTTAAATTGGATTTCATCAATATAGCTTCTTCTTTTTGCAATAAATAAACAGCTAACAACTTCGATGGCAGAACGCATGGCGTAATTTAAAAACAGTTTAAACGAGGCTTTTGTCTGTCCGGTTGATCCTTCTGCAATATTTAAAACGACAGAATCGGAGGCTCTTTTTAGTTGAGAAGAAAGTACGTAAAGTTCGTCTTTTGGCAAGGTTTTACTAAAGATAAAAACAGCTTCGTTCAAATCCATTGCCTTTTTCCAAATGTTCAATTCTTCAAAACGAAATGCCATAATGGTAATAATTAGTTTAAAAAATAAATGTAATAACATATTTGTATTATCCGCTTTCTGCATGAACTATTTCCCCCATGAACTATTAACCATCCCCCATAAACTATCAACTTTTTCCTATTTTTGCCCTATGAATTTTTCTTCCAAACTGCTGGAAACTGCGGTGGCCGAATTTGCCAAACTTCCCGGGATCGGACAAAAAACAGCCTTGCGTTTGGTGCTGCATTTGCTGAACGAAGAGAAAGAAGAGGTTGACCGTTTTAGCAATTCCATCAGTAGGTTGCGCAACGAAGTGCAGTTTTGCGAGGTGTGCCATAACATTGCCGATCAGGCCGTTTGCGAAATCTGTGCTTCCCCTCGGCGAAACGAACAACTGATTTGTGTGGTGGAAGATACGCGCGATGTGATGGCGATTGAAAACACGAGCCAGTACAATGGTTTGTACCATGTTTTGGGCGGCTTGATTTCGCCGATGGATGGGATTGGGCCAAGTGATTTGCAGATTGATTCTTTGGTCGAACGCATCAAAAATACCGAGGTAAAAGAAGTAATATTTGCCGTAAGCGCCACGATGGAAGGCGATACGACGATCTTTTACCTCCACAAAAAACTAAAGGATTTTGGGTTGAAAATATCTACCATTGCCCGCGGTATTGCTTTTGGCGGCGAGCTGGAATATGTGGACGAGATTACGTTGGGCCGTTCCATCGCTACGCGGGTTTTGTATGAAGGATCGGTTACAAAATAAGGCCGATGCTTCTTTTATCGGTGTAAATTTGCGCTGTCATCCCGACGATAGGAGGGATTTTCATCAAAGCGAAATTTATTTGATAAAAGAAGCATGGCTTTGAAGAAGGTTTCTTCCCGCGGATCGAAATGACAAAAAAATCTGAGAAAATTTAAGGTCAGCAAAAAATATTTATGTCTTTTAAAGGAAAAACAGTCATCATCACCGGTGCATCATCCGGCATCGGCGAAGCTTTGGCAAACGAAATGGCTGCACGCGGTGCCAACCTTGTTTTAGGTGCCAGGCAGTTTGTTACGTTGTGCGAAATTGCCCAAAACCTCGAAAAAAAATATGGCATAAAAGCAGTAGCTGTACAATGCGATGTGAGCAAAGAAGAAGATTGTAAACTGCTGATTGACCAGGCTGTACGAACATTTCAAGGCATTGATGTGCTAATCAACAACGCCGGGATTTCCATGCGTGCCTTATTTAAAGATTTGGATTTGGTGGTGCTGAAAAACCTGATGGACGTGAACTTTTGGGGCACCGTTTACTGCACCAAATATGCGATGGAAGAAATTTTAAAATCAAAAGGCAGCATTGTAGGCGTTTCTTCGATTGCCGGTTTTAAAGGTTTGCCCGGCCGCACGGGTTATTCGGCTTCTAAATTTGCCATGAACGGGTTTTTGGATAGTTTGCGCGTAGAAAACTTAAAAACCGGTGTGCATGTGATGACCGCTTGTCCGGGTTTTACCGCTTCCAATATCCGCAGTACGGCTTTATCAAAAGACGGGACGGCGCACGGCGAAACATCCATGGAAGAAGAAAAAATGATGTCCGCCGAAGAAGTGGCCAAAATTATTGCCGACGGCATCCAAAAACGGGAACGGGTTTTAGTGATGACGAATCAGGGAAAATTAACGGTTTTGCTGAACAAGCTGATTCCGGGCTGGCTGGACAAAAAGGTTTACGAGGTTTTTACGAAGGAAAAGAACCCCTTGCTGCGGTAGCTGAAATTGAAGTTTTTGTTTTTGCCAATGCTTCTTTTATGGCATAAAAGTTTGTATAAGTTTTGGGTTGAAACATCATTTCGGATTAAGCCAATTCGTTTAAAGGCGTTTTTATTTTGAACGACCATTGTTTTTGATTTAACTTTTATTAGCTTTAATTTCGAATTAAAATTTTCAAATGGTAGAAACTAAAGTAACGCCTCAAAAAACAGATTTTGACATGGCAATATCTTTACCGGAAGAATATGTGGGTAAAGAAGTCCATGTTGTTTTTTATATTGATGAGGAAGTAAAAAGCCGCAACGAATGGGAAAGAAATATTCAAATATTGGAAGCGTCAACGCAAAAAGAACGTAAAAAAACAATGGCTGATTTTTGGGGAATAATTTCTGATAATACCGCAGAAACCTTGTATCGCGAAGTTGGGCAAAACCGCAACGGATGGGACAAAAATATTTAATTGATACCAATCCTATAATTGATTTTTTAATAAGAGGCTGCCTCTAAAGGGCGAAGTTTTTATGAAAACTATTGAGCCTGCGATCTCTGTAGTTACACAAATCGAATTATTGAGCAATAAAAATATCCCTGCAAAAGAATGGGAGCAAATTCATGGATTTATCAGCGTGGCTTCAATTTATGCTTTAGAAAAAAATATTGTACAGCAGACAATCCTACTCCGTCAAAATTATAAGATAAAAACACCTGATGCTATTATTGCCGCTACAGCTTTGGTCTATAACCTAATTTTAATCTCCCGAAATATTATTGATTTCAAGGACATCGCTGGGTTAAAACTTGTTGATCCATACAGCCTGCAATAAAAATCAAAAAACCTTAAAACAAGCAAAGCCATCACAATCAACATCCTTTAGGCACTTTCTGCGTTAAAAAGAAAATATGTTTTAATTTAGCCTTGTTTCATATTAAGCTGACATGATATTAATTGTTGACGATAAGTCTGAAAATATAATTGCTTTAAAACGCATCCTCGAAAAGCACAAGTTTGAAGTGGATACGGCACTATCCGGTGAAGAAGCGTTAAAAAAAGTACTGAAGAATAATTACGACCTGATTATTTTGGATGTGCAAATGCCCGGGCTTGACGGTTTTGAAGTGGCCGAATCTATCTCCGGATATAGCAAAACCAAAGATATTCCGATCATTTTTCTCTCCGCAGTAAACGTAAACAAGCAGTTTATCAGCAAGGGCTATGCTTCGGGCGGGCGCGATTATTTGGTGAAACCTTTCGACCCGGACGTGCTGGTGCTGAAAGTGAAAACCTTTATCAAACTGTACGAACAAACTACCGCTTTGCAAAACATGCAGCAGGTTTTGGTAGAAGAGATCGAGTTTCGGAAGCAGGCAGAAAGGACCAAAGACGAGTTTATCACGATGGCCAGCCACGAACTAAAAACGCCTTTAACCTCCATAAAAGGTTATATGCAGATGGTAGAACGTTCGGTTGACCGCGACCTGAAAGACGATGCCAAAAAATACCTCGAACGAACGCGCCAGCAGTTAGAAAAGCTGAATATTCTGATTGATGACCTGCTGGACACTTCAAAAATCGCCAGCGGCAAACTGGAGTTTAAAAACCGGGTTTATGATATTGACCCGATTATTGAGAACTCGGTTGATATCATCCGGCAAACTTATACCAGCCATCAAATTATAAAAACAGGGCAGGCAGGAGTTAAAGTATATGGTGATCAAATACGCATTGAACAAGTGATTTTGAACTACTTAACAAATGCGATTAAATATTCTCCAAACTCAACGGAGATTTTATTTGATGTTTCTTTGTTGTCGTCTGATGAAGTTTTGATCAACATTACCGATTCCGGCATTGGCATCCCAAAAGACAAGCAGGAGCAGCTTTTTACCAAGTTTTACAGGGTAGAAGAATCTTCCAACCGTTTTCAGGGCTTAGGCATGGGCTTGTACATTTGTGCCGAGATCATTAAAAGGCACCATGGCCGTTACGGGGTGGACAGCGAGCCGGGCAGAGGTTCTTCGTTTTATTTTACGCTGCCAGTGTACGATAGCAAGCAGCAGGCAGTTAAACCATAACCTCAAAAAAGATTTTTTAATGAAAAGTAAAATAAAGCGCGATTTGCAAATTGGTTTCGGGCTGTCGCTGCTGCTCGTCGTGCTAAGTTCTATTGCGTCTTTCATCAGCATCCGCAACCTTTTGGACAATGCCGAGAAAGTTGACCGCAGCAACACGGTGATCTCAAAATTAGAAAATATTATTTCGGTTATGAAAGATGCCGAAACCGGACAACGCGGATTCCTGCTTTCGGGCGACGAGATATTTCTGCAGCCTTATCTCGGTTCTAACCAAAAAGTTTTTAGTGCGATAAAAGAAGTAAGCCAGTTGAGTGCGGATGACGGATTTTTAAAGCAGCACATTGATCAGTTAGAAAACGTTGTTACGGCAAGGTTTATCAGCCTCCAAAGTTTGATTGATGCCAAACGTGCCGGCAAAACCATCAGCCTCGCGCAGCTTAAACAAGGCAAGGCCGAAATGGACGCTTTGCGCGAAATCATAAGCCACATGGAAAACCAGGAAAAACTGGTTTTGTCAAAATCAACGGCCACCCAACGTTTGCTTACTGCCTTTACACCATTAATTATTGTTTTTGCTGCGCTTTTAACTATTGGGATTTCTGTTTATTATTATTATCGGTTGCGAAGAAAGTACGAAGAAAATATAGACCTGCGCCAGGACTTAGAACAAAAGGAAAAAGTGATGGGCATTAGGCTCAACATCATCCACAACATTGCAGATAAAATTTCTAACGGAGATTACCAGACCCGCGTTGACGACCATGAAAACGACAATTTAGGCGGCGTTTCGCATTCGCTTAATAAAATGGCCGAGTCTCTGGCCTACGCTTTTGGCAACTTGGAAGCCAACGAATGGCTGCAAAAAGGGATCAATGGCCTGAACAATAAAATGTTGGGACAAAAAGATTTAGAGACGCTAACTGCACAAATCCTGGAATTTTTGGTAGGTTATACCAGCAGCAGTATTGGCGCCATTTACATTGTGGAGCAAAACCGGCTGCGTTTAAAAAGCGGTTATGCTTTGTCTGCCAAAGACCAGAAAAAAGAAATTAAAGTAGGCGAAGGAATTAGTGGGCAGGCAGCCATCAGCAAAAGAACGATACACTTAAAAAACATTGATAAAAACAGCATTGCGTTAACGTATGCCAATGGCGAGATTATGCCTGCCCATTTAATTGCCGTTCCTGTTTTTTATGGAGGCGAAGTTATTGGTGTAATGGAACTGGCCGCATTGCAAAATTACGATGATTTAAGTATCCGGTTTTTGGAGCATGTATCGGGAAACATCGGGCTTTCCATTTATACGGCGCAAAATTACCACGAACTGCAGCAGTTGCTTAAACAAACGCAGCAGCAAACCGAAGAGTTAAGCACGCGGCAGCGCGAACTCGAAAACATGAACGCCGAGCTGGAAGCTTACACGCAAAAGCTGCAACAGAACGACGAAGAAATGCGCGTGCAGCAGGAAGAACTGGAACAATCAAACCAGATGCTGGAAGAACGAAGCCATTTGCTGGAAGAGCGCAACCTGATGATTTTGGAGCGCAACCAGGAAATCCAGCTAAAAGCCGAAGAACTGGAACTCACCACGCAATACAAATCGGAGTTTATGGCCAATATGTCGCACGAGTTGCGCACGCCTTTAAATTCTATTTTATTGCTGTCGAGGCATTTGGCCGAAAATAACGAAGAAAACTTAACGGCCGAACAGATCGAATCGGCACAAGTGATTTTGAACTCGGGCAACGGTTTGTTGAATTTGATTGACGAGATCCTGGACTTGTCCAAAATAGAAGCCGGCAAAATGGAGGCCGAATACGAGCGCGTAACTATTAGTGAAATCGTTGCTGAAATGCAAAGTTTGTTTATGCCGGTTGCACGCGAAAAGAAACTGAATCTGACGGTTGCTGCCAGCCCCGATCTTGCCAATACCATCGAAACAGACAAGCCCAAACTGGAGCAGATCCTGAAAAACCTGCTCTCAAACGCTTTAAAATTTACGGTAAAAGGCGAAGTGAGTTTGATGGTTGAAGCAGACGAACGCCCTGGTTTTATCCGTTTTACAGTAAAAGACAGTGGCATCGGCATTGCCCAAAAAGACCAGGAAACGATTTTCGAGCCTTTTCGCCAGGCCGATGGCTCTACCCGGAGAAACTACGGCGGCACTGGGCTGGGTTTGTCCATCAGTAAAAAACTGGCCGAACTGTTGCAGGGCGAAATCAAATTGAGCAGCGAACAGGGACAAGGAAGCACATTTGTTTTATCCGTTCCGAAAGATAAACCGGCAACCCAAATTGTTGAAGAAGCGGAAATTGACCTGCCAAAACCTAATTCCAAAAAAGTACTGATAAAAGAAGCATTGGCACCGGCAATGGGCCGTGTAAAACATTTGACAACGCTGATCCCTGCGGAAATTAAAGACGACCGCGACAACCTGAAGGATGACAACAAAGTGATTTTGATTATCGAAGACGATACTATTTTTGCCAACACTTTATTAAAATTTACACGCGAAAAAGGTTACAAAGGTATTGTTGCCGTGCGCGGGGATTTGGGTTTGGATATGGTGCATCAATACAAACCCGACGCTATTTTGCTGGACATACAATTGCCCGTTAAAGACGGTTGGGAAGTGATGGAAGAGCTGAAAAACGATCCTTCTACGCGGCATATTCCGGTACACATCATGTCATCGCTTGCGGTCAGAAAAGAAAGTTTGCTAAAAGGCGCGGTGGATTTTATCAACAAACCACTTGCCATTGAGCAAATGAAGCAACTTTTTGAAAAGCTGGAAGAAGCAATCAGGCGCAGCCCGAAAAAAGTGCTGATTGTGGAAGACAACGAGCAGCACGCCAAAGCACTTTCCTACTTTCTGGAAACGTTCAACATCAGTACAGAAATTTCGGGAAGCATTGGCAAAAGCATCGAAACGCTGCAAAAAAGGGAAGTGGACTGCGTGATTATGGACATGGGAGCCTCGGGAAAAGTGATTTATGATTCGCTGGAAACGATTACGCAACAGCCGGGATTGGACCGTATCCCGATCATTGTTTTTACCGGAAAACACCTTTCGCTAGCCGAAGAAAGCCGGATTTTGCGCTTTGCAGATTCTATCGTGGTAAAAACAGCACAATCTTACCAGCGCGTTCTGGACGAAGTTGCCGTATTTTTGCATGTGATGGAAGGCAAGCAAACACCGGCAACCGTTAATTCTCCGCTTTCAAAAAAGCCGGGCGCATTGGCCGAAGTGCTGAAAAACAAAACCATTTTGATTGCAGACGACGATGTGCGCAACATCTTTTCGCTGACCAAATCCCTGGAAAAATATAAAATGAACGTGCTGACGGCAACCAACGGCCACGAGGCGCTGGAGCAATTAGAAAAAGAGCGTGTAGACATCGTGCTGATGGACATGATGATGCCCGAAATGGACGGCTACGAAAGTACGCGCCGCATCAGGCAGCACCCGGATTTTTCCACGCTGCCCATTATTGCGGTTACGGCCAAAGTAATGCCTGCCGACCGCGAAGCTTGTATCGAAGCCGGTGCATCAGATTATGTTTCAAAACCAGTGGATGTGGATCAATTGGTTTCGCTTTTGCGGGTTTGGCTGTACGGGCAATCGCTGTAAAAAAGGTTTGGTAAAGTTTTGATGCTTCTTTTATCGGTATAAAAATGGTGGGCATACTGCGTGAAGAAGAAATCAACCAATTGTTGACCGATTTAATTGATACTTACGGTTACGATTTTACGGGATATTCCATGCCGATGCTGCAACGGCGGATCAACCAGTTTTATAATTTGCAACAAGCGGGCAACTTTCCGGCCTTGCGTTATTTGCTTAAAAACGACCCGCAATATTTTCGTTTGTTCATCTCCAAAATCATGGTTCCGGTTACCGAAATGTTCCGCGACCCTTCTTTTTTTGCGGCTTTGCGAACCGCTATTTTGCCTGCTTTAAGCAATTTTCCGCTCATCCGGATTTGGCATGCAGGCTGTTCTACCGGCGAGGAAGTATATTCAATGGCCATTTTGCTGAAAGAACTTCACCTGCTCCATAAATCAATTTTGTATGCTACGGATATCAACCCTGAAGCTTTGGAAACGGCTTCAAAAGGTATTTTTCCGCAAAAGCCTTTTCAGCATTATGCCGATAATTATTTGAAGGCCGGCGGCGAATTGTTGTTGCAAAATTACTACGGGCCGTATTTTGGGCAGGTGAAATTTCTGGACGAGCTGAAAAAGCGTATGGTTTTCTCCACCCATAACCTCGCTGCCGATACTTCTTTTAACCAGTTCCAATTGGTTATCTGCCGCAACGTTTTGATCTATTTTAACCAGGACATGCAAAACCGCGTGTTCACCTTGTTTGACAGTAGCTTAGAAAGCAAAGGTTTTTTGGCTTTGGGCAGTAAAGAAACCTTGCGGTTTAGCCATTTAAACCAGCATTACCAAAAGGCAAACCTCAAAGAAAAGATCTGGCAAAAACTGTAATTGTTAAGAAAAATATTACAGTACCGATGCTTCTTTTATGCCTATAAAAGCAGTAGTTTTAAACGGAAAAAAATTAAACATTTATGGAGAAAGATCAGTGTTCCGTGCCGGACGAAAACCTGAATGAAAACCCAGGTTCGAGCCGTCGTGATTTTCTTAAAAAATCAACTTTTTTATCGGCCATGGCACTTACGCCGGTAAGTTTGGTTACGGCTGCCGAAAAAGAAATGGACGAAAAACTGGCTGCCGTATTTGAAAAAGTACCGCTGAAGCTGGAAATAAACGGGGTAAAACATGCTTTGTCTGTTGAGCCGCGTGTTACGCTGCTGGATTTGCTGCGCGAACAAATGCAACTGACCGGAACCAAAAAAGGCTGCGACCACGGGCAATGCGGCGCTTGTACCGTTCATGTAAACGGCAAACGCCAAAATTCCTGTTTAACGTTGGCGGTGATGCACGATGGCAAAAAAGTAACTACGATTGAAGGCTTGGCCAACGGCGCAGATTTGCACCCGATGCAGGAAGCTTTCATCAAACACGATGGTTTCCAATGCGGTTACTGCACGCCGGGGCAAATCATGTCTGCTGTGGCTTGTATCCGCGAAGGGCATGCCAATTCGGAAACTGAGATTAGGGAATACATGAGCGGGAACATTTGCCGTTGCGGTGCTTACCCGAACATTGTAAACGCAATTACAGAAGTGAAAAACGGAGGGCAAAAAGTATGAAACAGTTTCAATATGTACGGGCGACAACAGCTAAAACGGCCATCGGCGCTATAGCAAAAGATCCTTCGGCTACTTTTTTGGCCGGTGGGACAAACCTGATCGACCTGATGAAAAATGGCGTTACGGCTCCGCAAAAGTTGGTCGACATCAACCCAATTCCTTTAACCGAGATCAGAAGACAAAGCAATAGTATATACATTGGCGCTTTGGCTACCAATACCGATGTGGCCGATCATAAATTGGTGCTGCAAAACCAGCCGTTATTGTCGCTGGCTTTAAACGCCGGTGCTTCGGCACAATTGAGAAATGTGGCCACCATCGGCGGCAATATGATGCAGCGCACGCGTTGTTTCTATTTCAACAATCCGGATTTGCCTTGCAACAAACGCCAGCCCGGTTCTGGTTGCGGCGCTTTGGAAGGCTACAACCGGATGCACGCTATTTTTGGTGCCAGTCCGCAATGTGTGGCCGTTAACCCAAGCGATATGTCGGTTGCACTGGCCGCTTTGGATGCCACCGTTTTAATTTCGGGGCCAAAAGGCGACCGCCGGGTTTTGTTTACCGATTTTCATCGTTTGCCGGGCGATCATCCCGAAAAAGACAACAATTTGATGAAAGGCGAATTGATTACGGGCATTGAAATCCCGGATAATGCGTTCAGCAAAAATGTGCATTACCTCAAAGTTCGCGACCGCAGTTCGTATGCTTTTGCGTTGGTTTCTGTTGCGGCTGCCCTCAACATCAAAAATAATACGATAAAAGAAGCACGGCTGGCGATGGGCGGCGTGGCGCATAAACCCTGGCGGCTTACCGAAGCGGAAAAAGCTTTGGTTGGAAAACCGGCAACCGAAGCAACTTTTAAACAAGCTGCCGAAATTGCCATGCAAGGCGCAAAAGGTTTAAAGTATAATTCTTTTAAGTTGAAAATGGCACCAAATACCATAATCGAGGCCTTAAAAACAGCATCAGGAATAGCATGAATGTGATGGAGCAAAGAATTTTTGACAGTAAAGCTGTTGATGGTTTGGATAGGGTAGATGGAAGGTTGAAAGTAACCGGTGCGGCACGGTATTCGGCAGAGTTTCCGATACCGAAATTAACTTACGGCGTATTGGTAACCAGCACGGTTGCAGGCGGAAAGATCCAAAGTATTGATGCTAAAAAAGCAGAACGTGCACCAGGTGTTTTAGCTGTGATCTCTCATTTTAATGCCCCGCAGATCCCGGGTTATTCTGAAGGTGGAAACCCGGCAAAAGGACAAACGACGAAAGGCCAGCCTTTGCGTGTTTTCTCGGACGATACAATTTATTTTTACGGGCAGCCGGTTGCACTAGTAGTTGCAGATACGTTGGAAAGGGCGCAGTTTGCAGCAGGTTTGGTGCAGGCGCAATATGTAAAAGCATCTTTCCAAACAGATTTTGATACCAATGTAACCGCCGCTGATTTTCCTTCCCAAGCCAAAAACCGTAATTCTAACGGCGATTATTTGCGCGGAGAAGCCGATGCCTACAAAAATGCGCCGGTAAAAATAGAAGCAGAATACGTAATCCCGACAGAAGTGCACAACCCCATGGAGCTGCAATCCATCATTGCTGTTTGGGATGCGGCGGATAAAGTTACGGTTTACGATAAAACACAATCTTTAAAAGGAGCACAGGGAACGATTGCGCAAGCGTTTAAAATCCCGGTAGAAAACGTGCAGGTTGTGGCCACCTATGTTGGCGGCGCGTTTGGGAATGCCTTGCGTACCTGGCCGCACGAAATTGCTGCGGTAATGGCTGCACAAAAAGTTGGCCGGCCGGTAAAGGTGGTAATCAGCCGCGAACAAATGTTTACGATGGTTGGTTACCGGCCTTATACTTGGCAAAAAGTTGGTTTGGGCGCAACGGCAGACGGAAAACTGGTTGGCATCAGCCACGAAGCCATCAGCCAAACTTCTACTTATGAAGAATTTACGGAAGGAACGGTCAACGTTTCCAAGTTTTTATACGCTTGTTCGAACGTAAATACCCGTTATAAAATTTTGCCGCTTAACGTAAGCACGCCAACCTGGATGCGTGGCCCAGGAGAAGCTTCGGGTGCTTTTGCCTTGGATTGTGCGATGGACGAACTGGCTTATCAGCTTAATTTGGATCCGATTGAAATCCGTTTGCGCAACCATGCCGATACCGATCCGGAAAGAAATTTGCCCTGGTCCAGCAAGTATCTAAAAGAATGCTACCAGGAAGCAGCCAACAGGATTGGCTGGTTTAAACGCAACCCAAAACCGCGTTCGATGAAAACGGACGATGGAATGCTGATTGGTTACGGCATGGGAACGGGCAGTTTTTCGGCGGGCAGAAGTGCGGCTACGGCAAGTATCCAACTATCGGCAGACGGAACTTATACCATCCAATGCGCGACAACAGATATTGGGCCGGGAACGGCAACAGCGATGGTGCAAATTGCTTCGGATGTTTTGCAGGTTCCGGTGGAAAAAATCAAGTTTCAATTGGGCAATTCTTCCTTTCCGAAAGCGCCAAGCCAGGGCGGTTCTTCTACCATTTCTACGGTTGGTTCTGCCGTTACTGCGGTTTGTGTTTCCTTGAAAAATAAATTGGGCGAACTGGCCATCGGACAAGGCGAGGCAGCTTCGGTAAAACCTGCGGATTTGACTTTTGCAAACGGACAAATCACTTCCAAAGACCTATCTATCAAAATAGCATATGCGGATGTTTTGAAGAAACACAGTTTGCCAAATTTGGAAATTACGGAAGAATCAAAATCAGGCGAGGAACGGCGGAAATATTCTTTTTACTCGTTTTCTGTACATTTTGTAGAAGTAAACGTGCATCCGGCAACCGGACAAGTCAAGGTAAAAAGGGTAGTTAGTTGTGCAGATGCCGGTAAAATCATCAACCACAAAACAGCCGGAAGCCAGGTAATTGGCGGTGCAATCGGCGGTATTGGAATGGCTTTGATGGAAGAAGCTGTGATAGACAACCGTTTCGGCCGATATGTAAATAATAACCTGGCCGATTACCATGTTCCGGTTCATGCTGATATTCCGGCAATTGATGCTGTTTTTATAGACAAAAAAGACCCCTACATCAACCCGATGGGATCAAAAGGCGTAGGCGAAATTTCTTTGATCGGAATGGCTGCTGCGGTTGCAAACGCAGTTTTCCATGCAACAGGAAAACGGGTTCGGGATTTGCCAATTACACCGGATAAACTGGTTTAAAGATCAAAGCATCAAAAACCGCTGCTGATTTTTATGCTATAAAAGAAGCATTCTGTTTCTGTACTTCTAAAAACTTCTCAAACCAATCTGCTTAAACTTTTCAAACAGATTGGTTTAAACCATCCTGCAATAACCAATTTTCTGGGACGGCAGAAATGCGCAATTTCTGTTTTGGTTATTTTTTTAAGTTGATGCCGATGCTGTTTTTATCACTATAAAATCCTTAATTGCGTTAAATTTCCGGTTAATTAAATTTCCAAGAATTAAAAAATGAAGAGACTGTTTGTTGTGTTGCTGGCTTGGTTTTCTTTCGTTGTCCCATTTAAAACACAGGCACAAAATTTTGTAACCGATAGCTTGGACAATTACGTGCGGCAAGGCATGAAAGACTGGAATTTGCCCGGCCTGGCAATCGCCATCATCAAAGACGGAAAAGTTGTGGCGATGAAAGGTTACGGCGTTCGCGATATCAAAACCAAAGAACCGGTGGATGAAAATACCTTGTTTTTGATCGCCAGCAACAGCAAACTGTTTACGGCCACGGCATTGGCGCAATTGGACTACGATAAAAAGCTGTCGCTGAACGACAAGATCACGAAATACTTTCCTGATTATAAACTGTATGATGCCAACACCACCAATTTGGTTACGATAAAAGACATGCTTTCGCACCACCTCGGCACCGGGACTTTTCAGGGCGATTTTACTTTTTGGAACAGCAGCCTTTCGAGCCGGCAAATTATGGCAAAAATGAAACTGCTGAAACCGGCGCAACAGTTTCGCCAAAGCTTTGGCTACTGCAACAGTTGTTTTTTAACCGCTGGCGAAGTGATTCCGCTTGTTGCCGGCAAACCCTGGGAAAACTATGTTCAGGACAGTTTGCTTACACCGCTGGGCATGACTAATACGTACACTTTGGGAAAAGGTGCAGCGCAACGAAAAGACGTAGCCAAACCTTACAGTACTGTTTTTACCGATAAATTATCGGAGTTGCCGTATGACCTGGTGGACAATTTAGCGCCTGCCGGGAGTTTGGTGAGCAACGTAAATGATTT
>CAXTKQ010000004.1:13382-24278 GCA_964244955.1 uncultured Sphingobacteriaceae bacterium | reverse complement strand
CAAGTGGCCGCTATTGCAATTGGACAGCGGCCGGTATATGGGCAAACGTATTTTGCCCTGGAGCGTTTTGCAAAAAACGAGGGAGATGAACACGGTTATTTCGAGTGCCAAATCCGGTGTTTATCCAAGCCATTATACGGGTTATGGTTTGGGCATTTTTCAGCGGGACTACAACGGAAGGCAGGTTTTTTACCATACCGGCGGTGCCGATGGCTTTGTTACCAACACTTGTTTTGTGCCCGAAGAAAAGCTGGGCATCGTCATCCTGACCAATAACGACAACCAGGAATTTTTTGAAGCTTTGCGCTACCAACTTTTGGACGCTTATTTGGGCGTACCTTATATCAATCGGAGCAAACAGGCTTTGCAGGTTTTTAAGCCACAATTTGAAGCAAGCGTGGCCAAAGTAAAAGCGATGCAAGCGCGTGTAAAAGGCAATGCGCCAAGTTTGCCAATATCAAAATATGTTGGCACTTATATAAACGAACTTTATGGCCCGATCAGCATTGTGCAAAACGGAAAAGATTTACAAGTGAACTTTAGCGGACATGCAACTTTAAAAGCCAAATTGCAATATATGGACAACGGCGAGTGGCTGCTTACTTATAACAATCCGGCTTTTGGTATTTTCCCCTTGCAATTTAAAATTGATCAAAACAAAGTTGTTTCTACTTTTATTAAAGTGAACGATTTTATTGATTATGACCCTTATTTGTTTGTAAAGCAGTAAGATAAAATCGCTTTTAAAAGTTGATAAGAATCACCGCAAGTTTTAATCATGCTATGATTCTGCATACTTTTTGAAGTTATCCAAGATTGCCTGCCAGCCTGTTTTTTGCAGTTCAATTGGATTTATATTTTCTGTTTCGAAAGTTTCGATAACTTTGGTTTCGTTGCCTTCCGGTATAAAAGTTACGCTCATCTTTCTGTCGTCATCCAACTTAGAGGCTAAGTATTCATTTTCCCTGACTTCTTCGTAAACGCCGCTAAAATCAAAGCCGAAACTTCCGTCTTTGGCTTCCATTCTTGATGTAAATTTACCGCCGACTTTTAAATCAGTTTCGGCAAAAGTGGTGTGCCAATCATCGGAGGCAGCGTTCCATTTAACAATATGTTCCGGGCTTGTCCAACATTGCCATACTTTTTTTACCGGTGCTTTTATGGTATTTTCGATAGTGATGGTTTGGGTTTCTGTTTGCATGTTTTTAATTGTATTCGGTTTGTGATACTTCTTTTATCTGCCTAAAATTAGATTTATTTTATTTATAAGATTGTAAATTAAAGCGTCCAATTGTAATGACGGAAGTTACAAATTGTGGTTAAAATCTCTATTTTTTGCTGATATTGATTTGTCCGGTTTTAAAACCCAAATTTCCGTTCATATCGCTACCGTTTAAAGTAAAAGTATAAGTAGATGGCTGGTCGGCAGCATAAAAAGATACGGTTGCCATGCCGTTTTTATCGGTAACAATGTTAGGTTCCCAGGTAATGGTCGAGCGAAGGTCTTCAGGATAAATGGCATCTTTTACATTGTACTTAGGTTTGTAAAATTGTTTGGGCAAGCTTAAAGCCAAAGGTTTGTACAAGTACATGCCAGGTGTGTTATTTATAAACGGACCCTGGCCTGAACGTGTAGTAATCTCAATGAATACATAATCCAACTTAACAGGATTCCACAAAGGAGGATTCATAAACCGTTGTATATAATTTGAACTATACTTACCGGAAAAATTTAATTCAATGCCTTTTATATCTTCCGCACTATATTCCTTTAAATAATTATTCAACTTTAAAAACGCTTCTACATAATCTACATTTGGTTCATAAAATTCATTTAGCCGTACACCATCAACAATGATTATAGCCCATTTGTCTTTAACAAAATACCAATTAATTAATGTAAGAGGAGTTGATCCTATCCTAAACCCTTTTACTTTTTCTTCCAGTAGCTGAAGAAAACTCTTTTTACCAGCTTTTTCCAGTTCTTTTTCATCAATAACAACGTCGGCGTTTCCGGCGCCGTTTAAATTTTGGGAGCCTTTTATGGTTTTTCTGGCTGTGATGTTTACTTCTTTTAGTGTGTGCATTCCGGGCAAAAGTTGGAAGGGCTGTTGCTGCCTTGCGGCTTCCTGCCGGGTATAATTAAGCAGGGTAATATCGCTGTTGACATACCAAGGCAGAAGGGTTGGAACAGACAATTTTGAAAATACTGGCGGCGGCGTTTCCTCTGCCCGGATGCCAACGTTAAAGCTTTTGCCATTTTTGTTTACCGCTTTGATTACGAAAACAGGCGTGTCAATGGCGGGAAGGTGTCGAAAGGTAAACTGGCCTTCGTCATCGGTAACGGTATCCATCAGCAAAAAAGGCGACTTGGAGAACAACTGTACTTTTGTCCCCCGTACTGGTTTGTTAAAAACATCAAAAACGCTGCCTTTAACTATGGCTTCCTGCTCCGGCTGATATTTGATCTTTGTTGGGTTCAAAACCTCCTGCCAGTTGTAGCCTGTCCATCCCTGTGTTAAAAGCAGGTTGTCCAATGCCTGGGACGCTTCTTGGGGTTTTGCAGAAAAATAATAACTTGGCTCTTCAATGTATCCTTTTAAATCTGAGGCAAGCAGCATACGGCAAACAATATTTTCGTTGTTCAAGGTATCAGCCTTTACCTGGTTATTATCCGTAACGGCAAGGGAGAAATTACCGCTTATCGGGTTGCCGTTATTATCGGTTATCTTTAAGTGCAAAGCAACACTATCCCTTTTGAAATAGCTTGGCTTATCTGTACTAAATCGAATGGTCAGGTTATCGTGATGGTTAATGAAAACCATTCTTTCATTTAAAGCCTGTTTGTTGGTGTTTAATAAAGTAAAACTTGCAATCCCGGTAGGAAACAAACTTTTCGCAATGTCCCTTCGGAGTGTGTTTCCACCGTTAAAACTAACAACAGCCGCATAACAAGCAATGCCACGCGTCTTGCCAATTAAAAAGTAGCTGTTATTGGACTGGACAATATCACTACTTGCTGCAACCGTAACTTCCAACGAATCGCTTTCGGCCAGGTTTTTTACTTGTAAAACAGTTCCTGATTCTTTCACCAAGGGAAATGGGAATGCTTTCATTGTGCCGCCTGGTAAAGTTACTTTAGCTGTATAACTTTCCCCATCTTTTATGTTCAAGTTAAAGCTTCCCATGCCCAAGTGCGAAGATTTAAAAGCGACAATCTGCTTTTGGTTTTGATTAACAACAATACCGGAAATGTTTAATCCTTTTCCGTCTTCGCCAATTGCCTTAAAACCAATTCGGATCGGAAGCCTGGCCACTAAGTTTCCGCCTTCCGGCAAAAACTGTACATCGGCATTTTGCGCAAGGTTTAAATTAACCGGGACAACTGCCCTTCTGCTTGTTTTTTCATCTTGGGCAATTAGGGCTATATGAGTTAAATTTGGGGGTATTGTAAAATGTACATTTAGTGCCCCGTTTGAATCAGTAGATAGCTTCTGTTTATACAAGTTTTTGTTTCCTGCCATCACCTGTAATTTTAAGGGGTTATCGGCAATTGGTGTTTTGTTGGGGCCGGTAAATTTAAAACTTGCATCAATCTCATCCTTGTTATTAGCGGCGTTTATATTTGTATTGATTAGCCAGCCATGCTCGTTGCTATTGGTGATGTAAAATTGTTTAGCGTAAAAAAAGTCCTCGCCAAAATTGCGCATCCAATTGGTGTAGGCATAAATAGTATAAGTGCCGCCAAAAAACTCTTTTTCGTTTAAGCTGATGTTTCCCCAGGTAAGCCCGTTTTGTACCGGCAGGATAAATTGCTTGATTACTTTATTACTGTCGTTACTGATGTCAACATGTAAAATCCCGCTTTTTACAAAAGGCATTAAATAAGCGGCATTGAGCAAGTAAGCTTTAAACCAAATGGTATCGCAAATGGCATAATTTGATTTGTCGAAATGCAGGTAAAGTTTTTCAGCAGGTTTGACATGGTTAAAACTATCTAAAGTTGCAGTTAATTTTTTCAACTCATTTTTCAGGTTATTAGCTTGTGCAAATGTTGTGGCATTAAAAGACGAAACCCAAAAGACAATGAAAAAAGCAGGAATAAATTTTTTTGAAAGCAACAGTATGGTCTGATGAATTTGACAGTTGGTTTTGCCATAAACCCAATTATAACAATTTAATAGTTTAAGCATCAAAAAGTAATTTCAAGGTTTTAGTTGGAAGTTTAAATCTACATTAATTCTGCTAAAAATAAACTTAAAAAATTGTAGTTTTTACAAGTAATATCTTTAGATAAAAGTTAACAAGCTTCTTTTATCACCTAAAATTTAGCATAACCAGGCAGTGCAAAATTTCCACTTAGAACAATTTTTTGCAAAAGGTTTAACCTAAAAAAGTATATATTTTTAGGTTAAACTACTGCAATTGTAAATGCTCTATTCATCATAAATCTTTTAAAAACTAAAAATATGAAAACGCTCAAAGTTACTTCACTGGTTGTTTTTTCTGCTTTGATTTTAAACTTCTCTGATATTGCAAATGCACAAGATTGGGGAAACCGCCAGCAACAAAACGGAACTTATACACAAGGCGGAAACCGTGGCGCCGGGCAGCAAGGTGGTTACGGCGGCCAAAACCCGCAAGCGCAAAACAATGGCGGCCGGGGCAATAATCAAAACTATCAAAACCAAAGCGGCCAGGGCTATCAAAACCAGGGCAACCAAAACTATCAGGGACAAAACATGCCAAACCGCGGCGGCCAGAATTATCAAAACCAGGGCGGACAAGACCGCAATTATGCCGACCGGGATTACCGGGGCCGTGATTACCGTGGCCGCGACCGGGATTACGGCTACAACCGCGGCTGGGACAGGAGAAATTATGGATACCGGGATTGTGATTTTCGCGACCACGATCGTCGGGATTACGGCTACCGCGGCTGGTAATGGTCCATGTTTTCATACAAAAACTTCATCAATTTGGTGAGGTTTTTTTGTTTATATTGAAGTTGATCAAGCTTAGCTGCCTTTATAATTTTGTTATCTTTGCAGCTTATGGAAGCCATTCAAATTCGGGGTATTTTTAAAGATGCGATTTGCCGCGCTATTCCTGTTGAAGATAATTTTTACCGCATTACCAAGGATACTGTTTTTATCGGCACAATTTTGAAAGAGGGCGGCGGCTGGAGTTTGGAAGAAGTTGCAGGCGAAGATTTGACTGCCGAAAATGTACAATTGATTGGCGCATACTTGGACAAGAAAGGTTATGGTTGATGGTTTATAGTTGATGGTTCGTGGTTCACCAAAAATTTAGGGATAAAAGAAGCATCTGTTTTTAAGGTGAAACTTTTTTTACAAGCAAATAAGTAGAATCATCGGTCGAGCTTCCATGATAAGTTTCCGGCGTATAAGTTACCACTTCCCAGCCTTGCAGTGCCATGTAATTAATCGCGTCAATTTCATTATCAATTACTTGCAACTCCCTTGATAATTTTGCAACTTCGGCATCGGTTAAACTGCCCCTGGAACTGTTTCGGCCAAAATTAAACTTTACAGAAATTTTGGAACTGAAAAACCCTGTTGAAATAAAAATCCGGCAATAAACATTTCGCGGTTTTACTTGGGCAGAATCGGTCTGTGCCAGGCAGGCGGCCGGCAGCAGCCAAAGCAAAAAGAGTAGCTTTTTCATCAGCAATGAAAGTTTTTGATCTACTCAAAACTAAATATTAACCGGAATATTTTTTGTTCAAACTAATATTTGAATTGCTTTTCCTGATAAAATTGGTAGCTTGTAAAAATAATTGCTTTGCATGAACCCACCTTCCAAACTCAACCGCACTTTAGGGCTGCGTTATGTTATTGTTGTTGTCATTGCCAATATCCTTGGCTCCGGCGTTTACAAAAAGGTTGCGCCAATGGCTGCCGAACTGCATTCTTCCGGTTGGGTTTTGATAGCGTGGCTGCTCGGCGGCATCATTACGTTGTTTGGCGCGTTAAGCAATGCCGAAGTTGCCGGGCTTTTGGCCGGTACAGGCGGCGAGTATGCTTACTTCAAAAAAATTTATAACCGTTTTTTTGCCTTTATTTTTGGCTGGTCGTTGTTTACCGTGATCCAAACGGCGGCTATTTCTTCGCTGGCTTACGTGTTTGCGCAATCGCTCAACAACCTGTTTCATTTTCAGCAAATCTTTCCGGAGCTCGCCACGCTTACTTTGGGCGGGATTTTTTATCCTTTTGCCAATCTGTCGGTAAAACTGACCGCTATTTTACTGATCGTTTTGCTTACTTGGGTCAATACCCGCGGCGTAAAAACCGGTGCGGGCATGAGCAATATTATCCTCGTTTTAGTTTTTATCGGCATTTTTACCATCATCTTTTTTGGGCTGGGCAGCAGCCATGCCAGCGTTGCCGAAAGTATCAACCTGCAAACCACAAACAGTTCTCCCGTTACCATTAGTGCTGTTTTTACGGCTATGTTATCGGCGTTTTGGGGTTACCAGGGCTGGGCGGCCATTGGTTTTATTGGTGGGGAAGTGAAGGAAGCCAAGCGCAATATCCCAAAAGGGATTGCCATTGGCGTTTTCATCGTGATTGCTTTGTACCTGCTGGTCAACGCTACTTATTTGTCGCTATTGCCGGTAGCGGCGCTTGAAAAAATTAACCAGGCCGGCAACCAAATTGCTGCCATCGAAGCGGTTAAAAGTTTTTGGGGAAACAGCGGCGGCATTTTTATTTCGGTGCTGGTTTTGATAACCACTTTAGGTTGTACCCACGCTACTATTTTGGCCAGCGCGCGCCCTTACTTTGCCATGGCGCGCGAAGGTTTGTTTTTCTCGAAAGTGGCCAAATTAAACGAGGCACAAGCTCCTGTAAATTCTTTGCTATTTCAAGGCGTATGGGCTTGTTTGCTGGTGCTTTCCGGCACGTTTGACCAGTTAACGGACATGATTGTTTTTGCAGTTTTTATTTATTACGGCGCTACGGCTTTGGGCGTTTTTATCCTGCGGAAAAAGATGCCCGATGCAGAACGGCCGTACAAAGTTTGGGGCTATCCGGTTGTTCCTGCCATTGTGGTGCTGTTTTGTGCCGGTTTGTTTATCAATACTTTTTTTACCCGTCCGCGCGAAGCAGGATTAGGCATGGTTTTAATGCTCACCGGTGTACCGATGTATTGGTGGTTTAAGCGGAGGAACAGGCAGGTGGAAAGTTTGGATGGGGAATAAGGGGTTTAGGCCGATGCTTCTTTTATCATGCTAAAATCTAAATAAAATGCCAACCTGGTTTTTAACTAACACTATAAAATTTATCCTTGTAAAAACAGCATATGTGTTTTTGCAGTATTTATATCAAACAAAATTGTTTTTGATATGGAAATCACAAGCCAATTTTATAACGTAAACGGGATTACTTTACACGCAGCAACCGCTGGCCCGCAGCAGGGAAAAGTGATGCTTTTTTTGCATGGTTTCCCCGAGTTTTCGTTGGGCTGGAAAAAGCAGTTGCTGTTTTTTGCGGCAAAAGGTTTCCGTGTAGTTGCGCCCGACCAGCGCGGCTACAACCTCAGCAGCAAACCAAAAGGCGTAAAAACTTACCGCATCGAAAATCTGGTTGCAGATATGGTTGAGCTAATCAAACAGTTATCTACCCAAAAAATAATTTTAGTGGGGCATGATTGGGGCGGGGCAATTGCCTGGGAACTGGCAGGCCAGCATCCCGAACTGATCGAGAAACTCATCGTCCTGAACATGCCGCACTTGAGGATTATGCGCGAAACTTTAAAAAGCAATGCCAGGCAAATGTTGCGCAGTTGGTACACCGGTTTTTTCCAAATCCCATTTTTGCCCGAATGGATGATCAGTTGGTTCAACTTTAAGCTGATGGAAAGGAGCATGATTGGCACAGCACTTCAAAATACATTTACCCGACATGAAATAATGCAATACAAATCCGCCTGGCGGCAACCGGGAGCGGTACGGGCGATGATCAACTGGTACCGCGCTTACAAATACAGTCGGCCCGCATTTAAACGCATCCAAATTCCAACCTTGATTTTGTGGGGAACGCAGGA
The DNA here is from genome assembly GCA_964244955.1 of uncultured Sphingobacteriaceae bacterium. Lineage (GTDB taxonomy): Bacteria > Bacteroidota > Bacteroidia > Sphingobacteriales > Sphingobacteriaceae > Mucilaginibacter_A. Next base: position 16,211 of record CAXTKQ010000004.1, on the reverse strand, counting down.
TAAATTCCTGCTTCCGCAAATGGCCGGCAAAAGCAACATGCTTTGTGCCAAAGGAAAATTGATTTATATTGACGACGCCACGCATTGGCTGCACCACGAAAAAGCGGCCAAAGTAAACCAGTTGATTTTGAATTTTTTGTAGTGCTGCGGCTAAAACTATAACTTATAAGCCATCACCAACACACCAAATTTATGCCGGTAAAAGAAGCATCAACCTTGATTTCCCCTCACCACCAATAAAATCAAACTATCGTGCGGAATGCCTAAAGTTTTGCCGGGCGTAATGTTTAAATACAATTTCAGGTAGCCGTCCATAATGCCTTTCATTACTTTGATGGTGTTTTCCTGTTCATCGGGCAGCATGTTTTCCATCGGTTCTACAAAATGCAATTGCCCCTGCGCATCCACACGAACGGCAAAAGTGTGGTAAAAATCAGCATAAGCTTTGTTGATGGTTATTTCATATTCCGGGTAAAACAAGGTTTCGGGCACGTAATAATTATCCAAATCTTTGGCTTTGAGTTTGGCGTTGGCAACCACAACATTCGGGCTTTTGCTTTTTAACACAACCGGTTCTTGTGCGGCAAATATTTTCTTTGGGTCGAGGCTGGCTTGTTTCGCTAAATTCTGGATATAAGCTGTGTCTTTTTTTGTGGTTTGGCGAAGTTTTTCTACGATGAAATGTTGTCTTTTGAGGTATTCCTCCGCATAAAAAGTAACATAAACATTGGAATTTTTCCAGTTGATGATTTTGTTGTTCACATCCAAAACCTGAAATTTTAAACTGTCTTTGCTGATCTTCCTTGCCTTAAACCAAGCACCGGCAAAAGTAAAAAGCGAATCATGGTCTAAATTTAAAGGCAGATCATAAAAACGCTTTTTTATCGGGCTAAAAACAGCAACCAAAGTATCCGCTTTAAAGTTGATTTTCCAGGAAGGCTTAAGCTGAAAGCCTTGGGCGTTAAAAGAAACGCCAGTCTCAAAACAGCGGTAAACTTCGGTAAAGGGAATGCCGATGACGCTTTTAAAAGAAGTTTTAGTCCGGGCAATTAAAGCCGAATCACTTTCAGGTTTTGCAGGAGATGCGGAAGACTGGCTTGCACTTTGTTTTTGCTGGCAAGAAAAGCAGCACACAGAAAACAAAACCAACATTAAAGAGCGAAAACGAAGCATATAAAAACAGCATTTGTTGGATATGCTGTAAGCGGTCAGCTTTCAGCAATCAGCCAATTGCAAAGTAATAAAAAAAGTAAGCAGCTTTCTGTTACCGATTTTATTTTTTCGATCCTGAACGCTTTTCATTGGCTGAAAGCTGATTGCCGAAAGCTGATCGCTTCTTCTCACCAACTCAATTTCCCCTGATAATAATCCAATATTTTCAACCGTAAAATATAATCGTAACGCGCAGAAATGAGGTTGATATTGGCAGCATCTAATTTATTTTTCGCTACGGTATAATCTACACTTGTGCCAACGCCGGCATTAAATTTTACTTCGGTTGCTTTAAAAGATTCGGTGTAAGCCACAACCTGGTGCTGCAAAGTTTGGTAACGGCTGTAAGAAGCTATGGTGTTAAAAAAAGCCTGTTCTACCGATTGTTTCAGTTGGATGCGCGTGGTTTGCTCCACCAGTTCGGCGTTTTTTAAATCTAATTTGGCCAGTGAAATCCGGTTCCGTGCAGCAAGGTTGGCAAAAATCGGAACCTGCAAACCAACCGAAAAAGAAGAACTGTAATTGTTTTTGAACTGGTTGCCGTAACTGATTTTTTCCTGCCGGTAATCGCTTTGGTTGGTGATGACGTAGGATTTTGAACCGTTCTGCAAATTCACATAATCATTGGTTGGCTGGCGCACACTGTCCACAAAAATACTACGGCTGGCCGCGCTCGAATAATTGGTATTGGCACTGGCATTAAAAGAAAGCGTTGGGTACAGATAACCGCGCGCCGCACTCACGCCTTTGGCCGCACTTTTCGTTCGCAGCACCGATGCTTTGACCAGGCCCAACTGCTCTAAAGCCGCCTGATAAATACTTTCGGGATTGTTGTTGCCAAAAGAAGCCAATTGTTCGGCCGTCAAAGGCGCATAAGTTTGATTGGCTTGATAAGGCACGTTCATGTACTGCGCCAGCGTTACTTTTGCGCTTTCCAAATTGTTTTGGTTGTTGATGATGGACAAGCTGTCGTTGGCCAGTTGCCCTTTTAAATCCGCCAGTTGATAAGGTGCAATGGCGCCATCTTTATTCAAAATTTCCGAACGTTTGATTTGTGCCTGCGATACCAAAGCCTGGTTCCGGGCCTGGTTAACCAGTTCACCGTTGTTTAAAATTTGCAGGTAAGCGAGGATCACGTTTAGCGTGAGGTTGTCTTTTTGTTGCTGCAGCTCCAGTTTGCTGGCCTCGAAAGCAAGCAGGTTTTGTTTGATGGTGTTCCACAACAAAAAGCCATTGAACAAAATAATGTTTCCGCCAAGCGAGTAATTGGTGTAATTGATTTGCTGGTTTAAGTAGGCGTTGGTAAACGGGTCAATGCTGCGGCCCTGGTTCAGTCCCTGCAAAACATTGCCGGAAATGGCGGGCAACAAATTGCTTTTGGCCTGCCTCAAATTGATGTTGGCACGTTGCGCGGCCAAATCGCTTTGCTGCACCTGCAGGTTTTGCCGGCTTGCAATTTCGATGCATTGCTGCAAGGTCAATCGGCTGCTGTCTGTACTTTGCGCACTAATTTTTAGGGCATAAAAGAAGCATAGGCAAAGGAGGGTTTTTTTTAAGGAAATCATAAGTGTGTTTGCTTTCAGCTTTCGGCAATCAGCTTTCAGCTCTGCATGGTGG